>NZ_CP059692.1:0-312500 GCF_014058705.1 Aureimonas mangrovi
ATGGTAGACGCGCGGCATGCCCCCGAGCCCGAACTTCTGGAGCGCGTCAACGCGCGTCTGAAGGCCCAGCTCGGTCAGGACATCTTCGCGTCCTGGTTCCAGCGCATGAAGCTCGAGCAGGTCGGCCGCGGCGTCGTGCTGGTCTCGGTGCCGACGGCCTTCCTCAAGACGTGGATCAACGGCCACTACCGCGAGCTCCTCACTGGCATCTTCGCCGAGGAGGTGCCGGGCACGCTCAAGGTCGACATCCAGGTGCGCAGCGCCGTGCGCTCGTCGCCCACGCCTGCCCTTTCGCCCGCTTTGCCCGTGCAGACGAGCGCGGCAAACGATGCGGCGCTCGGCCAGCGGCCGGTCCCCGTTCCGGCCCGCATGCCGGAGCGCGCACAGGCGCCGCGCACCAACGGCGAGTTCGGCTCCCCGCTCGACCCGCGCTACGTCTTCGAAAGCTTTGTGGAGGGCGCGTCGAACCGCGTGGCGCTCGCCGCCGGCCGCTCGATCGCCGAGAATGGCCCGCAGTCCGTGCGATTCAATCCGCTCTTCATCCATGCTTCGGTCGGCCTCGGCAAGACGCATCTCCTGCAGGCGATCGCCAATGCCGCGCTCCAGCGCGCCGATCAGCCGCGCGTGGTCTATCTGACGGCCGAGTACTTCATGTGGCGCTTCGCCACCGCCATCCGCGACAACCAGGCGCTGACCTTCAAGGAGGCGCTGCGCGGCATCGACATCCTGATCATCGACGACATGCAGTTCCTGCAGGGCAAGTCGATCCAGCAGGAATTCTGCCATCTCCTGAACGCGCTGATCGATTCGGCGCGGCAGGTGATCGTGGCCGCCGACCGGCCGGCCTTCGAGCTGGAATCGCTGGACAGCCGCGTGCGCTCCCGCCTCTCCGGCGGCGTCGCCATCGAGATGGCCTCGCCCGATCTCGAGATGCGCAAGGGAATTCTTGCCTCGCGCGTTTCGGCGATGAAGGCCGAAGACCCGACCTTCGCGATCGGCCAGGACGTCGTCGACACGATCGCGCGTCGCGTGGCCGGTTCGGGCCGCGACCTCGAAGGCGCCTTCAACCAGATCGCCTTCCGCCATTCCGTCGGCCAGCCGCTCTCGCCCGAGCATCTCGACGACCTCCTCAACCAGCTCACGCGCTCCGGCGCCGAGAAGCGGGTTCGGATCGAGGACATCCTGAAATTCGTCTCGCGTCACTACAACGTCTCGCGCGCCGACATCCTCTCGGCCCGGCGCACCCGCACCATCGTGCGTCCGCGCCAGATCGCGATGTATCTCGCCAAGACCATGACGCCGCGCTCGCTGCCCGAGATCGGCCGGCGCTTCGGCGGGCGCGACCACACGACCGTGCTGCACGCCGTGCGCAAGATCGAGGCGGAGCGCGGACAGGACGAGAAGCTTTCCGACGAGCTCGACGTCATCCGCCGCATGATCGAGGAATAGCGCGCCCGGCCCCTTCGCCCTTTGCGCACCGGCGGTCTTGCTCTACAAGGTTCGGCACCATTGTGAGGGGCGCCGCTGCGCGTCCGCCCGCGTAAGAGACGTCCGTTCCCATGCACATCCTCATCGAGCGTTCCAATCTGTTGAAATCGCTGAGCCACGTGCATCGCGTGGTGGAGCGTCGCAACACGATCCCGATCCTGTCGAACGTTCTCCTCAAGACCGAGGCGGGCGCGCTGCGCCTGAAGGCGACGGACCTCGACATCGAGATCACCGAAAGCGTGCCGGCCACCGGCGAGCGCGAGGGCGCGACGACCGTTCCCGCCCACCTCCTCTACGACATCGTGCGTAAGCTCTCGGACGGCTCGGAGGTGAAGCTTTCGACCAACGCCGAAGGCACGCAGATGACGGTGGCGGCCGGGCGCTCGAACTTCCGCCTGCAATGCCTGCCGGAGGCCGACTTCCCGGACATCACCGCCGGCCAGTTCACCCATGCCTTCGAGCTGCCCGCCGCCGAGCTTTCGCGCCTGATCGAGCGCACGCAGTTCGCGATCTCCACCGAGGAGACGCGCTACTATCTGAACGGCATCTTCCTGCACGCGATCGAGGACGGCGGCGCGCTGCGCCTGCGGGCTGTCGCGACCGACGGCCACCGGCTCGCGCGCGCCCAGATGGAGGCGCCGGCCGGCTGCGAGGGGATGCCCGGCATCATCGTGCCGCGCAAGACCGTCAGCGAGATCCAGAAACTTCTGGGCGAGGCGGACGGCAGCGTCGCGGTCGAGCTTTCCGATGCCAAGATCCGCTTCACGATCGGCGACATCGTGATGACCTCGAAGCTCATCGACGGCACCTTCCCCGATTATCAGCGCGTCATTCCGACAGGCAACGACAAGGTTCTGACGCTGGACCGCCAGACCTTCGCCTCGGCCGTCGACCGCGTCTCGACCATCTCCTCGGAGCGCGGACGCGCGGTGAAGCTGGCGCTCGGCGAGGACCAGCTCGTCCTGACGGTGAATTCGCCCGATTCAGGCACCGCGACGGAGGAGCTGGCCGTCGGCTACGAGGCGGACGCGATCGAGATCGGCTTCAACGCGCGCTATCTCCTCGACATCACCGGGCAACTCGCCGGCGAGGAAGCGCGCTTCATGCTGGCCGATCCCGGCTCGCCGACGCTGATCAGGGACGGCGCGGACGACGGCACGCTCTACGTGCTGATGCCGATGCGGGTCTGAGCGCCCTCCCCGTCGACGCCACGGCCGCCGGGCCTGCCCGGCCTGCCCCGCGCATCACCCGCCTGAGGCTGGCCGATTTCCGCAACTACCGCAGCCTCGCGGCGGAGACGGATGCGCGCTTCGTCGTGCTCTATGGCGACAACGGCTCGGGCAAGACCAATCTCCTCGAAGCCGTCTCGCTCCTGACACCGGGGCGTGGCCTTCGTCGTGCGACCTATCGCGACATGGCACGCGAGGGCGGCAGCGGCGGCTTCTCGGTGCGCGCAGACATCGTCTCGGCCGCCGAGGAGGCCACCGATGCGCTGACGATCGTGCGGCCGGACGAGGGGGCGGCCTCGCCACGCACGCTTCGGCTCGACGAGGCGCCGGCGAAAAGCCTCGACGATCTTCTCGGCCATTGCCGGCTCCTGTGGCTGACGCCCGCGATGGACGGGCTCTTCACCGGTCCGGCGGGGGACCGGCGCCGCTTTCTCGACCGCCTCGTCCTGACGCTCGACCCCGAACATGGCCGCCGCTCGCTCGACTACGAGCGCGCCATGCGCGGCCGAAACCGGCTTCTAGCCGAGGATCGGCGCGATCCGGTCTGGCTCTCCGGCCTTGAAGAGCAGATGGCGGGGCTCGGCCTTGCGATCGCGCTGGCGCGGGCCGAGACCGTGCAACGGCTCGGCGCGCTTCTGGCCGCGCGGCGCGAGGGCGCGGGCCCGTTCCCCGCCGCCGAGCTGGAGCTTTCCACCGGCTATGGCCCGCTCGACCTCTCGCGGCCCGCCGCGGAAACCGAGGACGAGATCGCCGCGCGTCTGGCGTCCGGGCGCGCGCAGGACCGCGCGGCAGGTCGTACGCTGGAGGGACCGCACCGCGCGGAGCTCACCGTCACCCATCTCGACAAGAACATGCCGGCCGCTCTCGCCTCCACCGGCGAGCAGAAGGCGCTCCTCATCGGGCTGATCCTCGCCCATGCGGGGCTCGTGGCGAACAGTTGCGGCCTCCCGCCGATCCTCCTTCTCGACGAGATCGCGGCCCATCTGGACCCCGCCCGCCGCGCGGCACTCTTCGGCATCGTCGAAAGCCTCGGCGTCCAGTGCTTCATGACGGGGACGGACGAGGCGCTGTTCTCCGCGATCGCGGACACCGCGCGGATGCTGCGCGTCGACAAGGGCGCTATCTCGTGAGCGCGCTCTCGGGCGAGGAGATCGGCCGCTACGCCCGCCATCTGGTGCTGCCGGAGATCGGCGGGCCGGGGCAGCAGGCGCTGAAGCGCGCGCGCGTTCTCCTGATCGGCGCGGGCGGCATCGGCTCGCCGGCCGCACTCTACCTCGCCGCCGCCGGCATCGGGACGATCGGGATCGCGGACGACGACACCGTGTCGCTCTCCAACCTCCAGCGGCAGATCCTGCATCAAAGCGCCGATGTCGGCACGTCGAAGCTCGCCAGCGCCTCGCGCTCGATCAATGCCCTCAACCCGCATGTCGCGGTCGAGAGCCACGCACTGCGCATCGACGCGCGGAACGGCGCGGGAATCGTCACGGGATACGATGTCGTCCTCGACGGCAGCGACAATTTCGCGACCCGCTACGCGGTGGCCGATCTCTGTGAGGCGCAAAGGAGGCCGCTCGTCAGCGCGACGGTGGAACGGTTCTCGGGCCAGCTGACGACGCTCGCTCCCTTCGCACAGGACGAAGCCGGTGCGCCCCGGCCGCGCTACCGCGACCTCTTCCCAGCGCCGCCGCCGGCCGGGCTCGTCGCCTCCTGCGAAGAGGCCGGCATCCTCGGTGCGGTGGCCGGCGTCCTCGGCACGCTCGCCGCCAGCGAAGTGGTCAAGCTCGTCTGCGGGATCGGCGAACCGCTCTTCGGCCGCCTCCTGCTCTTCGACGCGCTGGCGATGCGTTTCGAGGAGATTCGCTATCGCGCGCGACGGTCCGACGCGGGCTGCGATTGAGGGTCTGTTAACCCCAAAGGCGCATGATCAAGGCGACAGCGGAGCGGGCCGAACGCTCCGCCCCACCCTTACGAAGGGCCTCGTGCCGGGACCCACGGTCGCGCTGATGCGCGGGCGCGTGGAGAGGCGCGGCCCTCCACCGGAGCAGATCGCCTTGCGCACCGTTTCCAGCCGCCTCCTCCTCGCCTCCATCGCCCTCGGCTTCGCCGCGCTCGCCGCCCCGGCGAAGGCGCAGGAGAACTCGACCGAGGTCGCCAGCCTCGAGACGCGCGCGGCGCCGCAGGAGAACCGCTCGGCGAGCGGCCTGCCGCTTCCCCGCTTCGTCTCGCTCAAGGCCTCGCGCGTGAACCTGCGTGTCGGGCCGGGGCGCGACTACCCGGTCTCCTGGCTCTATCTCAAGCAGGGACTGCCGGTCGAAGTCATCCAGGAGTACGACAACTGGCGCCGCGTGCGCGACGCCGAGGGCGCCGAGGGCTGGGTCTACCATTCGCTCCTGTCGGGCGAGCGCACGGCCGTGGCCGCCCCCTGGCTGAAGGGCAAGAGCACCACGGTCGAGATGCGACGCGACGCGACGGCCGAGGCGCGCGTCGTCGCCCTGATGGAGCCCGGCGTCGTCACCAGGGTGGAACAGTGCTCCTTCGGCTGGTGCCGGGTGCAGGCGGGCGAGACCACCGGCTTCGTGTCCCAGAACGACATCTGGGGCGTCTACCCGGATGAGCGCTTCTAGCGATCACCACGACGAAACGCAAAAAGGCCGGGCGATGCGCCCGGCCTTTTTGCGTCTAGGTCATTCTCAGGCCAGCCCCGTCAGTCGGCCAGCGCGTTCGGATCGCGCTTGCGGCGCAGGCGCACCACGACGTCGACATTGACGATCTCCATGCCTTCGGGCGGCTCGGGCAACTCGCTCATGCGGATCGCCCCGTCCGGAATGTCGATCATCGCGTTCTCGGACTCGATGAAGAAGTGATGGTGATCCGACGTGTTGGTATCGAAATAGGTGCGCTGGCCCTCGGCCGAGAGCGGGCGCACGAGGCCGACATCGGTGAACTGGTGCAGCGTGTTGTAGACGGTGGCGAGCGAAACCGGCTCGCCGGCCTTGTGCGCCTCTTCGTGCAGGTCCTCGGCCGACAGGTGACGATCGCCCGCACCGAAGATCAGGTTGCACAGCGCGACACGTTGGCGCGTGGGGCGCAGGCCGGACGCGCGCAGACGTTCGAACACGCAGAAACTGCCCTGCGTTTTCGCGTCATGCTTATGCGCCTGTGCCATCGCCTGTCACCACTTCAAACTTGACCGTGAGGGTCCGCTTTTACGGATTTCCCCATCGCTATGCAACATATAGCCGTTCGCTCGCGGTAAAACAAACGTCACGCGGGCGCGGGGCAGGCCTGCGCAAAGGCCGAGAGCGCCGCGCTGGAGCCCGAGAGGCCGAGCGTGTAGCGACCGGACGGCGCCGAGACCTCGACCGCCGTGCCCTTGGCCAAAGCGGCCAGAAGCGGCGCCAGCGCGGCCGCGTCCGTCATCGCCACGAAATCGTCGTCGCCCGTTCGCTCGCTCGGCTGCGCGCGTGCCTCGAACGGAAAGGCCGTGCCGTCGACGGACAGCACGATCGTGTGCGTGCGTTCATGGTCGAAGGCCGCGGCGTTGTGGGTCAGGTGAAGCTCCTGCGCCCCCTCGCGGCAACGCAGGACCACGCCCGCCAGTTCGCCGTCGGCGAGCGAGCCGGCCGCGCCCTCGCCGGCCCGGAACGCCCAGTCCTGCGCCGCCGCCGGGGATGCGATCACCATCAGGGGCCATGCGGCCAATACCGCTGCGATCCTCGCCTTCATCTCCGCTTCCCTTACGACCCCTTCGCGCCGGCCCATATGCGACTTTCGGGCCTCGCGCGCATTTGCCCTTGCCGACACCCGTGCTAAGGGCCTTGGCCGAATCCGGCAAGCGGGCGGTGCCCGCGACACGATGGGCAGTATGATGGACGCAAAGAAGACCAGCTTCGACCGCGAGGAGGTTCTGGCTTGCGGGCGCGGAGAACTCTTCGGGCCGGGCAATGCGCAGCTGCCACTCCCGCCGATGCTGATGTTCGACCGCATCACCGAAGTGAGCGAGACCGGCGGCGAGTTCGGCAAGGGCTCGATCAGGGCCGAGTTCGACATCAACCCGGACCTGTGGTTCTTTGCCTGCCACTTTCAGGGCGACCCGGTGATGCCCGGCTGCCTCGGCCTCGATGCGCTGTGGCAGCTGACCGGCTTCTATCTGGGCTGGCTCGGCGAGCCGGGGCGCGGGCGCGCGCTCGGCGTCGGCGAGGTGAAGTTCACCGGCCAGGTGACGCCGGACGTCAAGCTCGTGGAATACGGGGTCGAGTTCAAGCGCGTCATGCGCTCCAAGCTCAAGCTCGGCATCGCGCAGGGCTGGATGAAAGCGGACGGCGAGGTCATCTACAGGGCGAGCGACCTGCGCGTAGGCCTGTTCGTCGACGAGGCGGCCGGCGGCTGAGCCGCTCGATCGAGGGCGCGCGGCGCCGGCAACAGTCAGGGAGCACATCCATGAAGCGCGTCGTCGTGACGGGTATGGGCATCGTCTCTTCCATCGGCAGCGATGCGGGAGAGGTCGAGGCATCGCTGCGCGCGGCCAAGTCGGGCATCTCCTTCTCGCCCGATTTCGCCGAGCATGGGTTCCGCAGCCAGGTCTGGGGCCGGCCCCAGGTGGACGTCGCCTCGCTGGTCGACCGGCGCGCCATGCGATTCCTCTCCGAAGGCGCCGCATGGAACCATGTGGCCATGATGCAGGCGATCGCCTCGTCCGGCCTCGAGGACAAGGATGTCGGCGGCAACGAGCGCACCGGTATCATCATGGGCTCCGGCGGCCCCTCCACCCGCACGATCTACGAAGCGGCGGAGCTGACGAAGAAGAACGGCAGCCCCAAGCGCATCGGCCCCTTCGCCGTGCCCAAGGCGATGAGTTCCTCGGCTTCGGCGACGCTCGCCACCTGGTTCAAGATCCACGGTGTCAACTACTCGATCTCCTCGGCCTGCTCCACTTCGGCGCACTGCATCGGCAACGCCGCCGAGCAGATCCAGTGGGGCAAGCAGGACGTGATGTTCGCTGGCGGACACGAGGGCCTCGACTGGACGATGGCCGATCTCTTCGACGCGATGGGCGCCATGTCCTCGCGCTACAACGAGACGCCGGAGGTCGCCTCGCGCGCCTACGATAAGGACCGGGACGGGTTCGTCATCTCGGGCGGCGCGGGCGTTCTCGTGCTGGAAGAACTGGAGCACGCGAAGGCGCGCGGCGCGACGATCCTCGCCGAAATCGTCGGCTACGGCGCGACGTCGGACGGGCACGACATGGTCGCGCCCTCCGGCGAGGGGGCGGTTCGCTGCATGCGCCAGGCGCTTTCGGGCGTGACGGGCAAGGTGGACTACATCAATACCCACGGCACGGCGACCGAGGTCGGCGACTCGCGCGAGATGGCCGCGATCCGCGAGATTTTCGGCGAGGAGGTGCCCTACATCTCCTCCACCAAGTCGCTCACCGGGCACAGCCAGGGTGCGGCGGGGGTTCAGGAATCGATCTACTCGCTCCTGATGCTGAACGGCGGCTTCCTCGCCGAAAGCGCCCATATCGACAATCTAGACCCGGAATTCGAAGGCCTGCCGGTGCTGCGCGAGCGCCGGGACGACGCCGGCATCCGCACGGTGATGTCGAACTCCTTCGGCTTTGGCGGCACCAACGCGTCGCTGGTCTTCCAGGCTTACGAGGACTGATCCCCATGGGCGATCTAATGAAAGGCAAGCGCGGCCTCGTGATGGGCGTCGCCAACCACAATTCCATCGCATGGGGAGCAGCCAAGGCGCTCGCGGCGCAGGGCGCGGAGATCGCGCTCACCTATCAGGGCGATGCCTTCGGCAAGCGGGTAAAGCCTCTGGCGGCCGAGATCGGCTCGACGCTGCTGATCGACTGCGACGTCGAGGACATCGCCTCGGTCGACGCCCTCTTCGAGACGCTGAAGGAGAAGTGGGGCACGATCGACTTCGTCGTCCACGCCATCGCCTTCTCCGACAAGAGCGAGTTGAAGGGCCTTTACGCCGACACCACGCGCGAGAACTTCACGCGCACGATGGTGATCTCGTGCTTCTCGTTCACCGAGATCGCCAAGCGCGCGGCGGCCATCATGAACAATGGCGGCTCGCTGGTGACTCTGACCTACGGCGGGGCGACCCGCGTGATGCCCAACTACAACGTGATGGGCGTCGCCAAGGCCGCGCTGGAGGCCTCGGTGCGCTATCTTGCGGCCGACTTCGGCCCCCGCAACATCCGCGTCAACGCGGTTTCGGCGGGGCCGTTGCGCACGCTGGCGGGCGCCGGCGTCTCCGACGCGCGCCTCATGCTGAACTACCAGCGCAAGAACGCGCCGATGCGCCGCAACGTCACGCATGACGAGGTGGGCGGCTCGACGCTCTACCTCCTCTCCGAGCTTTCGAACGGCGTGACGGGCGAGATCCACTATGTGGACGCCGGCTACAACATCATGTCCATGCCCGCGCTCGACGAGTTGAAGGCGCAGGAGCGCCGCGCCGAGATCGCCGGCGAGGACAACACGACCGAGGCGGTGAGCGAAGCGGCGAAATAAGCCGCGCGACCGCAGGAGGACTTTCGGGGAGGCGCCGGGTCCGGAAGGGTCCGGCGCTTTCGCGCGCTTAAAGGGGACCTTTCATGAAGACCAGCCCGCTCGGCCGCACAGGCATTCAGGTCAGCCGCATCTGTCTCGGCACCATGACCTTCGGCGAACAGAACACCGAGGCCGAGGCGCACGCCCAGCTCGACCGCGCCGTGGAGGCGGGCGTCGACTTCATCGACACGGCCGAGCTCTATCCGATCCCGCCCAAGGCCGAGACGCAGGGGCGCACAGAGGCCTATATCGGCTCGTGGCTGAAGGCGCGCGGCCGCCACGACGACCTGACGATCGCCTCCAAGATCGTCGGCCGCTCGGCCAACACCTGGTTTCGCGACGACGGCTCCGAGCCGCGGCTCGACGCGCGCAACATCCACGAGGCGGTCGAGAAGTCGCTGAAGCGGCTCGGCGTCGAGCGGATCGATCTTTACCAGATCCATTGGCCCGACCGCACGACGGCCGGCTTCGGCTCCAATCCGACACGCTGGAAGACGCCTGAGCCCGCCGCCGACGAGGTCGCGATCGAGGTGACGATGGGCGCGCTCGCCGATCTCGTCGACGCCGGCAAGATCGGCCATGTCGGCCTGTCGAACGAGAGCCCGTGGGGAACGATGCGCTGGGTGGCCGGCGCGGAAGCCGGCAAGGGCCCGCGCATCGCCTCGATCCAGAACGCCTACAACCTCGTGAACCGGACCTTCGAGGGCGGGCTCGCGGAGATCGCACTTCGCGAAGATGTCGGGCTTCTGGCCTATTCGCCGCTGGCGCAGGGCTACCTTACTGGCAAATACGCCAACGGCGCGCTGCCCGAGGGGTCGCGCAAGCAGCTCTTCGACCGGCTGGGGCGCTACGAGCTCGCCCATGCCGCCGAAGCGGTCGACGCCTATGTGGCGCTCGCGGCCGAGTTCGGGGTCAGACCCGCGACCTTCGCGAATGCCTTCGTCCTGGCGCAGCCTTTCGTGACCGCGACCATCATCGGCGCAACGAGCATCCCGCAGCTCGAGGAGTGCCTCGCGGCCGCCGATCTGACCTGGACGGACGAGATGCAGGACGCGGTAGACGCCCTGCACCAGCGCTTCGGCAATCCCTGCCCGTAACGGCGTTCCGTGGGCCGGGACACGCTGTTCCCGGTGGCGCGGGTTGCCTTCCAGCGCCACCCGATCCACTGTCCGCCGCGATGAGAAAAGCGACGGGAGCGCGCGGCATGACGAAGGCGAACTGGCCCGAACTCGACTATCTGAGCTGGCGCGACACGTGCTCAGCCCTGCATCTGTACCTGCAGATCGTCGGCAAATACCGGTTCTCCCATACGCCGTGGGTCAATCACTCCTGGCACGCGACCTTCTACCTGACGCCGCGCGGCTGGACGACTTCCCCCATTCCCGACGGCCCGGGCATCGAATTCCTGTTCGACCTCGTCGATCATCGCCTCGTCGGGCAGGCGGCGGACGGGCGCACCGGCTCGATCGAGCTGCGCCCGATGACGGTCAAGGACTTCCACGAAGAGTTCCGCGCGCTCGTCACCCAACTCGGCGGCGATCCGACATTCCACGGCAGTCCGAACGAGGTGCCCTACCCGGTCCCCTTCGCCGAAGACGATCGCGAGCGCCCCTATGACCGCGATGCCGTGAACCGCTTCTTCCGCGCGACGCTCACGGTTGACCGCGTGTTCAAGGCATTCCGCACCGGCTTCCTCGGGAAGGTCAGCCCGGTGCATCTGTTCTGGGGCTCCTTCGACCTTGCCGTCACGCGTTTTTCGGGCCGTGTCGCGCCGACCCATCCCGGCGGCGTGCCCGCTCTGCCGGACGACGTCGCGCAGGAGGCCTATGATCACGAGGTGTCGTCGGCCGGCTTCTGGCCGGGGGGTGGCGGCCTGGATTATCCGGCCTTCTACGCCTACGCCTATCCGGGGCCGAACGCCTACAAGACGGCGAGGGTCGCGCCCGAAGCCGCCTTCTGGAGCAACGAACTCTCCGAATTCATCCTGCCATACGAGGCGGTGCAGAGTGCGGCTGACCCGGACGCGGCGCTGACGGCCTTTCTGCAGACGACCTACGACGCGGCCGCCGATCTCGCCGGATGGGACCGTGAGAACCTCGAATGCGAGCCGGGCCGCCCACGGGCCGTGCGCGCCGTGCGCACCCCGTCCAGCGAGCCGGCAACAGCAAGGCCGGCGCCCGCGCCGATCGACGCGCCTGTGCGCCGCGAGGACGGGCCGGCGAAGGGGCGCTATGCGATCACCGTCGACGGGAACGATGCCGAGATGACCTACAGCCGCGCCGGTGCGGGGCTTGTCATCATCGACCACACGGAGGTTCCCGACGCGCTGCGCGGCCGCGGCGTGGGGGTCGTCCTCGTCAACCGGGCGGTGGACGATGCGCGCAAGGATGGCGTCGCGCTCCTGCCGCTCTGCCCCTTCGCCAAGGCCCAGTTCGGCAAGCATCCCGAATGGGCCGACGTTCTGCGTCGCTAGCCTCCGGGCTCGAGCTCCTGGCCCGAAAACCGGAGACGGTTTTCGGGCCAGGGCATCAGAAGACGTAACGCAGCATCCAGATCGCCATCGCGACCATCATCAGGTTCTCGGTCAGCGATACGAAGCCGAGCGGAACGTTGGAATCGCCGCCGACGCAGGCGCATTTCAGCTCCCGTTTGTCCACGTAGACAGCCTTGAAGACTGACACCGCGCCGATCGTGCCGATGACGAAGGCGAGCGGGATCGACACCCACATCAGCGCGCCCGAGATCATCAGGACACCGGCGGCGGCCTCGGCGAACGGGTAGACATAGGCGTAGGGCACCCAGCGCTGCGCCAAGAGGTCGTAGCCGAGGAACATGTTGGAGAAGCTCTCGACGTCACGCAGCTTCTGAACCGCCAGCAGGCACATGGCGATGGCGATGAACCATTCACCGGCGCGCACCGGGGCCAGCGTGCCGAAGGCCGCCCAACTGGCCGCGAGCGCCATGAGCGCGGCCATCGCGAAGATCGCGATCACGGGCTTGTAGGTCACCGCCTTCGGATCGGCGACGGGCTTGCCGAAATGACGCCTCAGATCGTCGTAGCCGCCGACGCGCTCGCCCGCGATGAAGGTCTGCGGCGTTGTCCTGACGCCGTTCTCGGCTTTGAACGCATCGGTCTCCTCGCGCGTCTTCAGCCAATGGTCGTCGACCGTATAGCCTTCACGCTCCAGCAGGGCCTTCGCCTTGAGGCCGAAAGGGCAGGTGTGCTGCGGCATCACCATGCGATAGAGGGTTGCCGTGCGGTCCGTGGCGGCGCTCATCGTGCCGGTCCTTTCGCCGATTGCTGACATCCCGCCGGATATGGAGCTTCCCCTTGCTGGAAGGTCAAGGGCGCCTCGTCAGCGCGCCGGCTCGCTGTCCTTCGCTCCGGCCGCGACGGCATCGCGCAGGTCGCGCACATCCCCTGCGAGCTTGCGCAGCTTCTTCATCGAGAGGCCCGAGGCTTCGGAGAGCCTGCGCGCCAGGCATGCGCGCTGGACACACACACCGGTGCCCTTTTCCGTCAGCCGCACGACGATCTGACGTCCATCGTTCGGGTTGCGCTCACGGGTCACGAAACCCGCCTTCTCCAGCCGCCCGACGAGCGGCGTGATGGTGCTTGGCTCGAGGGCGAGGCGCGTAGCCAGCGCACCGGGGCTCTGGCTGCCGTCCTCCCAAAGAGAACTCAGCACGAGATATTGCGGATAGGTGATGCCCCATTCGTCGAGCAGAGGCTTGTAGGCGCGTCCGACGGCCATCGACGCGCCGTAAAGCGCGAAGCACAGGTGATCGTCCAGCGCGGTGACGCGGTTTTTCTTGCCCAAAAGCTCCTCCTTGATCATGACACAGAATTATCATGATAATCGATAGCGAACAACGAAGTGGCGTAGCTCTATTTCGTTATCACGCTAACCGTATCAGGAGGGCAGAATGTCCGTCGAAGCGATCTACAAGACGAAGGCCACGGCCAGCGGCGGCGGCCGCAGCGGCCACACGCGCTCGGAAGACGGGTCGATCGACCTCGATCTCGTCGTGCCGAAGGAGATGGGCGGGCCGGGCGGCGACGGCGCAAACCCTGAGAAGCTGTTCGCGGCGGGTTACTCGGCCTGTTTCCTCGGCGCGATGCGCGCCGTCTCCAAGACGGTCGGCGTCGCGGTCCCGGACGATGCGACCGTCACCGCCGAGATCGGCTTCGGCAAGCGCTCGGAGGGTGGCTTCGGTATCACGGCCGATCTCACGATCTCGATGCCGGGCGTCGACAGGGCGGACGCGCAGAAGCTCGTCGACGAGGCGCACAAGGTCTGCCCCTACTCCAACGCCACGCGCAACAATGTGGATGTCGGCCTGACGATCGCCTGAGACGTCTCGCGGACAAAAAAAGGGCCCGGCCGATGATCGGCCGGGCCCTTCTCGTCTTTGGACCTCAGAATGTGCGGCCGAGCCTGGCGTCGACCGACTGCGCATTGCCGCCGCGGATGACGAAGTAGAACGTCATCGCCGCCCACAGGATCGACTTCTCGGCGCCGGCATAGCCCTGGCCGAGAGTGACCCAGTGGAACCACACCGTGACGAGGAGCACGAAGGTGGCCGCAAACGCTGCCGGCCGTGTCAGGAAGCCGATGGCGAGGAAGAGCCCGCCGACGACCTCGGTGAGCGCAAGGAGCGGCGAGAAGACAACGCCCGGATAGAAGCCGAGACCCTCGACCATGCCGATATTGGCCATGGGGTCGACGATCTTCGGCGCGCCATGAACGATGAGGATGAGGCCGGCGGTGACGCGGAGCAGCGTCTCGGCGAAATCGTGAAGGCTCGAATAGACGCGGCCGAGCGCGGGCACGATGAGGCGGTTGTTGGTCGTGGACATCTTGCTTTCCTTTGAAAACGGTCGCGCGCGGCGGTCTCTGCCGTCGATGGCGCGCGATGAAACGGGCCCGCGACCTCCTCGAGAGACGCGGGTATTCGATCGTGTAGCCGTTTTCAGGATCGGGGCGGCGGGTCGATAGCACCGACGCCAATGCCGCGACCCACGTGCGAGAGCGCGGCGTAGACCACGGGCTCGCAGGCGGCGCGCGGCGTCATCGCCGTTTTCTGGGCCTCGATCACCTTCACGTGGCAGGGGGCGTCCGCTGCGGCGAGCGCGCGCAGCGCCGCCAGAGCGTCGTCCGGCGCGCAGGCGAGCAACACCGTCTGCGAGGGGCATGGAGGCTCGCCATCGCGCAACTGCGCCTGCGCCTGCGCCTGCGCCGGCCAGCACAAGCCGGCGGCGAAGAGGAGGAGCAGGGCAAGGCGCGAGAGAAGCCGCATGGGGTCTGGCAATAAGGCGAGGGACGCCGAACCGCAAGACTCAACCAGATGACGCCCTCGTCCCGGCGTGCGGAAGGGATCAGGCGTCGAGACCTTCATGATCCACGCGGGTCGGGCCTTCGATCGTGCTCAGCCCCAACCAGCCACGCATGCGCTCGAGTTCGCCGTCCAGCGCTTCGCGCGTGCCGTCGAGCGCGTCCGGCTCCAGATGGATCGCCTTCACGCTCAGACATCCGGTCGCCCTGTCCGCCTTGAGATCGACGCGCGCGACGAGCCGGTCGCCGAGAAGGAAGGGCAGCACGTAGTAGCCATGCTGGCGCAGATGCGCCGGCACATAAATCTCGATCCGGTAGCGGAAGCCGAAGAGGCGCTCGGCGCGGGCGCGCTCCCAGACGAGCGGATCGAAGGGCGCCAGAAGCGCGGTCGCCTCGATCCGGCGCGGCAGGCGAGCCTCGCGATGCAGAAAGGCCGCCGGCCAGCCGGGTACGGCGATGGGCTCCAGCGTACCCTCCTCGACGAGTTCCGAGACGGCCCGCCGCGTCTCGGGGATGCCGAGCCGGAAATAGTCGCGCAGTTCGGGCTTGGTCGCGATGCCCAGCGCACGGGCGGAACGCTCCACGAGCGCGCGGTGGGCATCGGCCTCGCTCGGGCTTGGCCGGTCGAGGATCGCGGCGGGGATCACGCGCTCGGTGAGGTCGTAGACGCGTTCGAACGAGTTGCGGCGCGTCTTCGTCGTCACGAAGCCGGCGTAGAACAGCCATTCCAGCGCGACCTTCGCCTCGCTCCACTCCCACCAGCCCGGACGCCCGGAGCCGAGATCCGAGGCCGCCATTGGTCCTTCGTTGCGCAGCCGGTCGAGGATCGCCATCGCTTCGCCGCGCCGCTCGCCCGCGAACACGCGCATCGACCGGTAGCCGGCTTCCCCGCGCTCGGCGCGCGCCATGCGCCAGCGCAAGGCCGGCTGGAGATCGAGCGGCAAGAGCGAGGCTTCGTGCGCCCAGTATTCGAAGAGGCGCCGCTCGCCCGGACGCCCCCAGGCGGCGCGCTCCAGGAGCGTGCGGTCATAGGCGCCGAGCCGCGAGAAGGCCGGCAGATAGTGCGCGCGGGCGAGGACGTTGACGCTGTCGATCTGGTGCAGCCCGAGCCGCGCGATGGTGCGGGCGAGATGGCCGCGATCGACGTTGGCCGGGCGCGCCGTGCCGAAGCCCTGCGCAGCGAGAGCGACCCGCCGCGCTAGAGCGGGGCCCATCGTGCGATCCGTCATGCCGATCCCTCCTGACGAAAAAGGGCGAGCCTTGCGGCCCGCCCCTCATACTTCCTGGAAGACGTCCGGCTCAGGCCGCGTCGTCTTCCTCTTCGTTGCGAGGAGCCTTCTTGATCTCCTCGCCGGTCTCCTGGTCGACGACCTTCATCGACAGACGGACCTTGCCGCGCTCGTCGAAGCCCATCAGCTTGACCCAGACCTTCTGGCCTTCCTTGACGACGTCCTGCGTCTTCTGGACGCGGTCGGCGGCGAGCTGCGAGATGTGGACGAGGCCGTCCTTGGAGCCGAAGAAGTTCACAAAGGCGCCGAACTCGACGCACTTCACGACGGTGCCCTCGTAGATCTCGCCGACTTCCGGCTCGGCCACGATCGAGTGGATCCACTTCCTGGCCGCCTCGATCTCCTTGCCGGAGGAGGAGGCGATCTTCACGGTGCCGTCATCCTCGATGTTGATCTTGGCGCCGGTCTTCTCGACGATCTCGCGGATGATCTTGCCGCCGGAGCCGATCACGTCACGGATCTTGTCGGTCGGGATCTGCATGACCTCGATGCGCGGGGCGAACTCGCCGAGTTCGGCACGCGCTTCGCCGAGCGACTTGTTCATCTCGGTCAGGATGTGCTCGCGGCCGCCCTTGGCCTGATCGAGGGCGATCTTCATGATCTCCTCGGTGATGCCCTGGATCTTGATGTCCATCTGGAGCGAGGTGATGCCCTCGTTCGTGCCGGCCACCTTGAAGTCCATGTCGCCGAGGTGGTCCTCGTCGCCGAGGATGTCGGACAGGACGGCGAAGCGCTCACCCTCGAGGATGAGGCCCATGGCGATGCCGGCCACCGGGCGCGCCAGCGGAACGCCGGCGTCCATCAGCGCAAGCGAGGTGCCGCAGACGGTCGCCATCGAGGACGAACCGTTGGACTCGGTGACTTCCGAGACGGCACGGATCGTGTACGGGAACTGTTCCTTGGCGGGCAGCATCGGGCGGATGGCGCGCCAGGCGAGCTTGCCGTGGCCGATCTCGCGGCGGCCGGGCGAGCCCATGCGGCCCGTCTCGCCGACCGAGTAGGGCGGGAAGTTGTAGTGAAGGAGGAAGGTCTCCTTGTAGGTGCCGGTCAGGGCGTCGACGAATTGCTCGTCCTCGCCGGTGCCAAGCGTGGCGACGACCAGGGCCTGCGTCTCACCGCGCGTGAACAGCGCCGAGCCGTGGGTGCGCGGCAGGAGGCCGGCCTCGGCCACGATCGGGCGGACCTTGTCGAGCTCGCGGCCGTCGATGCGGCTCTTGGTGTCGAGGATGTTCCAGCGAACGATCTTGGCCTGGAGCTCCTTGAAGACCGAGCCGACCTCTTCCTTGGAGTACTTCGTCTCCTCCGTGCCTTCCGGCAGGAAGTGCGCGACGACCTTCGCCTTGACCGCGTCGACGGCGTTGTAGCGGGCCATCTTGTCGGTGTTCTTGTAGGCCTCGCGCAGCTCGCTCTCGGCGATCTGGAGCATCTCGCCCTCGAGCGCCGAATGGTCGGGCACCGAATGGTCGCGCGGCTCCTTGGCGGCATGCTCGGCGAGCTTGATGATCGCGTCGATCACCGGCTGGAAGCCCTTGTGTCCGAACATGACGGCGCCGAGCATCGTCGCCTCGTCGAGCTCCTGCGCCTCGGACTCGACCATCAGGACGGCGTCCTGCGTGCCGGCGACGACGAGGTCGAGCTTGGACTCGGGCATCTCGTCGACATGCGGGTTCAGCTTGTATTCGCCGTTGATGTAGCCGACGCGCGCGCCGCCGATCGGGCCCATGAAGGGCACGCCGGAAAGTGTCAGAGCGGCCGAGACGGCGACCATCGCGACCACGTCCGGATCGTTCTCGAGGTCATGCTGGAGAACGGTCGCGACGACCTGCGTGTCGTTCTTGTAGCCTTCGGCGAAGAGCGGGCGGATCGGGCGGTCGATGAGGCGGGAGACCAGCGTCTCCTTCTCGGACGGACGGCCCTCGCGCTTGAAGAAGCCGCCGGGGATCTTGCCGGCTGCGAAGGTCTTTTCCTGGTAGTTGACCGTCAGGGGGAAGAAGTCGAAGCCGGCCTTCGGCTGCTTCTGCGAGACGACGGTGGCGAGGACGACGGTCTCGCCGTAGGTGGCGAGGACGGCGCCGTCGGCCTGGCGGGCGATCTTGCCCGTCTCCAGGGTCAGCGGACGGCCCGCCCAGTCGATCTCGACGCGATGGGTGTTGAACATGAGACTTGCCTTTTTCTGCCGCGCCCCACGATGGCGGGAACGGCGGCGTTCGGTTCCAGAACGCGCACGGGCAAGACGGCCTGAGGCTTCGATGCGAGACCTTGCATTCGGTCTCGCGGCACGGTGCGCGGATCGATTCCGATCCTTTCGCAAGCGCGGCCGGGAAGCATCCGGCAATCCTGCCCCGTGAGCGTCGGCTCTGCGGCGGGGACGTCCCTTGCCGCGGGGTTCGGCGCCCGCGTCGATCGCGGGGGCCATAGAGAAACGGCGGGGCGCTGGAGGGCGTCCCGCCGTGAACTGTTTAGCGGCGCAGGCCGAGACGGCCGATCAGGGCCGTGTAACGCTCTTCCTCGCGATCCTTCAGATAGTCGAGGAGGCGGCGACGCTGCGAAACCATCTTCAGAAGGCCACGACGCGAGTGGTTGTCCTTCTTGTGGCCCTTAAAATGCTCGGTCAGGTTCGAGATGCGCTCGGAGAGCAGCGCGACCTGGACTTCGGGCGAACCGGTGTCGCCTTCCTTGGTCGCGTATTCCTTGAGGAGCTCGGCCTTGCGCTCGGGCGTGATCGACATCGTGTCCCCTTTCTTGAATGTGGAGGGTTCGGTCGCCCAAAGCCGGGATGTCGTCCAGCGCGGGCCATGGAAAAGCGCCCTTCGCTGCGGAACCGCAGGAGGGCGACGGCCGGGATATAGCCGATCGCGCAACCGATTACCAGTGGCGCCGCCGGGCCGGCCCCTCAACGCAGCCGATGCAGGAATTCGGTCATCGCTGCCATCAGATCGTCGCAGGCGTCGATGCGCGCGCCCATCTGGAAGAAGGCGTGGATCATCGCGGGATAGGCAAGGTGCGTGACGGACACGCCGGCCTCCACGAGGCGCCGGGCATAGGCCTCGCCTTCGTCGCGCAGAGGGTCGTGGCCGCAGGTCACGAAGAAGGCCGGCGGCAGACCTTCAAGGTCGGGCGCCAGAAGCGGCGACGCGCGCGGATCGGTGCGGTCGACCTCGTCGGGAATGTGACAGCCGGCCTCGTAGGCGAGCGAGGCGCGTGTCATGATCTGCCCCTCGTTTTCCACGAGCGACGGCCAGCCGCGATCGGTGCGCATGTCGGTGTTCGGGTAGAGGATCACCTGCCCGGCGAGCGTCGACCCCTCGTCGCGAGCAAGCCGCGCCGCCACTGCCGCGAAGGCGCCGCCGATCGAATCCCCGCCGACGACGATGCACGCGGTGTCGAACCCCTCACCCGCCCCGGCTTCGGCGAGCCCGCGCAATGCGTCCACGCAATCCTCCAGCGGGCGCGGAAAGGGATGCTCGGGCGCGAGCGCGTAGCCGACCGAGGCGACGGCCCAGCCGCTTCGCGAGGCCAGCGCCGCGAGCGGGGCGCGATGCGTCCCGATCGAGCCGGCGATCGCGCCGCCGCCGTGGAACCAGACGATCAGCGGCAGCACATCGCCGCTTGCCGGTCGACAGATCTCCACCGGGATAGGCCCGCAGCGACCGGCGATCGTTATCGCGCGAATATCGATCTCCGGTACCGGCGCCGAGAAGCGCTGCAGTGAATTCGTGTCCGCGCGCGCGCGGGCAAGCTTTTCGGTAGCATCGCGCGGCTCGGGTCGCCCCTCGCCCGCTTCTGCGATCTCGCGCAGGATTTCGGCGGCCTGCGCGTCGAGCGGTTCGTGTCGGGTCATCGGCTTCCTTTCGCGGCGCAACAACGGGTGGCCCGCCGAAAGGATGCCGTGCACGAAAAGGGCCGGCGCGCGCCGGCCCCCGAACCATCGTCACCGATTGGGCGAATTACATCGCCGGCATCACCGCGATGTCGCGCAGATCACCGTCGAGGCCGGCGATTTCGCCGACTTCCGTGGCCGCGCCAGTCTCGAGATCGACGGTGTAGAGCATGCCGCCGGTCGCGAGATAGGCGGTGTTCATGTCCACCTCGGTCGCCTCGATGTCGAAGGCGTGCGTGGCGCCGCCGTCGATGCCGAGTTCGCCGATCGTCGCCAGCGTGCCGTCGTTCGGCGCGGTCTGCTGCAGGAGCGCGCCGAGCCCCGCGTCCAGATCGTACATCGCAGTCGCCTCGGGCGAGCCGACCGAATTGGTGTAGGCGACCGCGACGATGTCGGACGTGGCGTCGGCGTTGGCGTCACCCTCCGTCCAGTTGAGCTCGCCGTCGGTCGTCACCTCGCCATTGTCCACGTTCACGCGCAGATTGGTGGTGCCGGACACGATGCGCAGGCGGTCCGCGACGGGGTTGAAGTCGACGGCGACCGAGTCGGCCATCGGAACCTCGGTGTTCAACGTGGAGACCTCGGTCGTCTCTCCGGTCTCGGGATCGACGGTGACGATCGTGTTGGCGGAGGTGACACCGTAGATCATCCCGTCGGCCGGGCGCACGTCGATGCCGTAGAGCCTCTCGACGCCGGACACCTCCATCGTGGCGGTGACGGCCGGGTTCTCTGTGTCGAACATGACGAGCGTCGCCTCGTCGACCAGCCCGACGACGGGCGCTGCGAAGGCAAAGCTCGTGGAAGCTGCGAGGGCTGCGGCGGTGGTTCCGATCCTGGTGAAGGTCATCCGTCTCAATCCTTGTTCCGGTTGGCACCTCGGGAGGATTCCCGAAATTCGTTCCGGGTCAGATACGAGTGGCTTTCGCGGCCGGATGCATAACCGTCGCGTCATCGAGCACCGAACGTCACCACCCCGACGACGCTGCTTCACCCATCCAGCGCCTTGCGGCGGTGCAACAGAGGATTAAGTTCGCCGGACTTACTTCATCGCCAGAAGGTGCCCAACATCATGAAGACCATCGCCGTTGTCGTCGGCAGCCTGCGCAAGGGCTCGCTCAGCATGAAGCTCGCCAAGGCGATGGAGGCGCAGGCCGAGGGCCGCTTCGTCTTCCGCTATGTCGAGCTCGCTGACCTGCCGATGTACAACGAAGACCTATGGGAGAATGTGCCGGCCTCCGTAACGGCGCTGAAGAGCGCTGTCGAAAGCGCGGACGCCGTCCTGTTCGTCACGCCGGAATACAACCGGTCGATCCCGCCGGTGGTGAAGAACGCGATCGACTGGGGCTCGCGGCCCTACGGCAAGAGTTCGTGGAACGGCAAGCCGGGCGGTGTCATCGGCATGAGCCCCGGCGCCATCGGCGCGGCGACGGCCATCGCGCATCTGCGCTCGGTCCTCGTCACGCTCGACGTGGTGCTGATGGGCCAGCCCGAGGTCTATTTCTCTTATCGGCCCGATACGCTGGACGCGGACGGCCGCTTCGCATCGCCGGACACGGCAGCCTTCTTCGAGACCTATCTCAAGCGCTTCGACACCTGGATCGCACGCACAATGCAGCCGAAGGCCGACACGCAGCCCGACAACGACTGACGCGAAGATCTGCGAGGCGTGGCTTCAGCCCCGCCCGCCGAAGACCCGCTTGGGGTGGAAGGCCCCCTCCTCCACCGAGCCGATGGCGACCAGCCGTCCACGACCGGTGGCGAAAGCCTCCTCGCAGAAGGCCGGCGCATCGCGGCCGCGCAGAAGCACCGGGTTGCCGGATCGCACGCGCCCTGCCTGGTCCTCGGAGAGAGAGACCTCGTAGAGATCGCCGAGCGCGGTCGCGGGATCGAGGAGGATGTCGTCGAGCGGGCCGAACTCGACGACGCGCGCGGTCGAGCCCGCCTCGACAGCCGCCTCGTCCAGCGTCTCGCGTCCCTCGTCGGCCGCCGCTTCCAGATCCTCCAGCGTGATCAGGTCGTCCTCGTCGAAACCGCCGACCGCGATGCGTCGCAGGTCGATCACGTGGCCGAAGCAGCCGAGATCGCGGCCGAGGTCGCGCGCGATGGCGCGCACATAGGTGCCCTTTCCGCATTCGGCTTCGAAGACCGTCGTCTCGCCGTCCGGCATGTCGACGATCTGGAGCCGATGCACCTCGACGGTGCGCGCTGCGATTTCCACAGCCTCGCCGCCACGGGCGATGTCGTAGGCGCGTTCGCCGTCGATCTTGATCGCCGAGAACTGCGGCGGCACCTGGCTGATCGCGCCGGTGTAATCGGGCAGCAGCGCCTCGATCGCGGCACGCGCGGGACGCGTGTCGGAGGCGTTCGTCACCGGCCCCTCGGTGTCGTCGGTCGTCGTCTCCGCGCCCCAGCGCACGGCGAAGCGGTAGACCTTGCGCCCGTCCATCACGTAGGGGACCGTCTTCGTCGCATCACCGAGCGCGATCGGCAGCATGCCGGAGGCCAGCGGGTCGAGCGTACCGGCATGGCCCGCCTTCTGGGCGAAGTAGAGCCACTTGATCTTGGCCACGGCCTGCGTGGAGCCCATGCCCTTCGGCTTGTCGAAGATTACCCAGCCCGAGACCGGGCGGCCTTTCGGCCTGCGGTTGCCGCGCGCCATCAGCCCCGGCCCTCCTCGTCCTCGTCGCCAAGGTCGCGGGCGACCTCCGGCGAGCGCAGCAGCGCATCGATGCGGGCGTAATTGTCGAAACTTTCGTCCTGGCGGAACCGGATTTCGGGCATGTACTTCATCTGGCGTAGGGCGGGGCCGAGGCGCCCGCGGAGAAACCTGGCGTGGCGGTTCAGCGCCTCGACGTAGGGCTGGACGTCGTCCTGCCCGAGCACCGAGATGTAGGCCGTGGCGAGCTTGAGGTCGGGCGACATGCGCACCTCGGTCACCGAGACGACGGCGCCCTCGATCAACGGGTCGCCCCGGATCTCGCCGCGCTGCAAGGTCTCGGTCAGCGCGTGGCGCACCTTCTCGCCCACGGAGAGCTGACGCTGGGAGGGGCCGCTCGCGCGGCCTTGGGTCTTCTTCATACGGTGTCCGTCTTGGGGTCGCTCGCCGTGGCCGGCTTCAGTGTGCGCTCGCGCGTCATGCGGGGCCGGGTGCGCGGGGCACGCCCGTACCAGCCTTCCAGCACGTTGTCGAAGTCTTTCCGTTCGGCCTCGTCGAAGGCGTTATTCGTGATCGAAGTCGCCGGCGCGGTGGAGAACTTGAGGTGGCCGTCAGGACGATCGACGGCAGGGTGGCCGTCGAAGGTCGGCGTGCGGGTCTCGTCCAGAACGGGCGCGCCGTCGCTCGTCCGCGCCGCCGGCCCGTGCGTCCGTGGCGCATGTCGCCCGTCCCGCGTCTCGATGTCCGTCATCGCCTCGCGCCTCTCCTCGATGTGCAGGCGAACGTCTTCGATGCTCGCCGGCCCACACAAGCCTCGCCTCGGGAGAATGATCGCGCGGCGTCTTCCGATCCACAGGAGCGGGTGTTCGGGGCGCTGTCCACGAAGAGCGCTGCCGGATAGGCGAAGCGCTCGACCGTGTCGCCATGATAGTCTCGCGGCTCCAGCCGATAGACGAAGCGCATGGGCGGGCGACCTCTCCCTCAGGAAACGAGACGGCGCCCGCCCCGAGGGGCGGACGCCGCATGTTCGATCCTCGTGGCTTGCGTCAGAGCGTGCGCGCGACGTGTTCGACGCGGAAGCACTCGATGACGTCGCCCTGGCGGATGTCGTCGTAGTTCTGGAAGGCCATGCCGCACTCCTGGCCGCCCGGCACCTCGGCCACTTCGTCCTTGAAGCGCTTGAGCGTCTTGAGCGTGCCCTCGTGGATGACGACGCCGTCGCGGATGAGGCGCACGCCAGCACCGCGCTCGACCTTGCCTTCCGTGACACGGCAGCCCGCGACCTTGCCGACCTTGGTGATGTGGAAGACCTCGAGGATCTCCGCATTGCCGAGGAAGGTCTCGCGACGCTCCGGCGAAAGGAGACCCGACATCGCCGCTTTCACGTCGTCCACGAGGTCGTAGATGACGTTGTAGTAGCGGATCTCGATGCCCGACTGGTCGGCTGCCTGACGCGCCTGCGTGTTGGCACGCACGTTGAAGCCGATGATCGCAGCGTTCGAGGTCTGGGCGAGCTGGACGTCGGATTCGGTGATGGCACCGGCGCCCGAATGGACGATGCGCGCCTGCACCTCTTCCGTGCCCAGCTTCTCCAGCGCGACCGAGATCGCCTCGACCGAGCCCTGCACGTCGCCCTTGATGACGAGGGGGAAGGTCTTAAGGCCCGAGTCCTGAAGCTGGCTCATCATCTGCTCGAGCGAGCCGCGCTGACCGGCCGACTTGGCCACCGCCTTCTCGCGGGCTAGCCGCTGGCGGTAGTCCGCGATCTCGCGGGCCTGCGCCTCGTCGCGCACCACGGCGAAGCGGTCGCCGGCACCCGGCGTGCCCTGCATGCCGAGAACCTCGACGGGCATGGACGGGCCGGCGGTCTTCAGCTGCTTGCCCTTGTCGTCGACGAGGGCGCGCACGCGGCCCCACTGATCGCCGGCCACCACGATGTCACCGGTCTTGAGCGTGCCGGCCTGCACGAGCACGCTCGCCACCGGGCCGCGGCCCTTGTCGAGCTTGGCCTCGATCACGACGCCCTCGGCCGTGCGGTCGGGATCGGCCTTCAGGTCGAGGATCTCGGCCTGCAGGATGATCGCCTCCAGCAGCTTGTCGAGATTGGTGCCGTTCTTGGCCGACACCTCGACGTCGAGCACTTCGCCGCCCATCGATTCGACGAACACTTCGTGCTGCAGCAGCCCGGTGCGGACCTTGGATGCGTCCGCGCCCGGCTTGTCGATCTTGTTGATCGCCACGATGATCGGAACGCCGGCCGCCTTGGCATGGCTGATCGATTCGATCGTCTGCGGCATCACCGAATCGTCCGCCGCCACCACGAGGATCGCGATGTCGGTCGCCTGCGCGCCGCGGGCACGCATCGCGGTGAAGGCGGCGTGGCCCGGCGTATCGATGAAGGTGATCGGCTGGCCGTCCTGCTCGATCTGGTAGGCGCCGATATGCTGCGTGATGCCGCCGGCCTCGCCGGAGACGACGTTGGTCTTGCGCAGCGCATCGAGGAGCGAGGTCTTGCCGTGGTCGACATGGCCCATGATCGTCACGACCGGCGGACGCGAGATCATCTTCTCCGGATCGTCGGCGACGTCGAACATGCCTTCCTCGACGTCGGACGCGGCAACACGCTTGACCATGTGGCCGAACTCGGCCGCGATCAGCTCGGCGAGATCGGCCTCGATCACGTCGCCCGGCTTCATCATCTGGCCCTGGGCCATAAGGTACTTGATGACGTCGACGGCTCGCTCCGACATGCGGTTGGCGAGTTCCTGGATGGTGATGGTCTCGGGTAGAATCACTTCGCGGGCAATCTTCTCGCGTGGCTGGCTCTGCTGCGAGCGCTTGAACTTCTCCTGACGCCTGCGCATCGAGGAGAGCGAACGGCCGCGCGCATCGTCGTCCGACAGGGCGCGGTCGAGGTTGACGCGGCCGGCACGACGGTCGGCATCGCCGCGTCCGCGCGTCGGCTTGGCGGCCTCCGCCGTGCGCGCGCCGGGACGGCGGGCGCGGTCGTCCTCGTCCGCCTTGGAGCGGGCGCGTCCGTCGAGCGAGCGACCGGCCGGGCGAAGGCCGAGATCGTCGGCCGGCGGCGGCGGGCCGGGAATGACGTTGGCGCCGGCGCCGGCCGGGCCACGGGAGGTCGGACGGGCCTGCGCGCGACGCTGCGCATCCTCCTCGGCCTTCTTGCGGGCAGCCGCCTCCATCTCGAGACGCGCGGCCTCCTCGGCCTGACGGCGCTCGGATTCCTCACGCTCGGCGCGGCGGCGTTCGTCCTCGGCGATGCGCCGGGCCTCTTCCTCCTGGAACAGGCGGCGATCCTCGACCTCACGCTGGCGTGCAAGCTCGAGCGCGCGGCGACGCGCGTCCATTTCCTTCGACGACAGGTCCGATAGGACCGCGCCGCGCGGCTGGCGGGCACCGGGAGCCGGAGAGCGCTGCGGAGCGCCGCCCGGACGGTTGCCGGCCGGAGCACCGGGACGCGAGGACTGGCCGGGGCGATTGCCGACGGGCGCTCCGGGGCGGGCGCCGGGCGCGGGGCGCGCCGGAGTTGCGGGCGATGCGGGGCGGGCGGTTGCGGCGGGCGCAGCCGGACGCGCCGGAGCGGGCGCGGCCGCTGCCACGGGCGCGGCAGGCGCTTCCTTCACAGGGGCGGTCTCGGCCTTCGCCTCTATGGGCGCTGGCGCGGAAGACGGTGCAGGAGCCGGGGCAGCCGCGGGCTCACTCTTCGCCGGAGCGGCCTCGGCGGCCTTCGCCTCGGCAGCGGCGGCCTCCTCCTTTGCGCGCGTCTCGGCGGCGCGTGTGGCTTCCGCCTCGCGCTCGGCCGCAGCCTTCGCCTCGGCGGCGGCGGCCTCTTCCCGCGCGCGGGCCTCTGCGGCCTCGGCCTCGGCGGCTTCCTGCGCCCTCACGTTGGCGAGCGCCTGCGCCTGGGCTGGCGTCAGGGACGGACGCGGACCGAGCCCGGCCGCGACCGAGCCGGAAGCCGCAGCGGGGCCTTCCGGCTTGTTGATCCGGCGCTTCTTCGTCTCGACGACGACGCTGTTGGAGCGCCCGTGCGAGAAGTTCTGCCGCACCGTCGACTGCGAGACGCCGCCGGGCTTGATCGACAGCGTCTTCTTCGGCTGAACGCTCAGCGTCTTGTCGTCGCCCGATTTCGTATCGCTCATCTACGCTTCCACTTCCTGCCCGGGGATCGTCCCGAGCCTTTGGTCCGTGCGGGGCGCTCCGTTTGCGGCGCCCCCGTCAATGTCGTTCGATTCCGCCTGCTCGCGGCCGGCATCCGCCGTCCGCTCCGCCTGCGCGGGGTCATCGCCCCGATAGACCGCCAGCGCCTCCAGCCGAGACAGGAGCGCCGAACCCGCATTTCCGGCAAGGACGGCGGCATGTACCACATTCACCCCGCCCAAGGCCAAACCCAATTCGTCCGCGGTGAACGGACGATGCACCGGAATGGCTCCCGCCTTGCCCGCGACGATCGCGGCATGGCGGGCACCCTCCATCTTGCGCCGACCGTCCGGCGCCGCGTCGCTGGCCTGCAGCAGCGCCAACGCGCGCCCCGAGCGAAGCTCGGCATCGACCTTCGCGGCGCCGCTGACGAGCTGGCCCGCCTTGCGCGCGAGACCGAGCGCCCCGAGCGCGGAACGTGCCAGAAGCGCGTCCACGTCGCCGGCCAGGTCCGGCCGCGCCGCGCCGGCGCCCTTGAAGGCCCGCCGGAAGAGGTTGCGCTTGACCGCCGCCTCCACCGCCTCGCGCCGCGCCTCGACATGGGCGCCGCGCCCGGGCAGCTTGCGCCTGATATCGGGGACGACCGCACCGTCCGGCCCGACGACGAAGCGGATCAGGCGCTCGGCGGGAAGGCTCTGGCGCGAGACGATGCACATGCGCCCGTTCAAGCCGTCCTCCTCCCAGTCGTCATCGCGCGGTGAGCCCAAGCCTCGATCGCTCCTTGCCTCTGCGGCGCCCTCAGAGCGCCTCGCTCGCCTCGGCCTCTTCCACTTCGGCCGTGGCCGCGAGATCCTGCTCGCTCACCCAGCCGGCCTGAATGCGGGCCTGCATAATCATCGCCTCGGCGTCCTGGCGGCTGACCTCGAACTCCGAGAGCGCGCCCGGATAACGCTTGGTCTCGCCATCCTTGCGCTCGGTCCAGCCGACGAGATCGTCCGCCGCGCAGCCCGCGAAATCTTCCAGCGTCTTCACGCCGTCCTCGCCGAGGGCGACGAGCATCGGCGTCGTCAGCCCGTCGATGCCGCGCAGTGCGTCGTCGACGCCCAGTTCCTTGCGGCGGGCATCCAACTCGGCCTCGCGGCGCTCCAGATACTCGCGGGCGCGGGACTGGATCTCGCCAGCCGTGTCCTCGTCGAAGCCCTCGATCGATGCCACTTCGTCGGCATCGACATAGGCGACTTCCTCGACGCTCGAAAAACCTTCCGAGGCGAGGAGCTGGCCAACCATCTCATCGACGTTGAGCGCGTCCATGAAGAGGCCCGAGCGCTCGACGAATTCCTTCTGGCGGCGGGAGGACTCCTCCTCCTCGGTCAGGATGTCGATGTCCCAGCCCGTCAGTTGCGAGGCAAGGCGCACATTCTGCCCGCGGCGGCCGATCGCAAGTGAAAGCTGGTCATCGGGCACCACGACTTCAATACGCTCGGCATCCTCGTCGAGGACGACCTTGGCCACTTCCGCCGGCTGAAGGGCGTTGACCAGGAAGGAAGCCGCGTCCGGCGACCAGGGGATGATGTCGATCTTCTCGCCCTGGAGTTCGCCGACGACGGCCTGCACGCGCGAGCCGCGCATGCCGACGCACGCGCCAACCGGGTCGACCGACGAGTCGCGGGAGACGACGGCGATCTTGGCGCGCGAGCCCGGATCGCGGGCCACGGCCTTGATCTCGATGATGCCGTCGTAGATTTCCGGCACTTCCATCGTGAACAGGCGCGCCATGAACTGCGGATGCGTGCGCGACAGGAAGATCTGCGGTCCGCGCTGCTCGCGGCGAACGTCGTAGACGAAGGCGCGCACGCGGTCTCCGTAGCGGAAAAGCTCGCGCGGGATCTGCTCGTCGCGGCGGATGATGCCCTCGCCCTTGCCGAGATCGACGATGACGTTGCCGTACTCGACGCGCTTGACGGTGCCGTTGACGATCTCGCCGACGCGATCCTTGTACTCGTCATACTGCTTGTCGCGCTCGGCCTCGCGCACCTTCTGCACGATGACCTGCTTGGCCGACTGGGCGGCGATGCGACCGAAATCCATCGGCGGAAGCTGCTCGGCGATGAAGTCGCCCGGCTCGGCGTCGGGGTTCTTGTCGCGGGCGAGATCGAGATAGATCTGTGTCGCCGGGTCCTCGACGTCCTCGACCACCTCGAGAAGACGCTGGAGCTTCATCTCGCCTGTCTTCTGGTTGATGTCGACGCGGATGTTGGTCTCCTGGCCGTAGCGCGAGCGCGCCGCCTTCTGGATCGCGTCGGCCATGGCGGCGATCACGATCTCGCGGTCGATCGACTTCTCGCGCGCGACCGCATCCGCGATCTGCAACAGTTCAAGCCGGTTCGCACTGACTGCCATTGTCTTCGTCTCCTGGTGGAGGGCTTCACGCCCCATCCGCCTTCAGGCCTCAAGCACCCGCCCTTTCGCGAGCCGCTCGGCCGCCATGATCAGTGGCGCGTCTCCGCGCCGGTCTCGTCGTCGTCGCCCTCGCCCGCAGGCTCGCCGCGCCCCTTGCGCGCGGCCTTGTCGGCTTTCAGCGAGGCGGCGATCAGATCGTCGGTCAGGATCAGCCGGGCTTCGCCGACCGCGTCGAACGGAATCTCGACCGAAGGCGCCTCGCCGTAGGCGGCGCCGTCGCGGTCGAGCCTGAAGCCGGCCTCGCCGACCTCCACTATGCGGCCGCGGAAGCGCTTGCGCGCATCGATCATGCGGCTCGTCTCGAGCTTCATCAGATGGCCCGCCCACAGCTCGAAGTCCGAGCGCCGCACGAGCGGGCGGTCGATGCCGGGCGAGGACACTTCGAGGTGATAGGCGCCGTCGAGCGGATCAGCCACGTCGAGTTCAGGCGAAATACCGCGCGACACCGCCTCGCAATCCTCGACGCTCATCGTGCCGTCCGGCCGTTCGGCCATGATCTGCACGGTCATGCCGTTGAGGCCGGAGATGCGCACACGCACGAGACGGTAGCCGAGCTGTTCGATCACCGGCTCGACGATGGCGGCGATCCGGGCCTCCATCCCCTGTTCGATGACGATGCGTTCGGACGTTTCGTTCACGTAGGCTCCCGCGTATCGGAATGATCGTGGAGCCGTCGGCTCCCACCTTGCGAGATGGTGGTTGGGCGATCGCCCTAACAAAAAAGAGCGGGACCGGCGGGACCCACTCTCACGACCACATCGCTAGAGAATATGCAGTGCTTCTACACCCGCGCGGGTGCCAGATCAACCCTCGCCGCGCTTGGCCCGGGCCATTGCCCTCCGCTCCGCGTTGGCCGCCCGCGCCATCGCATGGAACAGGCTGGCGACCACCAGCCACGATGTCGTACCGAAGACGAGGACTGACAAGAGGAAGCCGCGGTCCAGCGGTGTAAGCTCGCGACGACTTGCCGTCACGGCCGGGCCGCGTACGCCGACGGCAAGAGCGGCCATCGATGATCTGTCGAGCGCGTTGGCGAGAAGCTTGATGGCTCGTTGTGAACGAGAGTGGACACCGGCGCGGCCATCTCAGCGCCTTGTGAACGTCAGGTACACGCCGCGCCGTCCTTCGCGATGGGCCTTGGCCTCGTAGCGTGTGCCGGGCCAGCCCTCATAGGGCGTCGTCCACGTCTCGGAGCCCCCCTGCGGCGGGGAGAAATGCGGATGCCGGGCGCAATGGTCGAGCGTCCAGGACACGTAACTGTCGATGTCGGAGGCGAAGCGGAAGCGTGAGCCGGGCTTCAGGACCCGCGAAAAGCGCGACAGGTTCTTCTGCGACACGAAACGCCGCTTCCAGTGCTTCGATTTCGGCCAGGGGTCCGGGTAGAAGAGATCGATGCCGTCGAGCGATGCTTCCGGCAGCCAGTCGAGAAGCTTCGTCGCGTCGTCGTCGTAGAGGCGCAGATTGGGTCGCGGCTCGGCGTCCAGCGCGACCAGCATCTTCGCCATGCCGTTGACGAAGGGCTCAACGCCGATGAAGCCGGCGGTGGGCAGGCGCCCGCTCTCCAGGTGCAGGTGCTCGCCGCCGCCGAAGCCGATCTCGAGGCGCACGGCCTCGACGGGTACGGGGAAGAGATCCGTCAAGGCCGCAGCTGTCGGCGGCGCGCCGATGGGGTCGACGCGCCGGGCCGGCAGGCTGTCGCGGAAGAGCCGCGCCTGCGCCGGGCTGAGGGGCTTGCCCTTGTGGCGCCCGAAAAACGCCTCGCGCGAGCGCGCCGGCCATTGCGGCGCGCTCGCGATTTTCTCGTCCTGCGGCTCGATCACGCCTTCAGCGCAGCCTTCAGCTTCGGCGCCAGGTCCGTCTTTTCCCAGGAGAACGAGCCGTCCCGACCCGGCTTGCGGCCGAAATGGCCGTAGGCCGCAGTCTTGGCGTAGATCGGTTTCGAGAGCTGGAGATGCTCGCGGATGCCGCGCGGCGTCAGGCTGACGAGCTCGCGGATGGCCTTCTCGACAGCCGCCTCATCCACCTCGCCGGTGTCGTGAAGGTCGACATAGATCGAGACGGGCTCGGCGACGCCGATCGCATAGGCGAGCTGGATCGTGCAGCGGTCAGCGATGCCGGACGCGACGACGTTCTTGGCGAGATAGCGCGCCGCGTAGGCTGCCGAACGGTCGACCTTCGTCGGGTCCTTGCCCGAGAAGGCACCGCCGCCGTGCGGGGCCGCGCCGCCATAGGTGTCGACGATGATCTTACGGCCGGTCAGCCCGGCGTCGCCGTCCGGCCCGCCGATCACGAACTTGCCGGTCGGGTTGACGTGCCACACGCAGTTCTCGGCGATCGGCATGCCGTTTACCGCTTCGCGCACGAAAGGCTCCACGATCACGCGCACGTCCTCCGAGCTCAGAGTTTCGTCGACATGCTGGGTGGACAGGACGATCGAGGCGATCTCTGACGGCTTGCCGTCCTTGTAGCGCACCGTGACCTGGCTCTTGGCATCGGGGCCGAGCTTGACGGCATCGCCCTCGGCGCCGCGGCGCGCCTCGGACAGGCGCTCGAGGATCTTGTGGGCGTAGAAGATCGGCGCCGGCATCAGCTCAGGCGTATCACGGCAGGCATAGCCGAACATGATGCCCTGGTCGCCAGCGCCTTCGCTCGCCTTGTTGCCTGCGTCGACGCCCATCGCGATGTCGGCGGACTGGGCGTGCAGAAGCACGTCGATGCGCGCGGTCTTCCAGTGGAAGCCGTCCTGCTCGTAGCCGATCGCCTTCACGGCGCGGCGAGCGGCCGCCTTCACCTTGGAACGGATCTGGCGCTCGTCCAGCGAGCAGCGCACCTCGCCGGCGATCACGATGCGGTTGGTGGTGGCGAGCGTCTCGCACGCGATGCGCAGATCGCCGAGATCCATGCCGGCCTTCTTGGCCTCTTTAAAGAAGAGATCCACGACCTCGTCGGAGATTCGGTCGCAGATCTTGTCCGGATGACCCTCGGAAACGCTTTCGGAAGTGAACAGATAGTCGCTGCGCTGCATCGTATAGGGCCTTTCGGACCGCTCACCGTCGGATATTGCATCCGCCGGTCTCAAGGAGACGTTGCCCGCGCCGGGTCGGCGCGACGAAATGAAGATGCCTTTGTGGAAAGACGCAGAGGGTTTGCTTTCATGCACCTGCAAGGTCAAGCAAAATCCATCCGCACGAGGGTAAAGTCTTCAGCCGTTGAACCTGGCGATCGCGGCGACCAGATCGGCCACGGCGCTTCGCACCTGCGCGTCCTTGATGAGGGCGAAGGATTGGACCAGGCGCAGGATGTCGTCGTCGCCTTGCGGCGCGCCTTCCAGCGCTGGCTGGCCCTCCTCTTCGCCAAAACCCGCGAGCGCCATCCCCCCGCCATCGTGGAAGCCGTCGAGGAAGTAGCCAGGCGTCACGCGCAGCGCGCGGCTGATCGAGAAAAGCCGGCCAACCGACATGCGGTTGGCGCCCTTCTCGTATTTCTGCACCTGCTGGAAGGTGATCCCGAGATGCCCGCCGAGCGTTTCCTGACTCATGCCGATCTCGCGGCGGCGCTGCTGCACGCGTGCTGCGACATATTCGTCGATCGGCTCGGGTTTCTTGGTGTTGCTCATCCGGCCCTCGGTCATCCCACGAAGGGTTCGCCGATCCCTTCTATCCTTCATCATGTAGATGACTTGGGTATGCCGCAGAGATGCTGGGGGTCAATGCATTGCGCGGGATAATCTCCATCTTTCCCGAAAGGCGACCGCGAAGCCGAGCACGAGAATGAGCGCGAAAGGGAGATTGCCCACGCGCGAGAACGCCGTTCCGGGCAGCGGGGCAGGCAGAGCCGAGGCGACGACGCCCTCCTGGTTGAGCCCGAGCCCGGCGATCTCGCGCCCGCGTGCGTCGGTGACGACGGAGACGCCGGTGTTGGCCGCGCGCACGAGAGGCAGGCCGTGGGCGATCGCACTCGCCTGCGCGCTGCGCAGGTGCTGGTAGGGGCCGGGCGTCGCGCCGTACCACGCATCGTTGGTGACGTTGAGGATGAAGCCGGGGCGCTCGGCGGGATCGTCGGGAAGCGAGATCTCGTCCTGGAAGATGATCTCGTAGCAGATCAGCGCGAGGAAGGAGACACCGTCCGCGAGGCGCACCGGTTCGCGCGTCGCACCGGCCGAGAACCCGCCGGGGAGCTGCGTCAGCTGGGTTATGCCCATCGATTCCAGCCGATCCTGGAAGGGCAGATACTCGCCGAAGGGCACGAGATGCACCTTGTCGCGGGCATCGACGATCGTGCCCTCCTCATCGATCACCAGAACGGAGTTGTAGTAGCGCCGGTCCGGGTCCTCGCGCGGGCCCTCGGCGCGCGCCGCGCCGGCCAGCAAAGTCTCGCCCGGCTCCAATGCGGCGGCGATGCGCGCGAGCCCCTCGGGACTGTCGGTCAGGATGAAGGGCACGGAGGATTCGGGCCAGACGACCAGCGTCTCGCCCGGCCCCTCGCCGCGCCCGCGGCCGGACAGATCGAGAAGCGTCGCGAAGATGCGCTCGGCCTCGGCCGCGTCCCATTTCTGCGACTGCAAGATGTTCGGCTGCACGATACGAAGGGCTACGCCCTCGACCGGCGCCGGCGTCCCGCGCGAAAGCGCGAGCGCGCCGTAGCCGAGATGGGCAACGGTCAGGAGCGCCGCCGTGGCGAGCGTCAGCGGCCGCAGAGCGGGGCTTCCCACGATCAGCGCAGGCGCGGCGAAGACGAGGACGGCCGCGAAGGTCAGCCCGTGGACACCGACGACCGCCAGCGACTGCATCATCATCGGCACGGGCGCGACCATCAGGCCGATCTCGTTCCACGAGAAGCCCGTCAGAAGGAAGCCGCGCAGATATTCGGCAAGCGCGAAGGAGCCGGCGAGCGCGAAGACGCGCCCGCCGCCCTCGCTCCACAGGCTGCGTGCGAGCGCGGCGGCAAGGGCGTGATAGAGCGCAAGGACCGCCGGCAGTCCGAAGACGGCGAAGGGCAATGCCCACCAGAAGGTGGCAACGTCGACGAGCATCGCCGCTCCGAGCCACCAGAGCCCGCCGACGAAATAGCCGAAGCCGAAGCACCAGCCGACGCGGAAGGCGGGCCAGAGCCGTCCGAGGGTTCCGCGCGAAGGCTCGCCCACCGCTCCATCCAAGAGCCAGACGAGAACGGGGAAGGCGAGGAAGCCGGCGAACGGCAGGTCGAAGGGCGCGAGCGCAAGCGTCGCCACCGCGCCGGCGAGAAAGGCGACGAGCCCCCGCCGCCAGCCTTCCAGGAGGATGATCGTACCTGCAATCCGCTGCATGGGCCCCCGCCGCCGTCGATCGAACTCACGCGGAAGGGCGCTCGCGATCCTCCCCCCCCCCTACAGCATCGGTCCGCAAAGCTGAATCGGTTTCGGGACGTGCCGTCCCCAGGCGACATTCGCACCGGCGGCCCTCACGCGGCCGCCGGTGCTATAGCGTCAGGCCGACAGGGCCTCGGTACCCTCGCCGCGCCGGACGATGCGCACGCGCTTGACGCGGCGCGTATCGGCCTCCAGCACCTCCAGGCGGAAGCCGGCGAGCGTATCCACCGTCTCGCCCTCGGCCGGGATGCGCCCGAGTTCGGTGACGACGAGCCCGCCGATCGTGTCAGCCTCGTCCTCGTAGGCGGCAATGTCGAAATCATCGCCCACGAGCTTCTGGACTTCTTCGAGTTCGGCGCGCGCGTCGGCCTGGTAGACGCCCTCGCCCTCGTCGACGATCAGCACTTCGTCTTCGTCGTGCTCGTCCTCGATCTCGCCGACGATCGTTTCGATCAGGTCCTCAAGCGAGACGAGGCCATCGACGCCGCCATACTCGTCGATGACGAGCGCCATCTGGATGTGCGTCGCCTGCATGCGCGCCATCAGCTCGGAAGCGGGCATGGAGGCTGGCACGAACAGGATGCGGCGGATGATACCGAGATCGGCGACCGAGCGCGACAGGTCGACCTTCGTCAGATCGAGATGCTGCCCGTCACCGTCGGCGATGGCGTGGCGCGTCATGTAGCCGACGACGTCACGGATGTGGACCATGCCCTTGGGGTCGTCGAGGCCCTCGCCGTAGACCGGCATGCGCGAACGCCCGCTCTCCTCGAAGCGGCGCATCGTCTCGCCGAGGCTGGTTCGGATGTCGATCGCGTCGATCTCGACGCGAGGGACCATGGCGTCCTCGACCCGCGTGTCGTGCAGTTCGAGGAGGTTGGTGAGCATCGCCTGTTCCTGCACGGTGAAACCGCTGGCGCCGCTCTCGGCATTGCGCAGCGCTTCGGCGAAGCTCTGGCGCAGGGGCGCCACGGCCCGTGGCTTCAGGAACTGGACGATCTGCTCGAAGAATCCCGGCTCGGGCGCGGCCCGTTCGGCCGGGACGGGACTTCGCTCGTCCTGGCCCTGATCGGGAGAAGGCTCTTCGCCTCCGCTTGGCTCCGCGGCGCGGCCGGCGCCGTTCGCGTTGATGTTCATCGCCTCTCTCTTCGCGTCTCTTCAGGGTACTGCTACGGCCGCGTCGTCTTCGTCGACGCGATAGGGGTCGTCGATCGAGAGCTGCGCGAGGATGGCGATCTCCGTCGCCTCCATCCGCTCGGCCTCGTCGTCGTCGATATGGTCGTGGCCAAGGAGGTGCAGAACCCCATGGACCACGAGATGGGTGAAATGATCGCGCGGGGCCTTGCCTTCGGCCGCAGCCTCGCGCTGCAGCGTCTCGCGCGCCAGGACGAGATCGCCCATCAGCGGGCCGGGTCGCTCGCCGACCTCGATCCGGCGCGGCGGGAAGGACAGGACGTTGGTGGGGGCATCCTTCTGCCGCCACTCTGCATTCAACTCGCGCACCGCCGCGTCGTCGGTCAGCGTGACGCCGATCTCAGTGCGGAGGTCTTCCATCGCATGGGCGCGCAGAGTGGCGGCGAGCGCGATCTCGACCAGCCCTTCAGGGTCGGCGCCCAGGAGTTCCGGCCAGCCCTCGCATTCCTCAACGAGGAGGAGTTCGGGGCCGGCGGCGGTTCGTGAGGGGTCGTTCATCGCTGCTCGGTGAGAAGCGCGGCCCGGCCGCGCGTCGCATCCGCCTCGTAGGCTTCGACGATCGCCTGGACGAGGCGATGACGCACCACGTCCTTGGCCTCGAAGCGGCAGGTGACGATGCTCGGCACGCCGTCGAGGACGCGCAGCGCCTCCACGAGGCCCGACTTCTGACCCGCCGGCAGGTCGATCTGCGACGGGTCGCCGGTGACGATCATCCGGGCGTTTTCGCCCAGGCGCGTCAGGAACATCTTCATCTGCATGGTGGTGGTGTTCTGCGCCTCGTCGAGGATGACGGCGGCGTTGGCGAGCGTGCGCCCGCGCATGAAGGCGAGCGGGGCGATCTCGATCACCTGCGCGGCGATCGCGCGCTCCACCTTCTCGGCGGGCATCATGTCGTAGAGCGCGTCGTAGAGCGGGCGCAGATAGGGATCGACCTTGTCCTTCATGTCGCCCGGCAGGAAGCCGAGGCGCTCGCCGGCCTCCACGGCCGGGCGGGAGAGGATGATGCGCTCCACCTGCCCGCGCTCCAGGAGCTGCGCGGCGTGGGCGACGGCCAGATAGGTCTTGCCCGTGCCGGCCGGGCCGATGCCGAAGACGAGTTCGGCGCGGTCCATCGCGCGGATATAGGCGTCCTGCGTGGGCGTCCTTGCGTGGATCGTCTTCTTGCGGGTGGAGATGCCGGCCATCGCCATGCGGGCGCCCTTGCTCTCCAGCGTCGGCAGGACGAGCTGGTCGTCCTGCGCCACCGCCATGCGGATCGCGCCCTCCACGTCCGAGCGCTGCAGTTCGTGGCCGGCCTGCAGGCGGCCGTAGAGATAGTCCAGCGCGCGCCGCGCCTGCTCGGAGGCCAGCGCGTCGCCGCGCAGCTCCACCTTGTTGCCGCGCGCGCGCGCGTCGACCCCGAGCTTCTGCTCGATCAGCGCCAGATTCTCGTCGTACTGGCCGAAGAGCGCGCCCGCCAGACGATTGTCGTCGAAGGTGAGCTCGATATGGGCCATGTCCGAAGCGCCGGAGGCCGGCGCCGCGCCGCGAACAGCCTTCATGCGATCTTCCTCAAGGGCTCTGCGGAAACCAGCCGGTCGGCATGGTCGGCGCCTTCGGCCATCAGCGAATTGGGCAGGCTGGATTCGATGCGAACGCGCACGATCTCGCCGATCGCGCCGGCGCTTGCGGGAACGACGACCGGCAGGAGGAAGGGCGAGCGCCCGATCATCTGGCCCGGATGGCGCCCGGCCTTCTCGACCAGGACGTCCTCCTCGCGGCCGACGAAGCTCTCCTGGAAGGCGACCTGATGCTCGCGCAGAAGCGTCTGCAGCCGCTCCAGGCGCTCGGTCTTCACGTCCTCTGGCAGATGGCCATCCATCGTCGCGCCGGGCGTTCCGGGCCGCGCCGAATATTTGAACGAATAGGCCGTCGCGTAGCGGACCTGCCGCACCAGATCGAGCGTCGCCTCGAAATCGGCGTCGCTCTCGCCGGGGAAGCCGACAATGAAGTCGCCCGAGAGCGCGATATCCGGGCGCGCGGCGCGGATGCGGTCGAGCAGGCGCAGATAATCCGCGCCGGTATGGCGGCGGTTCATGGCCTTGAGGATGCGATCCGAGCCCGACTGCACCGGCAGGTGCAGATAGGGCATCAGCGCGCGAAGGTCGCGATGGGCGGCGATCAGGTCGTCGTCCATGTCGCGCGGGTGAGAGGTGGTGTAGCGCAGGCGCGCGAGGCCCGGGATCTCTGCCAGTTCGCGCAGGAGCGATCCGAGCCCGCCCGCCCCGTCGGCCCAGGCGTTGACGTTCTGGCCGAGGAGCGTGACTTCGCGAACGCCGGCCTCGGCGAGCGCACGCGCCTCCTCGAGGATCGCGGCGCGCGGCCGAGAGACCTCCGCGCCGCGCGTATAGGGCACCACGCAGAAGGTGCAGAACTTGTCGCAGCCCTCCTGCACCGTGAGGAACGCGGTGACGCCCCGCGCACGGATCTGGCGTGCGGCCTGCTTCGGCAGGTGGTCGAACTTGTCCTCGACCGCATATTCGGTCTCGACGACGCGCTCGCCCGAATGGACGCGGGCAAGCGCCTGCGGCAGGCGATGATAGGTCTGCGGGCCGACGACGAGGTCGACCACCGGGGCGCGCTCGATGATCTCGGCGCCTTCCGCCTGCGCCACGCAGCCGGTGACTCCCACGGTCAGCGTGCGGCCTTGCGTCGCGCGCTCGGCCTTCATCTCGCGGATGCGGCCGAGTTCGGAATAGATCTTCTCCGCCGCCTTCTCGCGGATATGGCAGGTGTTCAGAAGAACGAGATCGGCGTCCTCGATCCGCTGGGTCGGCACGTAGCCGTCTCCCGCCAGCGCATCACCCATGCGCTGGGAATCGTAGACGTTCATCTGGCAGCCATAGGTCTTGATGAAGACTTTGCGGGCGTTGTCGCCGGTGGCGTCGGTCACTGCGCTGCGTCTTTGGCTCATCGAGTCCTTGTGGGGCGCCCTCAAAACAGGTCGCCTCAATATCGGCTGACGGAGGGCTCGACGCAAGCGGCGTTTCCATGACACTCGCCGGCCGTCCCCCGAAGGCTGGCGAGAAGCATCCGCGAGACCTCGCGCTCGCAGGCGCTCGTCAGTGCCTTGCGGTTCGTCTCGACGGTCACGACGATGGGTTCGGCGAAGGCGATCTCGGCGTCCACCGCCCCGTTGAGGACGAAGGACTTCAGGTGCGGCCCGAGCGCGACGTCGCCAGGCCAGGCGGCAAGCGGGCGCCCTGCCCGGCCGAGCGGCAGGCCGTGCGAGCGCGTATAGGCGATGGAGACGGGCTGCACGAGGACCTCGCCGCGCCCCGAGGCTGCGAGAGCGCCCTGCGCGGCGCCGAACAGCGCCGACTTGAACGGAAGGACGGCATTGCCGTCCGAGGTCGTGCCTTCCGCGAAGAGCACCATCGCGTCGCCCGCCGCCAGACGGTCGGCGATGGCATTCGCTTGAAGGCCCGTCTCGCGGCGCGCCTCGCGCGCCACGAAGACGGTGCGCTGAAGCCGCGCGAGGATGCCGATTCCCGGCCAGCCTCGGACCTCGGCCTTCGCGATGAAGGAAGCCTCCGCCACTGAGCCGAGCGCCACGATGTCCGCCCAGGACTGGTGGTTGGAGACCAGAAGCAGGGGGCGGCCCTTCGCCGGCGCCCCACGCACCGTGACGCGCAGGCCGAGGGCGCGCGCGGCCAGCCGGTGCCAGAGGCGCGGCAGGACGCGCTTCAGCCAGCCGCGCTTGGTGAGCGCCAGCGCCTGCACCGGGATCGCCGCCAGAGAGAACAGGAATAGGGCCGACAGGAGAAGGCCGGCGCGAAGTCGGATGATCACGGCTCCGGCGCGGCCCTCACGCCGTGCGCAGGGCGCGTTTGAGGACGAGGGCGCTGGTGCGCTTTCCGTCGGCGCCCGCGTAATAGGCCGGCCGGCGACCCACTTCCTCGAAGCGCAGGCGGCGATAGAGCGCCAGCGCCGGCACGTTGGTTTCCTCCACCTCGAGGAAGAGCGCATTCGCGCGCTCGGCGTGGAGGCGCTGGAGGACGCTGTCCATCAGGAGACGGCCGACCCCCTTGCCGCGCGCGGCGGGGGAAACGGCGACGGTGAGGATTTCGGCCTCGTCGACGGCGAGACGCGCCAGCACGATGCCGAGCGGGTTCGTATCGGGCGCCGCCACGCGCCGCGCCGCGAAGCCGAAGACGCCGTCCTGTCCGAGAAGAGCGGCGAATTCGTCACCGGACCAGGCCTGCGAGAAGGCCTGCGCGTGGATTTCGGCCGCGGCGTCGAGATCGACCTCGGCAAGCTCGGTGCTCGTCACGGCGGGCCCGCGCAACATCTCATCCCAGAAGGTCATTCCCCACCCGAACGGCAGATACCAGAACATCCCATCCTCCCAACGCCGCCCGCGAGCGCCCGGAGGGGATTATTTCAGCGCAAAGCCCGGTTGTGAACCGGATCGGCGCAGCGAGGGCGCAGTTTGCGGCTTGGCGTCGGCACCGCGCAGATAGAGCGGGCGCACCGCCTCGCCCGGCATCCTGCGCGCACCGATCCGCGCGACGGCGGCGATCGCCACCGCGCCGGTATCGTCGGCGATCTCGGCGTCCGGCAGTCGCTCTGCTGCGATCCCCGCGCCCGAGCCGACAAGGCGCAGCGGCGCGGCAGCCTCGCCCGCGAAGACCGGAAGATCGTCGGGAGCGATCGCGGCGGGCCCGGCCAGGAGCGCGCCGTCCGGCGCATAGAGCGCGACGTAGACCTCGCCGCGCTTGGCGTCCTGCACGGCGAGGACCGAACCCGAGCCATCGAGGAACGGCTCGGCGAGCGCTTCGAGCGTCGACACCCCGAGGGCCGGCACGTTCAGCGCGAGCGCGAGGCCACGGGCCGTCGCGACGCCGACGCGGATGCCGGTGAAGGAGCCCGGCCCGAGCGTGACGGCGACGCGCGAGAGATCCGCATAGGAGGCGTCGGCCGCCTTCAGGACGTCCGCGACGACCTCCATCAACTTCTCGGCATGGCCGCGCCCGATCTCCGGTTCGGCTTCCGCAAGAACCGCCTTCGCGCCCATGTCCAGGACAGCGGCGGAGCAGCGCGCACCGGCCGTGTCGATGGCAAGACAAAGCCCGCCGGACGGGCGGGCTTCATCGTCTTTCGAATTCGTCACGGAAGCCTCAGGCCGCTTCCATCGCCTCGACGCCCTCGACCTCGGGCACGAAGTGGCGAAGAAGGTTCTCGATGCCGTGCTTGAGGGTGGCCGTCGAGGACGGGCAGCCGGCACAGGCGCCGCGCATGTTGAGGAACACGACACCGTCCCGGAAACCGCGGAAGGTGATGTCGCCACCGTCCTGCGCGACGGCGGGGCGCACGCGCGTCTCCAGAAGCTCCTTGATGGTCTCGACGATGTTCTCGTCGCCGGCCTCGAAGAACTCCTCGCCCGAATCGTGGGTCGCGGTCTCGCCACTGCCCCCCGGCGCCATCACGGCGCGGTTCGACATGAAATGCTCCATCAGACCGGCGAGGATCGCGGGCTTGAGATGTTCCCAGCCCGTCGCGTCCTTGGTGACCGTGACGAAATCATAGCCGAAGAAGACGCCGGTGACGCCGTCGATCGCCATCAGCTTGGCGGCGAGCGGCGAGCGCATCGCCGCGTCCTCCTCCGTCAGGAACTCGGCCGTGCCGGTTTCGAGCACCACCCGGCCGGGCAGGAACTTCAGCGTCTGCGGGTTCGGCGTGGCTTCGGTCTGGATGAACATCGCTCGGGCCCTCATCTGGCACACCTGAAATCGGAGCGCGCCTGAAATCTGACGCTGGAGATAAGCCTCCCGAGCCCTGCCCGCAAGCGAGCGTCAGGAGAGGCTTTCGATCTCCTCGTCCGTCAGCGTCGCGGGCACGATGGTGACGGGCACGGGGAAGGCGGCCGAGCGCCCTGCCACGGCCGCGACGAGCGGTCCCGGCCCTTCGGAGGAGTCCGAGGCGGCGAGAACGAGGATCGCGATCTCGCGGTCCGTCTCGATCAGCTTGTGGATTTCCTCCTGGACCTTGCCCTCGCGCACGACGAGTTCGGGCTCGACGCCGACCTTCTCACGCATCTCGTCGGCGACGCGCGCGAGGCGGTTGTCGGCCTCTTCGGCCGCCTCGGCGCGCATGATCTTTTCGACGCCCAGCCAGTGCTGGAAGTCGCCTTCGGCAATCACGTACAGGAAGACCACGCCGCCCCCGCTCGCGGCTGCCCGCATGGCGGCATAGGTGGCCGCACGCCCGCATTCGGGCGTGTCGTCGATGATCGCGAGGAACTTGCGCTTGCCGCCCTCGCGGCGCCCGAGACGTCTTGAAACCATGGCGGCAAGATGGCGAGACCACGCCCGCCGCGCAAGCCCTATCTCGACAAGACGTGTAGACTGAGCGGTGGCTCAGCCCTGCAGCATTCCGACGATCGTCTTGACGTCGCGCATGGTCGCCTCGGCGATCTCGTTCGCGCGTTCCCCGCCGTCGCGCAGAACCGCATCGATATGGCCGGGGTCGGCGATCAGGCGACGCATCTCGCCCGTGACAGGGCCGAGCGCCTCGGCCGCGAGTTCCACGAGCGCCGGCTTGAACTCGGAGAACTGCCGACCGCCATACTCGGCCAGCACCTCTTGCTTGCTGCGTTCGGCGAGCGCGGCGAAGATGCCGACGAGATTGTCCGCCTCCGGGCGGCCCGTGAGGCCGTCGATCTCCGAGGGCAGCGCGTCCGGATCGGTCTTGGCCTTGCGGATCTTCTTTGCGATCGTCTCCGAATCGTCCGTCAGATTGATGCGCGAGAGGTCGGAAGGGTCCGACTTCGACATCTTCCTGGTGCCGTCGCGAAGGCTCATGACGCGGGCCGCCGGGCCGCCGATCAGCGGCTCGGTGATCGGGAAATAGCCCTGCACCGTCTCCTCTCCCATGCGGATGGGCGTGCCGAGGCCGGCGCCGGCGATCCGCGCGGAGAAGTCGTTGTTGAACTTGATCGCGATATCGCGCGTCAGTTCCAGATGCTGCTTCTGGTCCTCGCCGACGGGGACGTGCGTCGCGCGGTAGACGAGGATGTCGGCCGCCATCAGGCTCGGATAGGCCAGAAGCCCGAGCGAGGCGTTCTCGCGGTCCTTGCCGGCCTTGTCCTTGAACTGCGTCATGCGGTTCATCCAGCCGATGCGCGCCACGCAGTTGAAGATCCAGGCGAGCTCGGTGTGACCGGCGACGCGGCTCTGGTTGAAGATGATCGCGCGCTTCGGATCGATGCCGGCGGCGAGATAGGCGGCTGCGATGGAGCGCGTCTGGCCGGCGAGATCGTCCTGCACGAGCTGCGCGGTGATGGCGTGCAGGTCCACGACGCAGAAGAGGCTCGGATACTCGTCCTGCAAGGGCACGAAGCGCTTCACCGCGCCGAGATAGTTGCCGAGATGCAGATTTCCCGTCGGCTGGATGCCCGAAAGGATGCGGGGCGCGAATTCGCTCATATACGGTCGTCTTCCGTTCGGGTGCGGCGGCGCGAAGGTCGGCCGCTTATGGACCGGCCGAGGGCCGCCGATCAAGGATGCGGGAAACCGTCAGGCGCGCCTGCGCTTCACAAGCCGCATGACGACCGCACGGTCGGCGGCACCGGTGGCCAGCGCGAGCGCGAAATAGACGGCCATGCCGCCGCCCGCCAGAAGAGCGAGGCCGGCAAGCTGGCGATGCAGCCCGGCAGTGGCGGACAGATGCGGCTCCAGGACGCCCATCAGCGCGATCAGCACCGCGCCCATCAGCGCAGCCGAAAGAAGCACCAGCGCCGAGCGCTTCAGAAGCGCGCGATCGCCCTCCCAGAGCCCGCGCCGCTTCAGGCCCCAGAACAAAAGGCCGGCGTTCAGCCAGCCGGCGAGCGTCGTCGCCAGCGCGATGCCGCGCTCGGCCATTGCCCAGAACAGGACGAGGGACAGGACGATGTTGGCGACCGCCGAGATCAGCGTGACGATCATCGGCGTCCTCGTGTCCTCGCGCGCGAAATAGCCCGGCGAGAACACCTTGATAAGGACGAAAGCAGGCAGGCCGAGCGCGTAGAGGCCGAGAACGGCGGCCACGGCCTCAGTCACCTCCGGGCCGAAGGCGCCGCGCTCGTAGATGACGCGCACGATCGGCTCGGGGATGAGGAACAGCGCGATCGCCGCCGGAACGGTGAGGAAGAGCGCGAACTCGAGGCTGCGGTTCTGTGTGTTCTGCGCTTCCGCGAGGCGTCCCGCCTTCAGGGCGCGGGCGAGCTCGGGCAGGAGCACGACGCCGATCGCCACGCCCACCATGCCGAGCGGCAGCTGATAGGGCCGGTCGGCATAGGTCAGGATCGACACGGCGCCCGGCTTGAAGGAGGCGATCGCCTGGCCGACGAAGAGGTTGATCTGGGTGATGCCGCCGATCAGCGCGGCGGGGCCGGCAAGGACGAGGAGGCGCTTCAGGTTTCCCGTCCAGCGCGGGCGCCGGATCGAGACAGAAAAGCCCATATGGCGCATGGCGAAGGTGACGAGCGCAAGCTGAGCGACGCCGGCCACGAGCACGCCCCAGCTCATCATCCAGCCGATCGTGACGGTCGAGGCCTCGACATGCCAACCGTAGAGGAGGACGGCGATCAGGACGAAGTTGAGGAGCGTCGGCGCGACGGCCGCCGCGAAGAACCGCCGAAAGGCGTTGAGGATGCCCGCCACCATCGCCATCAGCGACATGCAGGCGAGATAGGGGAACATCACCCGCGAGAAGGCGACGGTGATGTCGAAGCGCTCGGCACAGGAGAGCGCCTGCGCACCGCCCGCCTCGTCGACGCAGGCCGCAAGGCCGGGCGCGATCACCGTCGTCACCAGCGCCGGCATGAAGACGATCGCGACGATCGTCAGAGCCGCGAGGACGGTGAAGAGCGTGGAGAAAATCTCGGCCGCGAAGCGCCGCGCGCCGTCCTCGCCCTCTTCCTCCAGCGACCGCGCGAAAAGCGGGATGAAGGCGGCGTTGAAGGCGCCCTCGGCGAAAAGGCGCCGGAAGAGGTTGGGAAAGCGGAAGGCGAGGTTGAAGGCGTCCGCCACCGGGCCGATGCCGAGCGCGGCAGCCATCATCATCTCGCGCGCGAAGCCGAAGATGCGGCTGAGGAGCGTCGCCCCGCCGACGGTCGCGAATTTGCCGAGAAGGTTCAACGCGCGCTCATGCCGAAGGCGACGGTAGAGGGCTGGGCGGACGGCGAGGAGGCCTCGCCCTCGGCGCTTTCCAGAACCGCCGTCAGCCGCCGCTCGATGCGCTCGGCGCGCCCCTCGCCGGCAATCTTCATGCCGAGGAGATCGGTGACGTAGAAGACGTCGACGACCTTCTCGCCATAGGTCGAGACATGGGCGGAGCGGATGTCGAGGTTGAGGTCGGAGATCGCGCCGGTGAGGTCGGAGAGAAGGCCCGTGCGGTCCAGTCCCTCGACCTCGATGACGGTCAGGTTCTCCGAAAGCTCGTTGCGCACCGTGGCGCGCGGACGCACCGCGAAGGAGGAGAGGTCGCGCCCGCGCGCCTTGCGGCTGGCCAGAAGCTCCGGCATCGCCTGGCGTCCGTGCAGCAGCGAGCGGATGTTCCTGGCGATCCGCTCGGCGCGGCGCAACTCGTCCTCGTCCTCGGCGAAGGCGCGGTTGACGGTGATGATGTCGAGCGCGCGGCCGTCCGTCATGGTGAAGATCTGCGCGTCGGCGATGTTGGCGCCCGTCGCGGCGCAGCCGCCCGCGATGAAGGAGAGAAGACGCGGGTGGTCGGGCGCGAGCACCGTGATCTCGGTCACGCCGCGGAAGGCGTCGGTGCGCACGCTGGTGGACAGCTCGGCGCCCGCCTCGATGTTCTCGCGCAGGAAGGCGGCATGGCGCTTCTGGTCCTCCAGCGGCACCGTCAGCAGATAGTTCGGATAGTGCGCCTCGACGATCTGGCGCCGCTCCTCGTCCGGCCAGTCCATGAGGGCATCGGCCAGTTCCCAGCGCGCGGCCGCGGTGCGCTGGGCACGCGAGGACTGCGAGAAGCCGCCGGTCAGGACCGGCTCGGTCTCTGTGTAGAGCGTGCGGATGAGCTGGCCCTTCCAGCCGTTCCACACGCCCGGCCCCACCGCCCGGATGTCGCACACGGTGAGGATCGTCAGAAGCTGCAGGCGGTCGAGCGTCTGAACGCGGTCGGCGAAGTCGCGGATCGTCTTGCGGTCGGTGAGATCGCGCTGCTGGGCGACCATCGACATCGTCAGGTGTTCCTCCACCAGCCACGCGACGAGCGCCGTCTCGCGCTCGTCAAGGCCGAGGCGCGGACACAGATGCCGCGCGATGCGCGCGCCGGCCACCGAATGATCCTCCGGGCGCCCCTTGGCGATGTCGTGCAGGAGGAGCGCGACGTAGAGCGGCACACGGTCCTTGATCGCGCCGACGAAGCCGGACGTCAGGGGCAGCTCGTTCTCCAGTTCGCCGTGTTCCAGCCGCGAGAGCGTCGCGACGGTGCGCAGGAGGTGCTCGTCCACCGTGTAGTGGTGGTACATGTTGAACTGCATCATCGCCACGATGCGCCCGAACTCGGGAATGAACCGGCCGAGGACGCCGGCCTCGCTCATGCGCCGCAGATGCAGCTCGGGGTTGGCGGGGTCGGTCAGGACGTCGAGGAAGAGGCTGTTGGCCTCCGGGTTCTCGCGCAAGGCTCCATCAACGAGGCGCAGCTGCCGGCGGATCAGCTTCAGCGCGTCCGGATGGTATTCCAGCTCGTGGCGCGCGGCCAGCCGGAAGATGCGGATCATGTTCACCGGATCGTCCGAGAAGACGGTGCGGGACGTGACGTTGATGCGGTTGTTGTCGATGACGAAGGCGAGCGTGCCGGGGATCTGGCGCGAGCGCTGGCGCAGCGAGCGGATCAGCCCGCGCAGTCCCGGCGCCTCCTTGGCGTGCTCCTCCTCCAGCCCGGCGCAGAAGATGCCGGTGAGGTCGCCCACGTCCTTGGCGATCAGGAAGTAGTGCTTCATGAAGCGCTCGACTTCCTTCAGCCCGGGATGCTCCGAATAACCGAGCCGTTCGGCGATCTCGGGCTGCAGGTCGAAAGACAGGCGCTCCTCGGCCTTGCCGGTGAGGAAGTGCATGTGGCAGCGCACGGCCCAGAGGAAGTCCTCCGCCTTGGCGAAGATGCGCCCCTCGCGGCGCGAGAAGACGCCGGCCGCCACCAGCTCCTCGCGCGTGTCGAGACGGTAGTGATCCTTGGCGATCCAGAAGAGGGTGTTGAGGTCGCGAAGGCCGCCCTTGCCTTCCTTGACGTTCGGCTCGACGAGGTAGCGCGTGTCGCCGCTCTTGGCGTGGCGCGCGTCGCGCTCGGCGAGCTTGGCGGCGATGAAGGCCGCGCCCGTGCCCTCGACGACTTCGGCGTCGAAGCGCCGGCCGAGCTCGTCGAAAAGAGCCGGTTCGCCGACGATCAGCCGCCGCTCCAGAAGCGCGGTGCGGATGGTGAAATCCTCGCGTGCGAGGCGCACGCATTCGTCGACCGAGCGGGTGGAATGGCCGACCTTGAAGCCGAGATCCCACAGGAGATAGAGCAGGTACTCCGCCACCTGCTCGCCCAGTGCGGTCTGCTTGTAGGGCAGGAGGAACAGGAGATCGATGTCCGAGCCCGGCGCCAGCGTGCCGCGCCCGTAGCCGCCGACGGCGCAGATCGCCATGCGCTCGCCCGCCGACGGGTTGGGCGCCTGGAAAACATGGGCCAGCGCGTAATCGTGGATCGCCCGGATCAGCGTATCCTGCAGCGCGGAGATGCGCATGGCGCAGGCAAGCCCGCCGCCATCGGCGAAGAGCATCGCCTCGGCCGCCTTGCGACCCACCGCATTGGCAGCCTTCAGCACCTGCAGGACCGCCGGACGCGCATCCGTGCCCATTTCGGCCGTGGCCTCCAGATCGGTGGCGAGGCGGGCGGTGTCGACGATCTCGGCAAGGCGCAGGTCGAGGACCTCCGGCTCGCCGAGCACGGCCCGCTTCGCTTCTTTCGTCGCTGATGCGTTCATCAAACGCTCGCCCGCATTCGTGGCCCACCTCGTCGGAATGGCGGGCTATAGACCATTTCCGATGCGCGGCGAAAGACTTGGCTCATTCCACCGGCCGGGGCAGCGACTTCAGGCGGTAGAGCGCCTCCAACGCTTCGCGCGGAGAAAGGGCGTCCGGGTCAAGGGCCTCAAGCGCGGCGAGGCGCGGGTCCGGTTCCGGCGCGGCGGGGGCCGCGCGCACGGCCGAGAACAGCGGCAGGTCGTCGACGAAAGCGGCCCGGCGTTCCCCGCGCCCGCCCTTCTCCAACTGTTTGAGGACGTGGCGCGCGCGCTCGACGACGGCTGGCGGCAGTCCGGCGAGCTTGGCGACCTGGATGCCGTAGGAACGATCCGCGACGCCCGCCTTCACCTCGTGGAGGAAAACGACCTCGCCCTCCCATTCCTTCACGCGCATCGTCACGTTGTGCAGGCGCGTCAGCCGCGCGGCGAGCGCCGTCATCTCGTGGAAATGCGTGGCGAAGAGCGCGCGGGCGCGATTCGCCTCGTGCAGATGCTCGACCGCGGCGAACGCGATCGACAGGCCGTCATAGGTCGCCGTTCCGCGCCCGATCTCGTCCAGAACCACCAGCGTGCGCGGGCCCGCCTGGTTGAGGATCGCGGCGGTCTCGACCATCTCGACCATAAAGGTCGAGCGCCCTTCCGCGAGATCGTCCGACGCGCCGACGCGGCTGAACAGGCGGTCGACGACGCCGATATGGGCCTTCGTCGCCGGCACGTAGGCGCCGATCTGGGCGAGCACCGCGATCAGCGCGTTCTGGCGCAGGAAGGTGGACTTGCCGCCCATGTTCGGGCCGGTGAGAAGCCAGATCGCGCCGGCCTCGGCGCCTTGTGGCGGCGAGAGATCGCAGTCGTTGGCGACGAAAGGCTCGCCCGAGCCCGCCTTCAGCGCCGCCTCCACCACCGGGTGGCGCCCGCATTCGACGAGGAAGGCGAGGCTGTCGTCGACGAGCGGGCGGACCCAGTCCTCCTTGGCGGCGAGATCGGCGAGCGCGGCCGAAAGGTCGAGAAGCGCCAGAGCGCCGGCGGCCGCCCGCAAGGGCTCCAGCGCATCCAGCACCGCCTCTCGCAGCGCCTCGAAAGCCGCGATCTCGAGCGACAGTGCGGTTGCGGCGGCCTGCGTAATGCGCGTTTCGAGATCGGCGAGTTCGACCGAGGAGAAGCGCATGGCGCTCGCCAGGGTCTGTCGGTGGACGAAGATGGGCGAAGCGGCGAGCGCCGCCCCCTGCGCCTCCGGCACCTCGACGAAATAGCCGAGGACGTTGTTGTGGCGGATCTTGAGCGAGCGCACGCCGGTCTCGGCGAGATAGCGGGCCTGGAGATCGGCGACGACCTTGCGCGCGCGGTCGCGCAGATCACGCGCTTCGTCGAGCTCGGCGATGGCGCCGGCCGCGATGAAGTGCCCGTCGCGCTTGTGCAGGGGCAGTTCGTCGGCAAGCTCGCGCTCCAGCCGCTCGGCGAGGGCCGGCGGCGGGCCGGCGAGAGCGGCAAGGGCGGCCTCGATCTCGCGGCCCGCCGCGCCGCCGGCCATCACGCCCCGCACCGCTTCGATGCGCCGCAGCGCCTCGGCGACGGCGCCGAGATCGCGCGGGCCGCCCCGGTCGAGCGAAAGGCGCGAGAGCGCGCGCTCGATGTCCGGCAGGCCCTTCAGGCATTCGCGGAGGCCGGCGCCCGCACCCCGCTCGGCGAGGAAGAAGGAGACGCTCTCCTGCCGCTCCCGGATGGCGGCGGGGTCCGTCAGGGGCTGCGCGAGGCGGCTTGCCAGAAGGCGCGAGCCTGCGCCCGTCACCGTCCGATCGATCGTTGCAAGGAGCGATCCCTGCCGGCGCCCGGCCAGCGTTCGCGTCAGTTCGAGACTTGCGCGCGTCGCCGGGTCGATCAGCATGACCGCGTCGGCGTCGACGCGTTGCGGGCGCTCCAGCGCCGGGCGCGCCGCGAGCTGCGTCTGGCCGAGATAGGACAGGAGCGCGGCGGCCGCGCTCATCTCGGCGCGCGAGAAGTCACCAAAGCCCTCGAGCGTCGCGACGCCGTAGAACCGCGAAAGCCGCGCCTCGGCGCTCGTGCCGTCGAAGAGGCTCGCCGGCTCGGCCCGCAGGAGCGTCTTCAGCGGGCGCAGCGCCGCTTCCAGCTCGGGATCGGCCAGCAGAGCCTCGGAGACGACCACCTCGCTCGGCTCGATGGCGAGAAGATCCCCGGCAAGGCGCGCGGCGCTCGTTCTTGCCACGCGGAAGAGCCCGGTCGACAGGTCGCTCCAGGCGATTGCGAAATCGGCTTCCCCACCGCGCCCCAGCCTTGCGGCGCATGCGAGATAGTTCGGCCGACCCGCATCCAGCAGCGTCTCCTCGGTGATGGTGCCGGGCGTGACGAGCCGCACGACCTCGCGCTTGACCACCGACTTGCCGCCGCGCTTCTTGGCCTCTGCCGGGTCCTCGACCTGTTCGCAGACGGCGACGCGGCGCCCGCTCGCGATCAGCTTCTGGAGATAGTCCTCGGACGAGACGACCGGCACGCCGGCCATCGGGATGTCCTCGCCCAGATGCTTGCCGCGCTTGGTGAGCGTGATGCCGAGGATCGCGGCGGCGATCTCCGCGTCCTCGAAGAACAGTTCGTAGAAATCGCCCATCCTGTAGAACAGGAGGCAATCCGCGTGGGCGGCCTTGATCTCGAGGAACTGCGCCATCATCGGCGTGGGGGCCGGTGCGTCGTCCTTCATGGGCGCGGTCCGCATGGCGTCTTTCGGAAACTCGGCAGCATCGCCGACCCATAGACGAAGCCGACGGCGGCGAAAACGGGCCGGCGCGCGCCGTCCACGGGAATGCGAGCGGCGGCCCGTTCGGCCGCGCTCGCGATTGGTTGAGTGCGCGGGACTTGAACGCGCCCTCTCCAACCGCGATATTTGCGGCGGATGTTCACCCGGCGTTCACGGCGGTTGGGTCATAGGTCTTCGCGTCATCGGCCGATGCAGCCAGCGTCATCGCCGGGCCGGCAGAACCGTTAGCGGCCCGGAACGTTATACGGGCCAGGGACGCAATTGCCGCTCGAAGCGGACGAGGAATGCAGATGAGTGTCGCAAGGATTTTCGCTTTGAGCCTGGCCGGTCTGCTCGCGGGCGGCGCCGTCGCGGTCGGCGCGCAGGAGAACGCGCAGTCGCGCACGCTGATCTACGACTACGCGGTCGATCATCCGACGGAGAACGCCGACCTTGCGTCGATGCCGTCCATCGGCGCGTCGGTCCCCTCCAACGTCGTCGTCGCCACCTCCGAGGATGACGACACGGTCTATGGCTATTTCTACTACGAGGGACGTCCGGTCATCGTCGACCTGACGACGCGCTCGGTCGTGCGCATCGGCAACTGAGGGCGCGCCGCTTCAGGCGGCGACGCGGCGCTCCCCGCGCCCTTCTGCGCAGCCCTGACCGAAGCGGCCCTTGTCCTCGCCGTAATGCGAAAGATACCGCCCGGCGATCCGCTCGACGGGCAGAATGACGAAGACGTCAGTCGTCCCGAAGGCGTGATCGACGACGAGGCCGTCGGAGACGTATCCTCCGATCCGCAGATAGCCCTTCACCAGCGGCGGCATGTCCCGCAGAACCGAACGCGGATCGGCGCAGGTTGCGGTCGGCAGTCGCGTGCCGGCATGGGGCAGCGGCGCGACCTGCCACTCGTCCGGCGCCATCGCGCTCTCACGCAGGAGCGCGAGCGCCGGCGTCAACGCCGCAACGTCCGTGCCGGGCAGCGAGGCGCAGCCGAACATCGTATCGATGCCGTTCTCGCGCGCGAAAGCCCAGATGCCCTGCCACAGAAGCTCGACCGTGCGCCGGCTACGGTAGCTCGGCTCCACGCAGGAGCGTCCGAGTTCGAGGAAGCGGCGGCCATCGTGGCGCGCAAGCATCGGCGCGATATCGAACTCTCCGGCGCTGTAGAACCCGCCCGCCGCCCGCGCGCGCTCGTGGCGCAGCAGGCGGTAGGTGGCAACGACGCGCGGTCCCATCGGCGTGCGCACGTCGTGGTCGAGCACGATGAGATGGTCGCAGAAGGCGTCGAAGCGGTCCTCGTCGCGCCGGGTCAGGCGCTGACGAAGGGTCGGGCGCGCGCCCATCTCGTTGCAGAACACCTCGTAGCGCAGCGTCTTGGCGGCGACGATCTCGGCGCGCGAACCGGCAAGCCGCACCTCCAGGCCGCCGAGCCGGCCGAGCGTGCGTGAGACGCGGCGCCGGGGCACCGGCCAGGAAGCGCGCAGCCCCTGCCCGAGAAGACCGGCGATCGCCGCCGGGGACTTGCCACGGAACTGTCTGATGTCTGCCGCGTTCATCGCGATTCCTCCGCCGTATCCCCTAGCGGATTAGTCTCCTAACAAGACGGGTTCATGAAGCCTCTTGTGAGCGCGCCGCGCGCCTGCGCCGCCGGGGCTCGAGAAGGAATTCGTCGAGGATGATCATGCCGGCGCCGACCGTGATAAAGGTGTCGGCGAGATTGAAGACCGCGAAGGACCAGACCGGCGTGTGGAAGTAGATGTAGTCCACCACGTAGCCAAGGAAGAAGCGGTCGATAAGGTTGCCGATCGCCCCGCCCACGATGATGGCGAAGCCGAACCGCGACACCAGCCGCTCGCGCGGGGTGGAGCGCCAGAGCCACAGCACGAAGGCGAGGACGACGGTCGAGAGCGCGGCGAGCGCCATGCCGTGCAGGCCGGCGAACATGGAGAAGGCGATGCCCTCGTTGCGGGCGTGCAGAAGCGCGAAGAAGGGCAGGATCTCGATCGCCTGGCCGAGCGCCATCGTCTCCACGACGACGAGCTTGACGAGCTGGTCGATGAAGACGGCCGCCACAACCGTGAGAATCTGCCACAGGATCATCGCGACGCCTCCGCGAGCTTGAGAACCGAGCGCCGCGCCTCGAAGATCATCAGGCCGGTGGCGACGGCGAGATTCAGGCTGTCGGCCTTGCCGACCTGCGGGATGCGCACGAGCGTGTCGCAGGCGCCCGCCATCGCCTCGCCCAGCCCCGCCTGCTCGTTGCCCATCACGAGCGCGACCGGCCGCCCTGCATAGTTCGGCGCCCGATAGTCCGTGTCGCCCTTCATGTGTGTGCCGACGACGAGGCCGGCGAAGCGCCGGCGCCATGCGAGGAACGCCTCCTCGCTCGCGCGCGCCATCGGCACGGCGAATATCGAGCCCATCGTCGCCCGCACGGTCTCCAGCGAGAACGGATCGACGCAATCCCCGACGAGAACGACGCCCCGCGCGCCCGCCGCGTCAGCCGTGCGAAGGACCGTGCCGAGATTGCCCGGATCGCGCACCCGGTCGAGGACGACGAGAAGCCCGTCCGCGCCGGGGTCGAGCCGGTCCAGCGGCGTCAGATGCCGGTGGAAGACGCCGATCGCCCCTTGCGGGTTGTCGCGGCGTGCGACTGCGGCGAGCACCTTCTCCGAACATTCGAGAAGATCGGCACCGCTCGCAACGGCGCGCGCGGCGGCCTTCTGCAGCAGCTCGCTCTCGGGCAGCCGGGCGCGCGAGACGAGGAGCGTCTCCATCTTCCAGCCGGCATCCACCGCGTCGAGCACGAGCTTCAGCCCCTCGGCGAGGAACAGGCCGGTCTCGTCGCGCCCCTTCTTCAGGGCGAGCGCGCGGATGTCCTTGACGATGGGATTGGAGACGCTCGTCACCTCCTTCACCCGGCCGGGCGCCACCGTCGGCTTCATGGCGGCCGGACCGCCTGCCCGCTCGCTCATGTGTCTGCTCCTTGTGCGATCCAGCGCGAGAAGAGGGAGGTGGAGAGCATGCGCGCCTGCGCGCCCTCCTCGCGTATCACCAGTTCGCCTGATTCGATCCGCCCGCCGAGGCCCCGGCAGTGCTCGGCCATCAGCGCCGAGAGCGAATAGAAGGACGAGCGGATGGAATAGGCCGTCAGCACCAGCGCCAGCGGGCGGTCCGACAGGAGGCGGCGCGTCAGCGACAGAAGGTAGGGCAGGTCCTCGAAGACCTGCCAGATCTCGCCCTTCGGGCCGCGGCCGAATTTCGGCGGGTCGAGAAGGATGATCTCGTAGGAATTGCCGCGCTTCACCTCGCGCTCGACATAGCGCACCGCGTCCTCGCACACCCAGCGGATCGGCGCTTCGGCAAGGCCCGCGAGATCGGCGTTCTCGCGCGCCCAGCCGATCGCCTTCTTCGAGGCATCGACATGCGTGACCTCGGCGCCCGCGCGCGCGGCCAGGAGCGAGGCAAGGCCGGTGTATCCGAAGAGATTCAGGACGCGCACGGGGCGCCCCTTGCCGGCGCCCGCCCGTGTCAGCGCCTCGACGAAGCGCCAGTGCGCGGCCTGCTCGGGAAACACGCCGACGTGGCGAAAGGAGGTGAAGCGGCCGTGATAGGAAAGGCCGTCCTGGCGCATCGGCCAGGTCTCGCCGAGCGCCGCCTTCGGGAAGCGCCAGCGTCCGACACCCTCCTCGTCGGTATCGCCGGTGAAGATCGCGTCGGCGCCGTCCCACTCGCGCGCGGGCCGGCGGCGCGGCCAGATCGCCTGATTTTCCGGGCGGCGGATGACGAGTGGGCCATAGCGCTCGAGCTTCTCGCCGTCACCGGAATCCAGAAGCGCGTAGTCCTCGTTCGGCTCGACATTGAGGATGACCGGCAGCGCCTGCTCGGGCCGTTCGCCGGGCGGGAGAACCGGCGGTTCGCGATGCGCACGGGCTTCCTGCGCCTGAGCGGCCGCGCTCGGGCGCTCAGCGCCTTTGTCGCCAGCGCGCGGTACACCGCGCTCCGGGCCTTGGTTGCCGGCCCGGCTCTCGCGACGGTCGCGCCTGTCCTGTGATTTCTCTCGCCTCATCGGCGGGGCTTTATCGCGATCGCGACGACTTGGCAAAGCGCCGGCCGCAGGGGGGCCGCTCCTCGGGTCAGGCGGCGCGCGGGCCGGCGATCGCAGGCCGGCCGGAAGGCGCAGGTGCGGCGAGCCCGGCGGGCGCATCCCTCGGCGCGGGCGGGGCGACCTGTGCCGTGGCCTGAGACGTGGCTTGGGCGGCACGCTCGCGTTCCCGGTCCTCGCGCTCGCGGCGCAGGCGCTCGTTCGAGGCGTCGACCTCCTGGCGCAACGTCTCCAGTTCGCGGGCGCGGCGGGCGGCTCGCGCCCGGTAGCGGGCCTGCGTGACGAAGGTCGCGATGCCGCCGAGGAGGACGCCGAGGATCAGCGAGGCGAGGATCAGGACGAAGAGCGGGGCCTGGAAGGCGAGTTGCGGCGAGGTGCCGAGCGCGTCCATCGAAACCGAGACCGGCTCACGGTTCACCACGCAGAAGATGACGATCAGGATCGCCAGCGGGACCAGCACGATGATGGACAGGAGCCGTGAGATCATGAAGTTTGCTCGCCGATGATGCCGAAGGGCGCGGCGCCTGCCCGGCAAAGCCGGAGACGCGCGTGATTCAGCGTCAAGTTATGGAGTTGCGCGCCAAGGTCAACGCGCGGGACGGTCTGACGACGCTTTCACGACCGCCGACCGGCCGCTCGTGAAAGCGCGTCAGGCGCCCTGCGAATCGTTCAGGCGCTCGCGCAGTTCCTTGCCGGCCTTGAAGAAGGGCACCCACTTCTCGTCCACGGCCACCGATTCGCCGGTGCGCGGGTTGCGGCCCGCGCGGGCCGGGCGGTTCTTGACCGAAAAGGCTCCGAAGCCGCGCAGTTCCACGCGGTTGGAGGCGCAGAGCGCGTCGGTGATCTCGTCGAAGATCGCGTTCACGATGGTCTCGACGTCGCGCTGATACAGATGCGGGTTGCGGCTCGCGATGATCTGCACGAGTTCGGATTTGATCACGTCGAAAAGTCCCCGAGTGCCCGGCCCCCGGCCGGTTCTGCCGCCGCATCGGGCGGCGCGTGCGCATGAAGCTGTCACGCTGGCCGAACGGCGCCCCCCGACACCGCATCGTCAGCAAAGTTAACCGGCGGCAGGCTGCCAGAGCGACAGGAGACCGTCAAGCTGGCCGGTCGATCGCGCCAGCGCGTCCGGCAGCGATTCGGCCCTCGGATCGAGACCGAGAAAGGCAAGGAACGAGGCGCGCATGCCGGGCAGTAAACCGAGCGCGCCGCGCTCGCGCACGGGCTCGCGATCCACGATGGCGATGCCCTCCGGCAGGCCGTGTTCTTCCCGGAGCCAGCGCCGGATCTCGCCTTCTCCGCCCAGCGCGTCGACGAGGCCGTTATCGAGCCCCTGTCGGCCGCTGAAGACCGAGCCATCGGAAAGGGCGCGCGCCTGCGCGGGCGAAAAGTCGCGGCGCGCGGCCACGAGGTCGACGAACCAGTCGTAGGTGGAGGCGACGAGGCGGGCGATCATCTGACGAGCCTCCTCGCTCGTCGGCTGGAAGGGCGAGGGCTCGGCCTTCAAAGGCGAGGACTTCACGGCGTTGACGTCGACGCCCACGCGCCCGAGCAGCGTCGAGGCGTCGACATACTGGAAGATGACGCCGATCGAGCCGACGATGGACGATTCGCGCGCGACGATATGGTCGCTCGCGGCCGCGACCATGTATCCGGCGGAGGCCGCCAGGGAGCCGACCTCCGCGACGAGCGGCTTGGCCTCGGCGATCCGGCGCGCGGCTTCGTAGAGGCTTTCGCCGCCCACCGTCGTGCCGCCCGGCGAATTGATCGCGAGGACGACGCCCTTCACCGTATCGTCGCGTGCCAGCGTGTCGAGGAGCTCCAGGAGATCGTCGTCCTGACGGATGATGCCGGATATCTCGACGCGGGCGACACTGGCGACGCCCGCCGCGCCGAACAGCCCCGTCTGGGCGGCGACGAACAGCGGACCGGCGGCGATCGCGACCGCGAGGCACACGAGCGCGACGATGCGCCAGAAGCCGAGCTTGGCGCGCAGGCGCCGCCGGTCGATCATGTCCTCAGCGCTCCGGCCCATCGGCGCCGCCCCTTCACGTTTCGCGGCCCGATGCGATAAAGACGGGCCCAGCGCTTGCCAAGCCGCGCGATTGCGCGGGCGCGCACTTTCTTTACCATGCAAAAACCTCATATGCGCATTATCAGCGCGCTCCCTTCTCTCCGGGAGCGCGAGGCGGACTTGCTTCGCCCATCCGAGCAACCGGCCTCGCCGCCATTCGCAGGACACGATCTGGGCCGCATGAGCAGGCACGCGACCACCACGGGCATGGACGGAACGGACGCTGCTGCGGCGGCGTCAGCGCGTTCCGCACGCGAATTCGCGCGCGCCCGGCGCCATTCGCGCTTCGTGCGCCTGATGAAGATCGGGCTGCCCGTCGTCGCGCTCCTCATCGTTGTCTCGGTGATGGCGGCGCTGTGGCTCGCGCGCAGCCTTCCGGGCAACTTCTCGCTGGCCGCGACCTCGATCGAGGACGGGCGCCTCGTCATGCAGGACCCGCGCATGAGCGGCAGCGATTCCAACGACCGGCCCTATGCGGTGATCGCGCAGCGCGCCGTGCAGTCGCTGACAGGCGGCAATATCGACCTCGAGGGCATCCGCGCCGAACTCGCGCTCGACGAGCGCACCAACGCCGTCATCTCCGCCGCGAACGGGATCTACAACCCCGATCTGGAAACGCTGCGCCTGTCCGACGACATCGCCGTGGACACCTCCGACGGCGTCGCGGTGCGCCTGAGCTCGGCGGACATCGATCTTGCCGCGGGCAGCCTCGTCGGCTCGGGGCCCGTCATCATCACCGCGCCGAACCAGCGTCTGGAATCGGGCAGCCTCGCCATCGAGGACGGCGGCGCGCGCTTCACCTTCGCCGACCGCGTCAAGCTGACCCTCCTGCCGGAGGGCAGCGACGGCGAGGCCGATCCGCAGACCCCGACCGAGAATCCCGCCGCCCCCGCCCCGACCTCGAGCGATTGAGAGCCCCGACCGTGCGACACAACGCCGTCCTCCTCGCCCTTCTTCTCCTCGCGCCCGCCGGTGCCGCGTCCGCGCAGCAGCAGGGCCTCGGCCAGAGCTTCGGCGGCCTGCAGGTGCAGGGCGACCAGCCGATCGCGATTGAATCCGACCAGCTCGACGTCGACGACCGCGAGCGGATCGCGACCTTCTCCGGCTCGGTCTTCGTGGAACAGGGCGAAACGAGCATGCGCGCCGAGCGCCTCGTCGTGCACTACACGCAAGGGGCCGACGAGGGTGAGGACGAGGCGGCGCCCGCGCGCTCGAACATGCCGGGCGGCTCCAACGAGATCGAGCGCCTGGAGGCCAGCGGGCAGGTCGAGATCACTTCGGCCGATCAGGTGGCGACCGCCGAACAAGCCGATTTCGACATGGCCACGCAGATCGTTGTGATGAGCGGGGACGTCGTCCTCAGCCAGGGGCCGAACGTCGCCACCGGGTGCCGCCTGACGATCCAGATGGACACCGGCGTCGCGCGCCTGCAGAGCACGGACTGCCAGGGCGCATCCGGCGGCAGCGGCGCGGGGAACCAGAGCGGGCGCGTGCGCATGCTTCTGACGCCCGGCTCCGAAGAGCAGCAGTAAGCGAAGGCCGCAAGGATGTCGCAGACCGAGACGGGCGCGCGCACGAGCGCCCTGCCCCCTTCGCCGATGCCCCCCGCCTCGCGGGAGGGTACGCTCGTCGCCGCGGGGCTGACGAAGACCTATCGCGGCCGGCGCGTGGTGGACGGAGTGGGCGTCGCGGTGCGGCGCGGAGAAGCGGTCGGCCTGCTCGGCCCGAACGGCGCCGGCAAGACCACCTGCTTCTACATGATCACCGGCCTCGTGGCGGTGGATGCGGGGCGCATCGAGCTCGACGGGCACGACATCACACGAATGCCGATGTATCGGCGTGCGCGGCTCGGCATCGGCTATCTGCCGCAGGAGGCCTCGATCTTCCGCGGCCTGACCGTCGAGCAGAACATCCGCGCAGTCCTCGAGATCGTCGAGCCGGACGGCAGGGCGCGCGAGACGCAGCTCGACGAGCTTCTCGAGGAGTTCCGCATCGCGCATCTGCGCAAGCAGCCCGCCACGGCCCTGTCGGGCGGCGAACGCCGGCGCTGCGAGATCGCGCGGGCGCTCGCCTCGCGACCCACTTTCATGCTTCTCGACGAGCCCTTCGCCGGCGTCGACCCGATCGCCGTCTCCGACATCCAGGAACTTGTGCGCCATCTCAAGCGGCGCGGCATCGGCGTGCTCATCACCGACCACAACGTGCGCGAGACGCTGGGCCTGATCGACCGCGCCTACATCATGCACGCCGGCGCCGTCCTCACCCACGGCGCCCCGCACGAGATCGTCGCCAATTCCGATGTCAGGCGCATCTATCTCGGCGAGCAGTTCAGCTACTGACATCGGCCGCCTTACGGGACGCTCGCCGATATTGACAGGCCACTTCCGGACCCGCTTCATTAGGCCATGAAGCTGCCCCGTCTGCGGTAGCGGCGATGGGGAGGGCGACAGAGCGATGACGCTCTCGATCCGGATCGAGGCCCGCCAGCAGCAATCGCTGGTGATGACGCCGCAGCTCCTGCAGTCGATCCGGCTCCTGCAGCTCGGCCATCAGGATCTGCGCGCCCATCTGGAGCGCGAGGCGGACCGCAACCCCTTCATCGAGCTGCACGAACCGCACAGCGGCGGCAAGGGACGCGTGCGCGCTGCCATGCCGGCGTCGCCGAGCGCCAAACCCTCGCTACCGACTTCCACCGGCGCCGCTTCATCCGACGGCACCGAACGCCTTGCCGAGACACGCGCCGAAACGCGCTCGCTGGAGGCGCACGCCAGCGCCGAAATCGCAGAAATCTTCGCCTGCAGGACGGACCGTGCCGTCGCGTTCGCCCTCGTCGGCGCGCTCGACGAGGCCGGCTATTTTCGCGAAGACGTCGATGCGTTCTCTCTTGCGCATGGTCACGAAGCCGAGACCGTCGGCCGCGTCCTGGCGCGGCTGCGCGCGCAGGCAGAGCCGGCGGGCCTTTTTGCGGCCGACCTTGCCCAGTGCCTTGCCCTGCAGCTCGATCGACGCGGCAGGCTCGACCCGGTCGCCGAGACGGTTCTTGCCCATCTTGATCTCGTCGCGCGCGGCGATCTGGCGACCCTGCGCCGGCTGACGGGCGAGGACGAGGCGGGGATCGCGGAGCTCATCGGCGAAATCCGGCGGCTGGAACCTAAGCCCGGCCGCCTTTTCGACACGGCAGATCGCGTCAGCGTCGTGCCGGACGTCGTCGTCACCGGCGCGCCCGCGAAGGGGTGGCGGGTGGAGCTGAACGCGGCGATCCTGCCGCGCGTCCTCGTCGACGAACGCTACGCGGCGCGCGTCGCGGCCGGCCCGCTCTCGCGCGAGGAGCGCGACTTCCTGTCGGACTGCCGCGCGTCGGCGCAATGGCTGACGCGCGCGCTCGACCAGCGCTCGCGCACCATCACGAAGGTCGCGGCGGAGATCGTGCAGCGCCAGTCGGGCTTCTTCGCGCACGGGCCGCAGGGGTTGAAGCCGATGACGCTGGCGAGCGTCGCCGAAGCGACGGGCCTGCATGAATCGACCGTCAGCCGCGTGACGACGGACAAGTTCATGCAGACGCCGCGCGGCACCTTCGAAATGAAGTTCTTCTTCACCACGGCCATCGCCTCCTCGGCCGGCGGGGAGGCTCATTCGGCCGGCGGTGTGAAACACCGCATCCGCCGCCTCGTGGATGCCGAGACGCCGGACGCGGTCCTGTCCGACGATGACATCGCCGCGCGCCTGCAGGGCGAGGGCATCGAGATCGCCCGACGCACTGTCGCGAAATATCGCGAAGCGCTGGGCATCGCCTCCTCGGTGCAGCGGCGCCGGGCGCTGGCCATGCGGCGTATCGCATCCTGACGGCGCGGCCGGCGGTTCGCGATTCTTTTGCGCGGAAAGCTCCGGCGGCCATGTCGAGGGCGTCTTGCCCTCCTAGATTCATGACGTCCCTACGGCATCGTCCGGCGGGATCGCATGCGGAAAAGGGCCCGGCGCCAGCCGGCGGCGCCCGTTTCCGACAGACAGGCCGCCCTCCACGGGCTTTCCTGCGGCGGGCGAGGACAGGGAAGGAACAGGACGCATGTCACTGCGAGTATCAGGCCGCCACATGGATGTCGGCGAAGCGTTCCGCACACGCATCGAAGACAAACTCAGCGATCAGGTGGGCAAGTATTTCGACGGCAACTTCTCCGGAACGGTCGTCGTCTCGAAGGATGCGTCACGCTACACGACCGACTGCACGCTGCATCTGGACAGCGGCGTCATCTTCCAGGCGGCCGGCATGGCGCACGACCCGGAAGCCTCCTTCGCCGAGGCGTCCGAGCGCATCGATAAGCGCTTGCGCCGCTACAAGCGCCGCCTCAAGGACCATAAGGCCAACGGGGCGGCGGTGCGCGAGGTCGCCTACACGGTGATGGAGGCGATCCCCGACGAGGCCGAGGACGTGCCGGAGGATTACGCCCCTGCCATCGTCGCCGAAACGTCCATCGTCGTCGGCACATTCTCCGTCGCGGGCGCGGTCATGGAGCTCGATCGGCGCGACAGCCCGATCGTCGTCTTCAAGAACGCCGGCTCGGGCGCCATCAACATCGTCTATCGCAGAAGTGACGGCAATTTCGGCTGGGTGGACCCTTCCACCTTGCGCGACGAGGCGTGAGCGTTTAACCCGCACGCCCGCCGGGCCTTCGCATCGAACGCGAGATCGCGCCGCCCGGCAGCCCTGCCGGGCGGGCGATCGATACACGCGTCAGTGCAAGGCGAAACCGCAGCATGGAACTGGAAGACCTGATCCGTCAGGACGCGATCCTGCCGCAACTGAAGGCCAGCTCGAAGAAGCAGGTTCTGCAGGAGCTTGCGCAGAAGGCGGCCGAACTGACGGCGCTCGACGAGCGCGAGATCTTCGATACCGTCATGGAGCGCGAGCGCCTCGGCTCCACCGGGGTCGGCAACGGCATCGCGATCCCCCACGGCAAGCTCGCGGCCCTCGACAAGATCACCGGCGTCTTCGGCAGGCTCGCGCGCCCCGTCGGCTTCGACGCGCTGGACGATGAGCCGGTGGACCTCGTCTTCCTCCTGATCGCCCCTGCGGGCTCGGGCGCCGACCATCTGAAGGCCCTGTCGAAGATCGCGCGCCTCCTGCGCAATCCCGAGATGGTCGCCTCGCTGCGTGCCTCGCAGGACGCAGCCGAAATCTACAGCCTCATCAAGTCCCCTCCGCCCGCTCCGGCATGAGAAAGCCGGGGCTCTCGCCCCGGCTCGTCATCACCTGGTCGTGTCCGGCAAAACCCGGCCGCCGAAGCGCGACGGATGCCTCTCAGTGGATGCTGAGCGTCATCAGCTCGTTCTCGCTGGCGCTCGCCAGGATCGAGGATCGGTCGTCGGAGACCGCGAGCGGGGTGCCGTCGGCCGAGAACAGGGCCCACAGCTTGATGCCGGGGCGGATCGACTGGGCGGCTGGGAACTTCGCGCGGATATCGTCGGAGGACATGCGGCGCAGATAGGCCAGATGCCCCTCGCCGAGCGCGGCGAAGTCCGTCTTGGAAAGGTCGTTGTGTGCGTCGAACATCTCTAGGCTCCTTATCGAGCATCGGCGAGCTTCGCGGGTTCAGTCCGAAACCGCGATCTCGATCTTCTTCACCACTCGCTCGGGCCTCGGTCTTGCCAGATCGATCATGAGAAGACCGGTCTTCAGTTCGGCACCGAGGATGCGCATTCCGTCCGCGAAGAGAAAGCTCTTCTGGAACTGACGTGCGGCGATCCCGCGATGCAGGAATTCCCGGTCCTTCGCCTCGCTCTGCGCACCGCGGATGGTCAGCTGGTTCTCCTCGGTCGTGATCTCGAGGTCTTCCGGCCTGAATCCCGCAACGGCCAGCGTGATCCGGATGATCTGCTCCTCCTGCCCGCCATCGGCGTCCCGCATGCGGACACGCTCGATATTGTAGGGAGGATAGCCATCGGCGCCTTTCCCGATCCTTTCGAGCGTGCGTTCCACGCTGTCGAAGCCCAAGAGTAGCGGGCTGGAGAAGGGCGACAACCGGCTCATCGGCGACAAGTCCTTGTTACAAGCGACTTTCAGAAAAGCGACCCGTCTATCGGCATCGCCCTTCCTTGTCGGCTTGATATGGCCCCGTCACGGTTCGCCTTCAATGGCATGCGCCGTCCCCTTCACGAGGGCGTGCGAAGCATCATCCGAGCGTCGCGGCTCCGGGCGTGAATGCCATCGCCACGCCGTTGATGCAGTGCCGCTTGCCGGTCGGCTGCGGTCCATCGTCGAAGATATGGCCGAGATGGCCGCCGCAATTGGCGCAGTGCACCTCCGTGCGCGGATAGACGAGCACGTAGTCCGTCTGGGTGCCGATGCGGCTCTGGTCGATCGCCTCGTAGAAGCTCGGCCAGCCGGTGCGCGAATCGTACTTCGCCTGCGAGGAATAGAGCGGGTTGTCGCATCCGGCGCAGTGGAAGATGCCGGCGCGCTTTTCCTCGTTGAGGGCACTCGTGTAGGGGCGCTCGGTCGATTCCTGCCGCAGGACGGCAAAGGCGTCGGGCGACAGCCTTGCGCGCCACTCATCCTCGCTCATCGAAACGGGGAAGCTGCCCGTCGCCGCCTGCGCCACGGCCGCAGGGCCGAAGCCGAAGCGCCAGCCGATCAGACCGATGGCGGCGAGCGCCACACCGCCCAGAAGAAACTCGCGTCTGCGCATCTCGTCATCCTCCGCTTTCGGCCGACGGCCAGCCTCCAATGTCGATCTCGCACACCGTGCGCGCAAGGCCGCGACGTGCGTCATAAAGGTGTCTGAGCGAAGGATCGCCCCGGCACCGCGCCGTCAGTTCGCGGGCATCCGGGCGGCATCGATCACACGCACGGCGCCGTTGGACTGCATGACGTCGGCTTGCGTGACCGTCGCGACGTTGCCTTGGGTGTCGGTGACGGTCAGGTCGTCGCCGTCCATCGCGAGCGTGAGGGCCTCTCCCGCCCTCGACGGTGATGACTTCGTGGCTGCCGCCGTCGTCCGCGATCATCTGCATGGGGGCCGCTGACGTCGCCTCGGCCGGCACCACGTGATCATCATCGTTTCCTCACCAACGGAAGGCCCGCATCACGGGCGTCCGGGAGGAAATACGGATCGCGATGTCCCAGGATGCGAAATCACCGATTCACGGCCGCGTGATGATGCGCGGGCGAGCTCCGTCAGTCCTCGACGCGGCCGCGCATGCGCTTGATGCCCGAGCGGCCCTTCTTCTCCTTCAGGCGCCGCTCCACCGCTCCGCGCGAGGGCCGCGTCTTCTTTCGCGGCGGCGGGGGCGGCACGAGGGCTCGGCGCACGAGGACCGCGAGGCGCTCGCGCGCATCCTCGCGGTTGCGTTCCTGCGTACGGAAGCGCGAGGCCTCGATCAGCACCTCGCCCTCCTTCGTGGCGCGCGCACCGGCAAGCTTCAGGAGCCGATCGATCGCCTCGGGTGACAACACCGCCGAGCGCGCGGCGAAGAAGCGCAGCTGGACCGCCGTCGAGACCTTGTTGACGTTCTGCCCGCCGGGTCCGGAGGCGCGCACGAAGCTCTCTTCGAGTTCGCCCTCGGGGATCGTGACGCGCGAGGAGACGATCACGCCGTCGAAGGGCTTCGTCGTCACCATCGCCTTTCCTTTCCCGCCAGCCTGCACAGGCCGAGGGATAAAGGGAGGCAGCCGTGCGCGCAACGAAAAGCCCCGCGCCGGGCTGCCGGCGCGGGGCTCTCCAGGAATGCTCGCGATGCCGATGCTACTCGGCGGCGAGCGCGAGCGTCGGCGCGGCCTTCAGGACGTCGCCGTCCACATGCGCCTCGAACTTCTCGAAATTGGCCTGGAACATCGAGACGAGCTTGCGCGCCTGCGCGTCGTAGGCCTCGCCGTCCGCCCAGGTCGAGCGCGGATCGAGGATCGACGGATCGACGCCCTCCACCGCCACCGGCACCTGGAAGCCGAAATGCGGATCGGTGCGGAACTCGGCGTCCTTGAGCGAACCGTCGAGCGCGGCGGCGAGGAGCGCGCGCGTCGCCTTGATCGGCATGCGCTGGCCGACGCCGTAGGCGCCGCCCGTCCAGCCCGTCGAGACCAGCCAGCAATCGACACCGTGGCGCGCGATGAGCTCTTTCAGGAGGTTGCCGTACTCGGAGGGATGGCGCGGCATGAACGGCGCGCCGAAGCAGGTCGAGAAGGTCGCCTCCGGCTCCGTCACGCCCTTTTCCGTGCCCGCGACCTTGGCCGTGTAACCGGAGAGGAAGTGGTACATCGCCTCGGCCGGCGTCAGCTTGGCGATCGGCGGCATCACGCCGAAGGCGTCGGCCGTCAGCATCACGATGTTCTGCGGCTGGCCGGCGCGGCCGGTTTCCGAGGCGTTCGGGATGAAGTGCAGCGGATAGGCGGCGCGGGTGTTCTCGGTCAGCGAGCCGTCGTCGAAATCGGGCACGCGGTCGGCGTCGAGGACGACGTTCTCGAGCACCGTGCCGAAGCGCCGCGTTGTCGCGAAGATTTCCGGCTCGGCTTCGGCCGAGAGGCGGATCGTCTTGGCGTAGCAGCCGCCCTCGAAGTTGAAGATGCCGTCCTCGCCCCAGCCGTGCTCGTCGTCGCCGATCAGCGTGCGCTTCGGATCGGCCGAGAGCGTCGTCTTGCCGGTGCCCGACAGGCCGAAGAACAGCGCGACGTCGCCCGCATCGCCCTCGTTGGCCGAGCAATGCATCGGCATGACGCCGGCTTCCGGCAGACGGTAGTTGAGGACGGTGAAGACGCTCTTCTTCATCTCGCCGGCATAGGAGGTACCGCCGATGAGGATGGTGTTGCCGGTGAAGTCGCAGGCGATCACGGTCTCGGAGCGCGCGCCGTGGCGCTCGGGATCGGCCCGGAAGGACGGTAGGTCGATGATCGTCAGTTCCGGCTCGAAGGTCTCGAGCTCCTCGCGCGTCGGGCGGATGAGGAGGTTGCGGATGAACAGCGAGTGCCAGGCATACTCGGTGACGACGCGCACGCAGATGCGGTTCTGCGGATCGGCGCCGCCGTAGAGATCCTGCACGAAGAGATCGCGGCCGCGTGCCTGGGCACGGAAGTCCTCGAGAAGGCGCGCATAGGCGTCCGGTTCGATCGCCTTGTTGTTGTCCCACCAGATGCGCGGGTCGGTGTTCTCGTCACGCAGGACGAACTTGTCCTTCGGCGAGCGGCCGGTGTGCTGGCCGGTCGTCGCCACGAAGGCGCCGTGAGCCGTCAGACGCCCCTCGCCCCGCCGCACGGCCGTCTCGACGAGATCGGCGCTGCCCAGGTTCCAGCGAACGGAGGAAAGGCCGGAGAGGCCCGTCGTCTCGATGCCGCGAGAAGGATTGCGGCTGCCCATTTCTTCCATGTCGACGACACTCCGTGACTCAAAGTCGTTTTTGACGCGAGGGCCGCGCAGATACGGTGAACCAGCGGGCGCGGCAAGCCAAAATCGAGCAATTTACTTCGCGCGTCCAGTATTCAATCGTTTAAATCTGAAACGCCCGACTTTTAATCGTTTTGCACTGCGTTGCGCTCTTGCCGAGGCATCGCGCCATGCCCACGCGAAGCTTCGGCACCTTTCGCGCGCCCGAGCGTTTGCAGGATCGAAGCGGGCGCACGAGCCCGCCACCGCAATCGCATGGAAGGACGCGACATGACCGACAATTCGCCCGAGGCTTTCTGGGAGCTCGTCGACGGATACGACACGTGCATGGTGACGACGCGCGACGGCAATTCCCTCCGCGCCCGGCCCATGGCGCCCAAGGTCTCGAAGGACCGGCGCGAAATCCTCTTCGTGACGGATCGCTCGTCGCACAAGGTCGATGAGATCGAGGCGAACCCGAGCGTTGCCTGCGCCTTTGCCAAGCACGGCGAATATCTTTCGGTGACGGGGACCGCGAGAGTCTCGACCGACCGAGCGCTTATCGACACGGCCTGGGACGCGGAGGTCGAGGCCTGGATGCCGGACGGCAAGGATGGGCCGAACGTCGCGATCCTCGCCGTCACGCCCGAGGCGGCCGAGATCTGGGACGTGAAGACCAACAAGATCGCGCGGGCCTACGAACTCGCCAAGGCGTATCTCGGCGACAAGGACCGCCCCGACGTCGGCGATCACGCCAAGGTCCGTCTCTGATCGCGCCGCCCGTCGATTCGTTCGGCGGGCTCGCTGGAGCCGTTTTCGCCGCCGGGGGGTGGGCTCCCGGCGGCATTTTTACGTGCAATTTCGGGGGCCTTCGCCCGAAAACTTTGCATTCGTGTGTAAAATGCCACATTTGAGAGGAGAATGCCGGCGCGAAAGATCGGCGGAGCCCTCGGGTTCGCGTCGACGAAGAGCGCCGAGGGGCGGTATCCAACCGCCCGCGGCCAAGCGGAGCACGGAAAACGAATGGCAACGATCGCCTTGGTGGACGACGACCGGAATATCCTGACGTCGGTTTCGATCGCGCTGGAAAACGAGGGATACCGCGTCGAGACCTACACGGATGGCGCGTCGGCCCTCGAAGGCCTGTCCGCCCGGCCTCCGCATCTGGCGATCTTCGACATCAAGATGCCGCGCATGGACGGGATGGAGCTCCTGCGTCGGCTGCGCCAGAAGTCGGACCTGCCGGTGATCTTCCTCACCTCGAAGGACGAGGAGATCGACGAGCTGTTCGGCCTCAAGATGGGCGCCGACGACTACATCCGCAAACCCTTCTCGCAGCGCCTGCTCGTGGAGCGCGTTCGCGCCATCCTTCGACGCGGCGCGGCACGCGAAGCCGGCGTGAAGACGGGGCCTGCCCCGGAATCCTCGCTGGAGCGCGGCCAGCTCGTGATGGATCAGGAGCGCCACACCTGCACCTGGACCGGCATGCCGGTGACGCTGACCGTCACCGAGTTCCTGATCCTGCATGCGCTTGCCCAGCGGCCCGGCGTCGTGAAGAGCCGCGACGCGCTGATGGACGCGGCCTATGACGAACAGGTCTATGTCGACGACCGCACGATCGACAGCCACATCAAGCGGCTTCGCAAGAAGTTCAAGGCGATCGACGACGACTTCGATATGATCGAGACGCTCTACGGGGTAGGATATCGCTTCCGCGAGGTCTGACGCCCCGTATCCGTCCGGCCGGCCTCGGCCGGCATGACGCAGACGAAAGCGCCGATTTGGTTTCGACAACGCACACGCACACCGGCGAGGGGAACCGTCCGAAGCGGACCTTCACCGCGCGCGTGCGAAGGCGCTGGCGGCGCGTGCCGATGCTGCGCCGCCTGGTGCTGCGCGGCCGCTGGCTCCTCGGCCACTCGATCTTCTCTTCGCTGACACGGCGCATTGTCTTCCTTAACCTCGTCGCGCTGATCGTTCTCGTCTCCGGCATCCTCTATCTCAACCAGTTCCGCGCCGGACTGATCGACGCGCGCGTCGAAAGCCTTCTCACGCAGGGCGAGATCATCGCCAGCGCCATCGCCTCCTCGGCGACGGTCGAGACGAACTCGATCTCGCTCGACCCCGAGCGCCTCCTGGAACTCCAGGCCGGGTCGACGCTGCAACCGGGCGCCGAACTCAACGACAATCTCGACTTCCCGATCAACCCGGAACAGGTCGCGCCCCTCTTGCGCCGCCTGATCTCCCCGACACGCACGCGCGCACGGATCTACGACCGCGACGCCAACCTGATCCTCGATTCGCGCCATCTCTACTCACGCGGCCAGATCCTTCGCTACAATCTGCCGCCGCTGGAGGAGGAGCCGCAGAACGTCTTCGAGTGGATGGGAGACGAGGTGGGCAAGCTCTTCCGGAACAACTCGCTGCCGGTCTATCGCGAGACGCCAGGCGGCTCGGGCACGACCTATCCCGAAGTGATGAGCGCGCTGACGGGGGGCCCCTCCACCGTCGTGCGCGCCACCGAAAACGGCGAACTCATCGTCTCGGTCGCCGTGCCGATCCAGCGCTTCCGGGCCGTGCTCGGCGTCCTGATGCTGTCGACGCAGGGCGGCGACATCGACAAGATCGTGCAGGCCGAGCGCATGGCGATCGTGCGCGTCTTCGCGGTCGCCGCTCTCGTCGTCATCGTGCTGTCGACGCTTCTGGCCTCAACCATCGCCAACCCGCTGCGGCGCCTGTCGGCGGCCGCCATCCGCGTGCGACGCTCGGTCAACGCGCGCGAGGAAATCCCGGACTTCGGCGACCGGACCGACGAGGTCGGCAATCTCGCCTCGGCCCTTCGCGGCATGACCAACGCGCTTTACGCGCGCATGGACGCGATCGAGAGCTTCGCGGCCGATGTCAGCCACGAGCTCAAGAACCCGCTGACCTCCCTGCGGTCGGCCGTGGAGACGCTGCCGCTCGCGCGCAACGACGATTCGCGCGAGCGGCTGCTCGCCATCATCCAGCACGACGTGAAGCGGCTGGACCGCCTCATCACCGACATCTCGGACGCCTCGCGCCTCGATGCGGAGCTTTCGCGCGAGGTCACGCATCGTGTCGATCTGGCAGCGCTCGTCTCCTCCGTGATCGACGGCGCGCGCGCCCATGAGCGCGAAGGGCAGACGATCCGCTTCGACTTCGCCACCATTCCGGCGCCCGCCGGCGGGCCGAAGGGCTTTCGCGTGGCCGGACACGACCTGCGCCTCAGCCAGGTCTTCACCAACCTCATCGAGAACGCGCGCTCCTTCGTGCCGCAGGACAACGGGATCATCACCGTGCGCATGCGCCGGCTCGCCAAACGCGTCGCCGTCACCATCGAGGACAACGGCCCGGGCATCCAGGCCGAGAAGATCGAGCGCATCTTCGAGCGCTTCTACACCGACCGTCCGGCCGGGGAGGCCTTCGGCCAGAATTCCGGCCTCGGCCTGTCGATCTCGCGCCAGATCATCGAGGCGCACGGTGGCACGGTCTTCGCCGAGAACGTCTTCGATCCGAAGCAGCCCACGAGAATCCTCGGCGCGCGCTTCACGGTGCATCTGCCGGCTGAGGACTGAGCTTGACCGAGACGGTGCACGCCTCGCTGATCGCCATCGACAGAAAAGGCGTCTTCATCCTCGGCGCATCGGGGAGCGGCAAGTCGTCGCTCGCGCTCTCGCTCCTGCGCGCGGCCCGCCGCGAGGGGATGGAAGCCGCGCTCGTCGCCGACGACCGAGTGGTGGTCGAGAGGCGGGACGGCTTGCTGAGCGGACGCGCGCCGGAGGTCCTTTCCGGCCTCGTCGAAATCCGCGGGATCGGCATCCTGCGCCTGCCCGTCGCGCCGCAGGCGTCCCTCACGCTTGTCGTCGAACTCGTGCCTGTGCCGGAGCGCATGCCCGATTGCGCGGAGATTGCGATTTCAGGTGTGCGCCTGCGCCGCATCCTTCTGCCCGAGCGCCAGGCGCCGTTCGGTGCCGATCTCGTGCTGACGCTGCTTCTGGCCGACGGCCCGGCAGTGCAAAATGACCGAGACGTGAGAAGGCGTCCATAAGATCGCGGCATTCTTGCCGCTTTCTGGAATAATTCCGCATCGCACGCTGGCGGGCCTTGTGGCGCTCAACACAGCAGCGCAGTATCGCGCCGTTTTCACCATTTTCCGGATTGCGGATGGAGTTTGTGCCTTCATGATCGGCCTCGTGCTCGTTACCCACGGTCAACTCGCACGCGAGTTCAAGGCGGCCGTGGAGCATGTCGTCGGACCGCAGGAGGCTTTCGAGACTGTCTCGATCGGGCCCGAAGACGACATGGAGCAGCGCCGCGAGGACATCGTCGCCTCGGTGCGGCGGGCCGATCGCGGCCGCGGCGTCATCATCCTGACGGACATGTTCGGCGGCACGCCCTCCAACCTCGCTATCTCGGTGATGGAAGCGCAGTCGGTGGACGTGCTGGCCGGCGTGAACCTTCCGATGCTCATCAAGCTCGCCAGCGTGCGCGCGGAGCGCCCGATGGAGCAGGCGCTGGTCGAGGCGCAGGAGGCCGGGCGCAAGTACATCACCGTGGCCAGCCGCGTTCTTTCCGGACAATAGAGCGATGAACGATCACGTTCCCTCTTCCGACTGCGCGCGCGACGCCGGCACGGGGGCGGAACCCGGACCGCGCACCCTGACCATCGTCAACCGTCGCGGCCTACACGCTCGGGCCTCCGCCAAGTTCGTCCAGACCGCCGAGGCCTTCGACGCCGAACTGACGATCGGGCGCGACGGGCTGTGCGTCGGCGGTCAGTCGATCATGGGACTGATGATGCTGGCGGCCGCGCAGGGAACCACGATCGAGGTCAGCGCCGCCGGCCCGCAGGCAAAGGAAGCGCTCGACGCGATCGAGGCTCTGGTCCGCGGCGGCTTCGGCGAGGAGTGCTAAGGCGCCCGCGAGTCCGGCTCCGTCGCCAAGGCGGATATAAAGGAATGTTTATATCCGCTTGTCGCATAGCCCCGGCGTTGGTAGACAACGGCTGAATGCCTTTTCTCCCACGATAGCGGATCGCAATTCATGGCCGACGCCACGGACTACATCGTCAAGGACATCGCGCTTGCGGACTGGGGCCGCAAGGAAATCGAAATCGCAGAGACCGAGATGCCGGGCCTGATGGCCTGCCGCGAGGAGTTCGGTACCGAAAAGCCGCTCCAGGGCGCGCGCATCACCGGCTCGCTGCACATGACCATCCAGACGGCGGTGCTCATCGAGACGCTGCAGGCGCTGGGCGCCGAGGTCCGCTGGGCCTCGTGCAACATCTTCTCCACGCAGGACCACGCCGCGGCCGCGATCGCCGCGACGGGCACCCCGGTCTTCGCCGTGAAGGGCGAGAGCCTCGAGGAATACTGGACCTATACCGACCGCATCTTCCAATGGGCCGACGGCCAGCCCTCCAACATGATCCTCGACGATGGCGGCGACGCCACGATGTACATCCTGATCGGCGCGCGGGCGGAAGCAGGCGAGGATGTCCTGTCGAACCCCGAGAGCGAGGAAGAGGAAATCCTCTTCGCGCAGATCAAGAAGCGCATGGGTGAGACGCCGGGATTCTTCGCCCGGCAGCGCGACGCCATCCGGGGCGTGACCGAGGAGACGACGACCGGCGTCAACCGGCTTTATCAGTTGCAGAAGAAGGGCCTCCTGCCTTTCCCCGCGATCAACGTGAACGATTCGGTCACCAAGTCGAAGTTCGACAACAAGTATGGCTGCAAGGAATCGCTCGTCGACGGCATCCGCCGCGGCACCGACGTGATGATGGCGGGCAAGGTCGCGGTCGTGTGCGGCTACGGCGATGTCGGCAAGGGCTCGGCCGCCTCGCTCGCGGGCGCCGGCGCACGCGTCAAGGTGACGGAGGTCGATCCGATCTGCGCCCTGCAGGCGGCGATGGACGGCTTCGAGGTCGTCACGCTCGAGGATGCGGCCCCCACCGCCGACATCGTCATCACCACGACAGGCAACAAGGACGTCGTCACGCTCGACACGATGCGGTCGCTGAAGGACATGGCGATCGTCGGCAATATCGGCCATTTCGACAACGAGATTCAGGTCGCCAGCCTGAAGAACCTCAAATGGACGAACATCAAGCCGCAGGTGGACATGGTCACCTTCGCTGACGGCAAGCGGATGATCCTCCTGTCGGAAGGGCGCCTTCTCAATCTCGGCAACGCCACGGGCCACCCCTCCTTCGTGATGAGCGCCTCCTTCACCAACCAGACGCTGGCGCAGATCGAGCTCTTCACCAAGGGCGAGAAGTACGCCAACGAGGTCTACGTCCTGCCCAAGCACCTCGACGAGAAGGTCGCGCGGCTGCATCTGGCCAAGCTCGGCGCCAAGCTCTCGGTCCTGTCCGACGAGCAGGCCGCCTATATCGGCGTCACGCCGCAGGGGCCGTTCAAGAGCGACCAGTACCGCTACTGATCCGGCGGCCTCTCCCGCGATCGCAAGAGCCTCGGCCGACAATCCGTCGGCCGAGGCTTTTCTTTTTCGCAACACTGTTGCCTTCGGCGCTTTGCCTTATCCGGCCAGACGTTTAGTCTGCGCGCGTCGCGGCCGGAAACGAGGCCGGTCGTGACGTAGGGGCAGTTTTGCAAACATCAGAGCGCCGTGCATCCGTTCGGACGCACAAAGGTCGCTCTAACACTTTGGAGTCTACGCATCTGGCCTTTCGGAAACCCAACTCGGTTTTCGGGCCGATGCTGTAATCGCGGCGGCGGAGAGACGGGGGAATGGGCAAAGACCGGCACCGGGGGGCGTCCGGACGGATTTCGGCGTCGTGCGCTGATCATGGCGCGGCGGCGGGGGCGATGGTCCTCGCCTGCCTCGTGGCAACGCCCGCGCGCGCCCAGCTCATGGACCGCGCGATGGCGCCCGAGACCATCTGGACCCTCGCGCTTCTTGCTCTTCTCCTCGGGGCGGCGATGATCGCGGCCGTCTGGCTCATCCGCGCCCGCACCGCAGCCGACGCGCAGAACGAGCAGTTGCGCGCCGAACTGGCCGACGCGCGAAACGAAGCCGAAACGCGCTCGGCGATCCTGTCGGCAGAGGGCCACCGCGTCGTCGTCTATCGCGGACAGGCCGAGCCGGAGGTCGCGGGCACCTTGCCGCCCGAACTCGGCGCCCCGTCGGACCAGGGGCGGTTCCTGCGCTTTTCGGCCTGGATGCCGGCCGTGGACGCGGCCCGCGTCACGGCCGACATCGAACGCCTGCGCCGCTCCGCCGAGCCGTTCCGCCGCGAGATCGAGATCGAGCCTGGGCGCCCGATGGAGGTCTCCGGGCGCACCGCAGGCGCGCTCGCGCTGGTGCGTTTCTCGCCGCTCGGCGGGCTGCGCGAGGAGATCGCGCATCTGCGCATCGAGAACGAACGCGCCGTCGCGACCATCGAGACGCTCCAGACCCTTTTCGACGCAGCACCCATGCCCCTCTGGCTGCGCGGTACGGATGGCGGGCTCGTCTGGGCGAACGCCGCCTACGCGCGGGCGGTCGAGGCGAGCGACGTCGAGGACGCGATCGAGCGACGGCTGGAGCTCTTTGCCGAGCAGGACCGCGCCGGTATCGACGCCATGCTGCGCGCGCAGGGGATTTTCGAGGGCCAGCTCAATGCCGTGGTCGAGGCCGACAGGCGCAATTTCGCCGTCGTCGATGCGCGCGGCACCTTCGGCTCGGCAGGCCTTGCGGTGGACGTCTCGGCCGTCGAGGCCGTGCGCCTCGAACTGCGCGAGACGATCCGCTCGCATTCGGAGACGCTGGATCATCTGACAACCGCCGTCGCGCGCTTCGACGAGAAGACCCTTCTCGTCTATCACAACGCTGCCTTCGCGCGCCTCTTCGGCCTGCCGGACGTCTATCTGGAGACGGGACCGGACCACATCGCCATCATGGACCGGCTTCGTTCGGGCGGCGTCCTGCCGGACGACCGGCCCCTGCGCGACGTGAAGGCCGAGATCCTCGCCGCCTATCGCGCACCGCAGGCGACGGACGCGATCTGGCATCTGGCAGACGGACGCACCCTGCGGGTCCTCGCAAACCCCGTGCCGCAGGGCGGCGCGACCTGGGTCTTCGAGGATCTGACCGAGAAGTTCGAGCTGGAGAGCCGCCTCAATGCGCTGGTTCGCCTCCAGGGCGAGACGCTGGACAGCCTCAACGAGGCCGTCGCCGTTTTCGGGCAGGACGGACGCCTGCGCCTCTCGAACCCGATCTTCTGCGAGATGTGGGGGCTTTCGGCCGAGTTCGTCGCCGCCAAGCCGCACATCCGCGCCTTCGCCGACACGGTGTCGGTGCAGACGCGCCCGAACGCGGCGGGCACGAGCTGGGCGAGCTTCGCCAGCGCCGTCACCGCCTTCGACGAGGGCCCGCGCGACGTGGAAGGCGGCGAGATCGAGCTGTCGGACGGGCGGGTGCAGACCTTCGCCGTGGTGCCGCTGCCGAACGGCCAGACGATGCTGACCTTCACCGATATCTCCGACGCCAAGGCCGCCGAGCGCATGCTGCGCGAGCGCAACGAGGCGCTGGAAGCGGCGGACCGCGTGAAGTCCGACTTCGTCCAGCACGTGAACTACGAGCTGCGCTCGCCGCTGACGAACATCATCGGCTTCTCCGCACTCCTTCGCGCCGACGAGACCGGCCCGCTCAACGCGCGCCAGGCCGAATATCTCGACTACATCTCCACCTCGACCAACACGCTCCTGACCATCGTCAACGACATTCTCGACCTTGCGACGATTGACGCGGGCATCATGGATCTCGATCTTTCCGAGGTCGACATCGCCAAGGTCGCCGGGCACGCGGCGCAAGCCGTTCAGGAGCGCATGCGCGACAGCGAGGTGCGCCTTCTCGTCGACGTGTCGAACGCGGGCACGAGCTTCATGGCCGACGAGCACCGCGTCACCCAGGTGCTGTTCAACCTTCTCTCGAACGCGGCGAACTTCGCGCCGTCGGGCTCGACCGTCTCCCTGCGCGCCACACGCCTCGGCAACGAGATCGCCTTCACCGTCACCGACGAGGGACCGGGCATCGCGCCGCAGGATGTCGCGAAGGCCTTCCAGCGCTTCGAGAGCAATCCCGCCGGGGGGCGCCAGTCGGGCGCCGGGCTGGGGCTGTCGATCGTCAAGAGCTTCGTCGAACTGCATGAGGGCAGCGTGGAGATCGTCACGCCGCCCAAGGGAGGCACGGTCGTCACCTGCCGCTTCCCCCTCGCACGCCAGGAAATCGATAGGGCTGCCGAATGAGCACCACCCGGCCGGCCGACGTCTTCACCGACGTCTTCGCGCTCGACCTGCCCGACGACGAGGCGAGCCGCGTCTTCGCCGAAGATCTGGCGATCATCCTGCGCGTCGGCGATACGGTGGCGCTCTCCGGCGACCTCGGCGCCGGCAAGACGACGCTTGCGCGTTCGGTCCTGCGCTATCTGGCCGACGACGATGCGCTGGAAGTGCCCTCGCCCACCTACACGCTGGTGCAGACCTACGAAACGCGCCCCAAAGCGACGCATTTCGACCTGTACCGGATCGGCTCGCAGGACGAGCTGGAGGAGCTCGGCTTCGAGGAGGCCGCCGAGACCGGGATCGTCCTCGTCGAGTGGCCCGAGCGCGTGGCGCTGGTGGCCGCCGAGGCGAACATCCATCTGCATCTCGATCTTGCACCCGGAGGCGGGCGCCGTCTCGTCGTGCGCGCCACCGCCGAGAGCATGCGGCGCCTGTCGCGCTCGCTTTCGGCCCGTCGCTTCCTCGAGGCCGCGGGCGCGGGCGCGGCCACCGCGCGTCGCAGGCCGTTTCCGGGCGATGCTTCGGCGCGCCGCTACGAGCACATCCAACGCGACGGGGAGCCGAGCCTCGTGCTGATGGACGCCCCGCGCATGCCAGCCGGGCCGCCCGTTCGCGGCAGTCTCAGCTATGCCGAGATCGCGCACACGGCGCTCGACATCCTGCCCTTCGTGGCCATCGCCGAGACGCTGCACGCCGCCGGCTTCTCCGTCCCGCAGGTCCATGCGAGCGACATCACGCACGGCTTCGTGCTTCTGGAGGATCTTGGCGCCGAAGGCATCGTGGACGCCGAGGGCCGCCCGATCGCCGAGCGCTACGAGGCGGTGGCCGAGTGTCTCGCGGACCTGCACGCCGCCGACATCGCGGCGGAGCTGACCACCACAGCCGGCGAGCATCACAAGGTGCCCTTCTTCGACTTCGAGGCGATGGCGATCGAGGTCGATCTCCTGCCCTCCTGGTTCCTGCCGCGCGCCCGCGGGCGTCGCACGCACCCGCAGGAGGCCGGCGCCTTCGCCGCCGAATGGCGCAAGCTCTTCGAGGCGATCGCGGGGGGTGAGACGCGGCTTCTGCTGCGTGACATCCACTCGCCCAACATCCTGTGGCAGGAGAACCGCAAGGGCTGCCGGCGCATCGGCATCCTCGACTTCCAGGACGCGATGATCGGCCCGACGGCCTACGACCTCGCCTCGCTCGCGCAGGACGCGCGGGTCGACATCCCGGCCGCACTCGAGGCGGATATCGTCGCCGCCTATCACCGCTCGCGCGCGGACGACCCCGATTTCGACGCCGAGGCGTTCTCGCGCGACTATGCGGTCATGGCGGCCCAGCGCGCGAGCAAGATCCTCGGCATCTTCGTGCGGCTGCACGAGCGCGACGGCAAGCCGCAATATCTGCGACACATCCCGCGGATACAGGGCTATCTGAAGCGCACGCTGGAGCATCCCGCGCTCGCCGGCCTGAAGGCCCTCTACGAGGGCTGGGGCGTCTTCGACCCCCTGCCCTGACGCGGCAAGTGAAGAAAGAACGGACACTCCTGACATGACGGGCCCCAAGATCACGGGCGGGGGCTTTTCGCCCCATACGGCGATGGTGCTGGCCGCAGGCCTCGGCAAGCGCATGCGGCCGATCACCTCGACCATCCCCAAGCCGCTGGTCGAAGTCGGCGGACGCGCGCTGATCGACTACGGGCTCGATGCGCTGGAGCGTGCCGGCGTCACCCGCACCGTCGTCAATGTCCACTACATGGCAGACCTGATGCGCGCGCATCTGCGCCGCCGCAAGGGTCGTCTGGAGATCGTCGTCTCCGACGAGAGCGACGCTCTCCTGGAATCGGGCGGGGGTGTGGTGAAGGCGCTGCCCGAGCTTGGAACGGACCCCTTCTTCCTGCTGAACTCCGATACGTTCTGGATCGAAGGTTATCGCGACAACCTTCCGCTGATGGCCGAAATCTGGAATCCGGAACGGATGGACGCGCTGCTATTGATCGCGGACATGAAACGCGCGACCGGCTACGAGGGGCGCGGCGACTTCTCGATGGACGTCACCGGGCGCTTGGCGCGCGTCGCCGAGCGGGACATGAGCCCTTTCATCTATGCAGGCGCGGCGATCCTCTCGCCCAAGCTCTTCGAGGGACTGGCGGAGGAGCGCTTCTCTCTGAACCGCGTCTTTGACCGCGCCATCGAGGCCGATCGCCTCTACGGGGTGCGGCTCGACGGGCTGTGGCTCACTGTCGGCACGCCCGCCGCCATCGCCGAGGCGGAGAGCGTCGTGCAGGCGAGCGCCGCCTGAAGTACCGTCCGACGACCGCGGTCTTCGGACGGCCCGAGGCGGGTTCAGAGTTTCCGGGTGACCTCGAAGCTTCGGCGGACGGTGGCGCGCCGCCCGCCCGACCTGTAGATTCGCGGGGTATGGCGCCGCGAATCCTCACCATCCCGCCTGGCCTTCCGTTTCTGCCGACGCTCGCGCGCGGCATCCTGTCGGGCCGCGTCGTGCCGGGCTTTGCGCTCGGTGACGATCCTTTGGCGCTCGCAGACGTGACGGTCTTCGTGCCGACGCGCCGCGCCGCGCTCTCGCTCACCGCGGCCTTCGCGCATGCCATCGGCGGCGAGGCCGCGATCCTGCCGCGCATCCGCCCCCTGAGCGAGCGCGACGAGGCCGATGCCTTCACCGGCGCGCCGGACGGGGCGGCGGCGCTCACCCGCACCGTCGATCCACTGCGGCGGCGGCTGGAGCTCGCACGGCTCGTGCGGTTCTGGAAGTCTCGGGTCGAGGCGGGCGCGGCCTCGGCGCTGGCCGGTCGCGAGATCGTGCTGCCGGCCTCGGCGGCCGACGCGCTCTGGCTCGCGGGCGACCTCGGCACGCTGCTCGACGAGGCGGGCGACGAGGAGATCGACCTGTCGGCCCTCGCGAAGCTCGACGTCGAGGACAGGCTCGCCGAATGGTGGCAGTTGACCCTCGCCTTCCTGGCCATCCTCACGCAGGAATGGCCGCGCCATCTGGAGGAAACCGGGTTCACGGAAGCGGCAGCCGCCCGCAATCTGTGGGCGCGCGAGGCCGCCGGGCGCTACCGCCGGGAGGGCTCGCGGGGGCCGGTGGTCATCGCCGGATCGACAGCCGCCGCGCCAGCGACGCTGGAACTGATGCGAGCCGTCGCCGATCTCGAGAACGGCGCGCTCGTCCTGCCGGGCCTCGACACCGACCTCGATGCGCCAAGCTTCGCGGCGATCGACCGCGCGGCTTCGGCCGCCGCCGCCGGCCATCCGCAATACGGCCTGCGCCGCGTTCTCGCCGGCCTCGGAGCGACCCGCGAGGATGTGGAGGCCTTCGCCCCGGAGATACCGGCGCTCGCTGCGCGCCAACGCTTCCTGTCGAACGCCCTGCGCCCGGCCGAAACCACAGACCTCTGGGCAAGCGGCGCGGAGCATCCCGCGCAGGCTCTCGACGGCTTGGCATTGGTGGAGGCGGCCGACGAGGGGGAAGAGGCGCGGGCGATCGCGGTCGCCATGCGCGATGCCCTGTCGGACCCGCAGGCGCGGGTCGCGTTGACGACACCCGATCGCAAGCTCGCCCGGCGCGTCGTCGTCGAGCTTTCGCGCTTCGGCATCGCAGCCAACGATTCCGCCGGCCGCCCGCTCCACGCGACGGCGCCTGGCACGCTGGCGCGTCTGGCGCTTGAGGCCGCGCTCTCACCCGGCGATCCCGTCACGCTCGTCTCGCTTCTGAAGCATCCGCTGACGCGGCTCGGCCTCGGCGCGGCCGAGGCGCGGCGCGCGGCCCGCACGGTGGAGATGATCGGCCTGCGCGGCGGCAGCGGGCGTGCGGGCGCCGAGACACTCGCCGTGCTCTATGCGGAGCGTCGGGCAGCGCTCGCCAAGGGCGGACGGGTCGCGCGGCCGGTGCATCTTCTCGGCGAGAAAGATCGCGATCTCGGCGAACGGGCCGCCGCCGCGCTGGCCGAGGCGCTGTCGCCTCTCACCGCTCTACGCCGCGCCCCCGCGCAGGAGATCGCTCCGCTGGCGCTCGCGCTGACGCAGGCGCTCGAGGCCCTGGCGCGCGACGAGACCGGCTCCTTCGCGCCGCTGTATGCCGAAGAAGCCGGAGCCGCCCTCTCCGCGCTCCTTTCGGAGCTGATCGCCGCGCCCGAAGTCGGATTTGCGGTCGAGCCGGCCGAGTGGCCGGACGTCTTCGCCGCGCTCGGCGCCGGGGCCGCGGCAAGGCCGCGCGCGGGCCTTTCGCAACGCGCCTTCGTCTGGGGCGCGCTGGAAGCGCGGCTTCAGAATGTCGACGTGATGATCGTCGGCGGGCTGAACGAGGGCACATGGCCGCAAGGGGCACGGTCGGATGCGTTCCTATCGCGGCTGATGCGCGCCGAGATCCTGCTCGATCCGCCCGAGCGCCGCATCGGCCTTGCCGCTCACGACATCTGGATGGCGCTCGGCAGCCCGCGCGTGGTGATGACGCGGGCCAAGCGCGCGGAAGGCGCGCCGTCGATCCCCTCGCGCTGGCTCCAGCGCATCCTGGCGCTGGCCGGCGAGGACGGTGCGCAGCGCCTGCGGGACGCCGGAGTGCCCTTCCTCGAGGCCGCGCGCTCACTCGATGACGCAGCCGCCGAGCCGCGCGCCAGCCGGCCCGAGCCGCGCCCGCCGCTGGAGCGCCGGCCGCGCCAGTTCTCGGTCACCGAGGTCGAGCGCCTGGTGCGCGACCCCTATGCGGTCCACGCGAAACGCATCCTCCATCTGGAGCCGATGGACCCGCTCATCCGCGCGCCGGGCGTCACCGAGCGCGGCACGCTCTTCCACGACATCCTCGCCGCCTTTACCCGCGAGGTGCCGGACCCGCAGGTGCCGGACGCACATGAGCGCCTGATCGCGATCGCGCGCGAGGCCTTCGCCCGCGAGGCGCTGCCGCCCGAGATCGCCGCCGTCTGGTGGCCGCGCATGGAAGGGCTCGCGACACGCTTCCTCGAATGGGAGCACGCCCGCTCACCGCGCGTCCGGCGCCGCCACGCCGAGAGCAGGGGCCGCCTCGACGTCTCCGATATCGCCGTGACGCTGACCGGCTACGCCGACCGCATCGACGAGATGGGCGATGGGCGGCTGGAGATCTTCGACTACAAGACCGGCACGCAGCCGAGCGCCAAACAGGCTCGCACGCTGCTGGCCCCGCAGCTTCCGCTGGAAGCGGCGATGGCGAGGGAGGGCGGCTTCAAGGGCATTGCAGCCGCGCCGGTCGGGGAACTCTCCTATGTGCGCCTGCGCGAGAACGAGGTGCGCGAGGACCGCCTTTCGCAGAGCGCGACACCGACGCGCGAGGCCGTCAGCGCCGAAGGGCTCGCCGACGAGGCGCTGGCCCGCTTCCGGGCGCTGGCCGCCGCCAGTCTCGATCCGGGGCGCGGGTACCGTTCGCGCGCCCGCCCGGCCCTTTCGGGCGATTTCTCCGGCCCCTACGACCATCTCGCCCGCGCCCGCGAATGGTCGATCGGCGACGACGAGGACGGCGCTTCGGGAGAGGACGCATGAGCGGGCTCCTCATCTCGGCCGGCACCAAGGCCGCGCAGGCGCTCGCCTCCGATCCCTCGCGCTCGGTCTTCGTCGCGGCCAATGCCGGCTCCGGCAAGACGTTCGTGCTCGCGCGCCGGGTCGTGCGGCTGCTCATCGCGGGCACCGCGCCGAGCCGCATCCTGTGCCTCACCTACACCAAGGCCGCCGCCGCCGAGATGCAGGGCCGCATCTTCGCGCTTCTGGCCGAATGGACGCGTCTGTCGGACGAGGCCCTGGCCGGGCGCCTCGCCGAACTCGGCGGCGAGGATACGAGCACCGCCGACCTCGCCCGCGCGCGCCGCCTCTTCGCCACCGCGCTGGAGACGCCGGGCGGCCTGAAGATCCAGACGATCCACGCCTTCTGCGAATCGCTCCTGCACCTCTTCCCGCTGGAAGCGCAGGTTCCGGCCCATTTCACCGTGATGGACGACGCCGAGAGCGCGCTCCTCCTCGCCGAGGCCCGCCGCCGCTTCATCGTGGCGGCCGATGCCGGCGCCGAGGGCGACGAGGCGCTGGCCGAGAGCTTCGCCGAGGCGCTGACGCTCGGCGGCGAGAAGGGCCTCGACGACCTCCTCGCCGAGATCGTCCAGCGGCGGGACGCGATCGGCGCGCATATGGCGTCCGTGGGCGGCGTCGAGGGCGCCGTCTCGGCCCTCGCCCGCGCGCTGGGCCTCGACCCGCGCGCCGACGAGGACGGCGTCGTCGCCGCCGCGATCGACCCGCCGGGCTTCGACGACGATTTCCGCGAGAGGCTGGCCGAGGCGCTTCAGCGCTCCAGCGCCGTGACCGACGGCAAGCTCGCCGCCAAGCTCGCCGCCGTCGAGGCGGCAACGGGCATGCCGGAGCGATTCGACGCGCTGCGCGCGATCTGCCTGAAATCAGATGGCGGGCGCTACAAGTCGACGAGCGTCGCGACCAAGAGCGTCGCCTCGCAGTTCGACGACTTCGCCGAGCGACTGGAGGAACTGGCCGACTTCGTCGAGGAGACGTCCGAACGCCTCGCCACCGTGCGCCTGTTCCGCGCAAGCCGCGCCGCGCTCGTCATCGCCGAGCGGCTGGAGCGCGACTACACCCTCCTCAAGCGCGCGCGCGCCCGGCTCGACTTCGAGGATCTCATCGTGCGCGCGGCCGACCTTCTGACGCGCGCCGAGGCTTCGGCCTGGGTGCACTACAAGCTCGACCAGGGCATCGACCACGTCCTCGTCGACGAGGCGCAGGACACCAGCGCGCGCCAGTGGCAGGTGGTGCGCTCGCTGGTCGAGGAGTTCTTCGAGGGCGAGCCTGAGCGCGTCCGAACCGTCTTCGCCGTCGGCGACGAGAAGCAGTCCATCTATTCCTTCCAGGGCGCTTCGCCCGCGATGTTCGCGGATGAGCGCCGCCGCATGGAGGCGCGCGCGACGGCCGTCGGCGCGCCCTTCTCGCGCGTCGCCCTGCAGCAGTCCTTCCGCTCCTCGGCCGACATCCTGCGCGCCGTCGACGGCGCGTTCGAGACCGAGGACGACCGGCGCGGCCTCTCGGCCGAGGGCGAAAAGCCCGTCCACGAAACGGCGCGCGGTCAGGCGCCGGGCCTCGTCGAGATCTGGCCGCCCTACGAGAAGGAGGCGGTGCCTCAGAGCGACGACTGGCTGACGCCGATCGACGAGGAGCCCCGCTCCTCGCCGCTGGTGCGCCTCGCGACCCGCATCGCCGGGACGATCGAGGACTGGATCGGCACCGCAATCGAACATCGCGGTGAGACGCGTGCGCTCCATGCCGGCGACGTCATCGTTCTGGTGCGCAAGCGCTCAGCCTTCGTCGGCGCCATGAGCGCCGCGCTGCGCGAGCGCGGCATCGCGGTGGCGGGCGCCGACCGCCTCGTCCTGACCGACCACATCGCCGTGCAGGATCTCGTCGCGCTCGGCCGCGTCCTCGCCAATGCCGAGGACGAACTGTCGCTCGCCGCCGTCCTGAAGAGCCCGCTCTTCGGTTTCTCCGACGACGAGCTGATGGCGCTTGCCTTGACGCGCCAGCCGCGCGGAGCCGAGGCGCTGCGCCTTGCCCTGTCGCGCTTTGCCGAACCCGGAGCCGCCGCACGCCTGCCCGCCTCTATGGCCGATCGGGAGAGCCTCGCCGAGCGCCTCGGCGCCGCGCATTCGCGCATCGAGGCGCTGCGGGCGCGCGCCGGCTTTGCGGGCGTCTTCGACCTCTACGCCCGCATCCTCGGCCCGGAGGGCGGACGGGCGCGCCTCACCGCACGGCTCGGCCGTGACGCGGGCGAGGTGATCGACGCCTTCCTCGATCTCGCCCTCGCCTTCGAGGCGGAGGGTGGCGCCGATCTCGATGCCTTCCTCGCGAATCTCGACGCCGCCCCGCCGACAATCAAGCGCGAGACGGGCCGCGCCGGCGGAGAAGTGCGGATCATGACCGCGCACGCGGCCAAGGGCCTCGAAGCGCCCGCCGTCTTTCTCGTCGATCCGGGCTCGGCGCCCTTCGTCCATTCGCACGGCGCCCGGCTCGTCGCCTTCGCCGACATGCCCGGCCTGCCACCGCTGTCACCGCCCGGTTTTCTCTGGTGCCCGACCAAGGCTCTTGCCAATGCCGATGTCGAACGCCTGCGCGAGGCCGAGCAGGCGCGCGCCGAGGAGGAGTATCGCCGGCTTCTCTATGTCGGCATGACGCGCGCCGCCGATCGGCTGGTCGTATGCGGCCATGCGGGCGTGCGCGGGGCGCATGAGAAAAGCTGGCTTTCGCGTGTCCAGGCGAGCCTCGAAGGCCGCTGCGAGCGCATAACGGCACCGGACGGTTCGCTGACGGCCCTGCGCTGGGGGAGCGCCGATTTTGCCCGCGCGCCGTCCGAAGCGCCGAAGGAAGGCGAGCGACCAGTCCGCGCCATCGACCTTTCGAAGCTCGCGCCCGAACCGCTGCCACCGCGCCCGCTCGTGCCGTCCGATCCGACGGGGGCGTTGCGCGTCGCCAAGGAGGAAGAGCAGGCCGCCGGCTCGCCTGTCGCCGCATCGCCTGGCGCGACCGCTGTCCCGTCCGCCGCCATCGCGCGCGGCATCGCCATCCACAAGCTCCTGCAGGTGCTGCCGGACATGGCACCCGACGAGCGCGAGGCAGCCGCCCGGCGCTACCTCGCGCTTTCGGAGATCACCGAGGCGCCCGCGCGCGAGGCGATGCTCGCTTCGGCGCTGGCCGTTCTGGACGATGCACGCTTTGCGCCGCTCTTTGCGCCCGGCAGCCGAGCCGAGGTCGGCGTGCGCGGCACGGTGACGGTCGCCGGACGGCCCTATCCGGTTTCGGGCACGATCGACCGGCTCGCGGTATCGGCGGAGAGTGTGCTCCTCGTCGACTACAAGACCAACCGGCCGCCCGCGAGGAGCGCGGCGGATCTGCCGGCCGCATATGTCCTGCAGCTCGCGCTCTATCGTGCGCTTCTCGCCCCCCTCTATCCGGGCCGCGAGATTCGCGCGGCGCTCCTCTACACGGAGGCTCCCGCGCTGATCGAGCCGGGCGAGGCCGCCCTGGATGCCTCGCTCGAAGGGCTCGCCTTGCGGCGGGCTGGAGACGACGCGCGCGCGTCTTGAAGTCGGTCGCCCGCGCTTCTACCTTCGAGCCAACGGGGCCGGAACAGTCCGGCCCGTGCGCCCCGGCGCGATCGCGAAGAACGCGGCGCTTCCAAGGGGCTTCAACGGAGCCTTCGTCCCATGAGCACCAAGAAGATCGACAAGAGCAATTTCGAATCCGACGTCCTGAACGCGTCGAACCCGGTGGTCGTCGACTTCTGGGCCGAGTGGTGCGGCCCCTGCAAGATGATCGCGCCGAGCCTGGAGGAAATCTCGCAGGAGATGCCGAACGTCGACGTGGTGAAGATCAACATCGACGAAAACCCGGACCTCGCCGCCCAGTTCGGCGTGCGCTCGATCCCGACGCTCATGCTGTTCAAGGACGGCCAGCAGGCCTCCGTGCAGGTCGGCGCGGCGCCGAAGTCCAAGCTCGTCTCGTGGATCAACGAGAACACCGGCGCCTGATCCCGGCAGCCTGAACCCGTGAAAGGCCCGGACGGTGACGTCCGGGCCTTTTCTTATTCAGGGGCGAGATCGCTCTCGGCCAGCACTTCGCCGACGAGGTAGAGCGATCCGCAGATCAGGAAGCGCGGCGCCGGCTCGCTCCGCCAGCCGGTCGACACGAGGCGGATGGCCTCCGCTACCGAATCGCAGGGCTCGGCGTCGAGCCCCGCCTCGATCGCGGCGTCGGCCAGATCGTCCGGCGACATGCCGGCATTCGAGGATGCGATCGGCACAGTGAAGACACGCCGTGCCATGCCCGCGAAGGCCTCGAAGAAGCCGACCGGCTCCTTGGTCGAGAGCATGCCGGAAATCAGGAAGAGCGGCCGCTGGACGCGGTCCTCCATGTCGGCAATCGCCTCGGCGACGACGACGCCCGCGCCGGGATTGTGGCCGCCGTCGATCCAGATCTCGGAGCCGGGCGCGGCGAGCGCGTGCAGCGCGCCGCTCGTCAGCCCCTGCAGACGGCCCGGCCAGCGCGCCGTCTGGAGCCCCGTCTCGACTGCGTCAGGCGAGGGATCGAAGCCGGCCGCGCGCAAGGTCGCGATGGCGAGCGCCGCATTGGCGATCTGGTGTCTTCCGGGCAGCTTGGGCAACGGGAGATCGAGGAGGCCGCGATCGTCCTGATACACGAAGCGCCCGTGCTCCTCGAAGGCGAAGAAGTCCTCGCCGAAGACCGTCGCCGGCGCGCCGACGCGTTGGGCGTTCGTGCGCAGCACATCCAGCGCGACAGCTTCGCTCTGCGCGCCGATGACGGCCGGCGCGCCCCGCTTGAAGATGCCGGCCTTCTCGGCCGCGATCAGTTCCACCCGGTCGCCCAGATAGGATTGATGGTCGAGCGAGATAGCGCTCACGGCGGTGGCGACCGGTGCCTCCACGACGTTCGTCGCATCGAAGCGCCCGCCGAGTCCGACCTCGAGCAGCACCGCTTCGGCCGGGTTCTCCGAAAACAGGAGGAAGGCAACCGCCGTGAGAATCTCGAAGACCGTGATCGGCTCCTCGCCGGCCGCGCGCGCCGCGCGCTCCACGGCTTCGACCAGCATCGCGTCCTCGACGAGCCGCCCGCCGCCCGTATGGGCCAGCCGGTAGCGCTCGTGCCAGCGCACGAGATGCGGGGAGGTGTGGACGTGGACGCCCGTTCCCGCAGCTTCGAGGATCGCGCGAGAGAAGGCGACGACCGAGCCCTTGCCGTTCGTGCCCGCAACATGGACCAGCGGCGGCAGGCGCTTCTGCGGCTCGCCGAGCGCCGTCAGAACGCGCCGGATCCGGTCGAGCGCGAGGTCGAAGCCCTTCGGATGGCGTGCCATCAGGGCCTCGATGGCGGCGTCGGCCGAACCGGCGACGCTCACCGGACGCGGCGTTCCGGGAAAGGGCGCGCCGGCCAAGGGCTCAGGCCGCCTCGCCGGCGGGCTCCGGCTCGGCCGGCGCGGTGTCGTTGGCGGGGGCGCGCGTCAGCACCTTGAGGAGCCGCGCGATGGTGCCCTTCAGCTCGTGGCGGTGGACGACCATGTCGACCATGCCGTGATCCATCAGATATTCCGAGCGCTGGAAGCCTTCCGGCAGCTTCTCGCGGATCGTCTGCTCGATGACGCGCGCGCCTGCAAAGCCGATCAACGCGCCGGGCTCTGCGATGTGGACATCGCCCAGCATGGCATAGGACGCCGTCACGCCGCCCGTCGTCGGGTTGGTGAGGACGACGATGTAGGGAAGGCCCGCATCCTTCACCTCCTCAACCGCGACGGTGGTGCGCGGAAGCTGCATGAGCGACAGGATGCCCTCCTGCATGCGCGCACCGCCCGAGCCCGCGAAGAGGACGAGCGGGCGGTGGAGCTCGACCGCCTTCTCTGCGGCCGTGACGATCGCCTCGCCCGCGGCCATGCCGAGCGACCCGCCCATGAAGGCGAAGTCCTGCACGGCGGCGACGATGGGCAGCGCCTCGATCTCGCCAGTCGCCACCAGCACCGAGTCCTCCATCGAGGTCTTGGAGCGGTACTCCTTCAGGCGGTCGACATAGCGCTTGGAATCGCGGAACTTCAGCGGATCGATGGGCACCTTCGGCAGGTCCACCAGCGCGTACTGCCCGCCGTCGAAGAAGGTCGCGAGACGATCGCGCGCGCCGATCTTCATGTGGACGCCGGACGAGGGCACCACCCACTGGTTGGCCTCGAGGTCCTTGTGGAAGACCATCTCGCCGGTCTCGGGATCCTTGATCCAGAGGTTTTCCGGCACTTCGCGCGGGCCGAGAAGGCTCGTGAGCTTGGGCCGCACGTAATTGGTGATCCAGTTCACGAAGCCTGGCTCCTCGATGGTTCGATGTTGGTGCGCACGTCGTGCATCCCCGTCACATGGACCGGCTATCAGGCATCCGCAAGGCGGCTTGCGCGAACGCCGGCCGCAAGATCGCGCACGACGGACAGGATCGCGTTCGGCGTGCCGGGCGCGGCGCGCCCGTCGACGAGCGAGTCCTCGATGGCGCCGACGAGCGCGGACCCGACGACGACGCCCTCGGCATGGCGGCCGAGCGCGCGCGCCTGCTCGGCCGTGCGAACGCCGAACCCGATGCATACGGGGAGGTCTGTCTTGTCCTTGATGCGAGCGACGGCGGCGCTGACCTTGCCCGCATCCGGCGCGGCGGTGCCCGTGATGCCGGTGATGGAGACGTAGTAGACGAAGCCCGACGTGTTCCTAAGGACGGCAGGCAGCCGCTTCTCGTCCGTGGTGGGCGTCGCGAGGCGGATGAAGTTCAGCCCGGCCTCAACGGCCGGCAGGCAGAGCTCGTCATCCATCTCGGGTGGCAGGTCGACGACGATCAGCCCGTCCACGCCGTTCTCGCGCGCGTCCGCGACGAAGCGATCGACGCCGTAGATGTAGATCGGGTTGAAATAGCCCATCAGGATGACGGGCGTCTTCGCGTCGCCCTCGCGGAAGCGCTTCACGGTGGCAAGGGTCTTCGTCAGCGTCTCGCCAGCCTGCAGGGCGCGACGTCCGGCCTTCTGGACGGCGGGGCCGTCGGCCATCGGGTCGGAGAAGGGCATGCCGAGTTCGATCAGGTCCGCGCCCGCTTCCGGCAGTGCCTTCATGATCTCGAAGGCCGTCTCGCCGTCCGGGTCGCCCGCCATCAGGAAGGTGACGAGCGCGGGCCGTCCCTCGGCCTTCAAGCTCGCGAAGCGATCTTCGATGCGGGTGGTCATGTCGGTCGTGCCTTCCGGGTGTCGTGCGGGGCGGATGCCCTCATGGCCATGCGCGGGGCCGGGCGTGCGCGAAAGCCATCGGCGAGCGATACAGGCCCGCGCCGCCGGCCTCAAGTCACGCGCGCCGCTCAATCTTCGCGCAGCGCCCTTTCGTCGATCACGCGCATGATTTCGATGCGATCCTCGCGCAGTCTACAGAGGATCGCGAAAGGTGTCCGCGGGATCGAGAACTCGCGGACGTCGCCGAAGGGCGTCGGGTGGCCGATGTGCGGCATCGTCTCGAGGGCCTGAAGCGCCTTCCTGTAGTGGTCGCCTGCGCGGCGCGCGCCGTCGCGGAATATCTCCTCGTAGTAGCGCCTGAACCAGCAAAGATCGCGGACGGCACCGGGAAGAAAGACGACCTTCAACTGGCCGTCTTGAATATGTCCGGCGCCGGTTCGGGAAGCTCGCCGGGCGTTCCCCAGGACGTGACCCAGCGATCGACCGCCTCCTTGGAGACGAAACGGCCTTCCTCCGCCTCGGCTGTCGCCTCCTCGATCGCACGGCGCTTGGCGGTGCGGAGCCGGAGATAGGCCTCGATCGCCGCCTGCGCGACGGAAGACGCCGTCGAACCGCTGAGGGAAGCCTCGCGCTCGAGGTCGCCCTTCACGTCGTCGTCGATCAGGATCGGTGCCTTGCCCATGCGAAGCCTCCTGCGCTCGGACCGAGCTTAGCCGAAACGCGTGTCCGCCTAAAGCTCCACGCCCAGATGCTTGGCCGCCGTGAAGACGTCCTTGTCGCCGCGGCCGCAGAGGTTCATCACGATGATCTGGTCGCGGTCCATCTTCGGCGCGCGCTTGATCACCTCGGCCAGCGCGTGCGCCGGCTCCAGTGCCGGGATGATGCCCTCCACGCGCGTCAGCATCTGGAAGGCGTCCAGCGCCTCGCGGTCCATGATCGGTACGTATTCGACGCGGCCCTGGTCCTTCAGCCAGGAATGCTCCGGCCCGATGCCGGGATAGTCGAGGCCGGCCGAGATCGAATGGCCTTCCTTGATCTGCCCGTCGCCGTCCTGAAGGAGGTAGGTGCGGTTGCCGTGCAGGACGCCCGGCGACCCGGCGGTCAGCGAGGCGCAATGCTCCTCGCCGTCGAGCCCCCTGCCGCCCGCCTCGACGCCGACGATCTTCACGTCACGGTCGTCGAGGAAGGGGTGGAACAGGCCGATGGCGTTGGAGCCGCCGCCGACGGCGGCGACCAGCATGTCCGGCAGGCGCCCTTCGGCGGCCATGATCTGCTCGCGCACCTCCTTGCCGATCACCGACTGGAACTCGCGCACGAGCTCCGGATAGGGGTGCGGGCCGGCCGCGGTGCCGATCAGGTAGTAGGTGCTGTCGACATTGGTCACCCAGTCGCGCAGCGCCTCGTTCATCGCGTCCTTGAGCGTGCCGTGGCCGGCCGTCACCGGGACGACCTCAGCGCCGAGAAGCTTCATGCGGAAGACGTTCGGCGCCTGCCGCTCGACGTCCGTCGCGCCCATGTAGACGACGCAGGGAAGACCGAAGCGCGCGCAGACCGTCGCGGTCGCGACGCCGTGCTGGCCGGCGCCCGTCTCTGCGATGATGCGCGTCTTGCCCATGCGCTTGGCCAAAAGGATCTGGCCGAGGCAGTTGTTGATCTTGTGCGAGCCGGTGTGATTCAGCTCGTCGCGTTTGAAGTAGACCTTGGCGCCGCCGAGTTCCTCGGTCAGCCGCTCGGCGAAATAGAGCGGCGAAGGCCGGCCGGTGTAATGCGTGTTGAGGTTCTCGAGCTCGGCCTTGAAGACCGCATCCGAGCGCGCCTGCGTCCACGCGTCCTGCAGGTCGAGGATCAGCGGCATCAGCGTCTCGGCGACGAAGCGGCCGCCGAACAGGCCGAAACGTCCCTCCTCGTCGGGGCCGGAACGGAAGGAGTTAGGGTTCGGGTTCTCGGTCATGGGGCTCGCCGTTCGCTAGCTGGATCAAGGGACGCGGCATCGAGCGCGTCGAAGAACTGGTGGATGCGGCCGGCATCCTTCACGCCGGGCGCGCTTTCGACGCCGGAGGAGACGTCGAGGCCCCACGGGCGCAACCGCCGCACGGCTTCGCCGACATTCTCCGCCGACAGGCCGCCGGACAGCATGTAGTCGAGCCCGGCCGGGAGCGCGGAGAGCAGCGACCAGTCGAAGGAGACGCCGTTGCCGCCGGGCAGCGCCGCGCCCTTCGGCGCTTTGGCGTCGAGGAGAATGCGGTGCGCGACCGGCACGTAGCGCGCGATCTTCTCCAAATCGGCGGCGTCCGCCACCGAAAACGCCTTCGTGGTCTTCAGGCCGGTGCGCACGGCGATCTCTTCGACACGCTCCGGCGTCTCGGCGCCGTGGAGCTGAATGATGTGGGGACGCACCCTTTCGACAATCTGGCCGATCAGCCTGTCGTCCGCGTCCACGGTCACGACCGAGACGAGCGCGCGCTCACCGACATGGGCCGTCAGGCGTGCCATTTCCTCGAGGGAAAGATGTCTCGGGCTCCTGGCGAAATGAATGAACCCGACATCGCTCGCCCCGCGCGAGAGGGCGACGTCGATCATCGCCTCGTCGCTGAGACCGCAGATCTTCACATGCGGGCCTCTTTGCGCCGCCGCGCGATAGGCCGTCTGGTCGGTCATGTCGTTCATCGCTCGCTTATCGCGCCGGGGCAGGTCTTCTGTAAAGCGAGCGCGTCAGCCGAAATCGACGGCATGCAGCGCCGTGCCGTTGGCCTTGAGCCAGGCGCGCGCTTCGTCCGAGCGCGGGTACAGGCTCTCGCAAAGCGCCCAGAAACGCGGCCCGTGGTTCATTTCCTTCAGATGCGCCACCTCGTGCGCGGCGAGATAGTCGAGCACGAAAGGCGGCGCCATCACCAGCCGAAAGGAGAAGGACAGGCGCCGCGCCGAGGAGCAGGAGCCCCAGCGGCTCGTCGTGTCCTTCACAGAAAGCCCGGCCGGCTTCACGTTTGCCGCCCGCGCATGGCGCTCGACCGCCTCTTCGAGGTCGCGACGCGCCTCGCGCACGAGCATGTCGCGCACGCGGCGCCTGAGATGCGTCGGCTCGCCGCCGAGAAGGAGAACGGCCGGACCTTCCGGTGTCGCCGGCAGGAGACGCGCCTGCCGGCGCCCGGGCTCATGGCGCAATTCCAGTTCACCGCCGCGAAAGGGAAGGCGGCGGCCGTCGGCGACCTCGATGCGGCCAGGCACCGCCGCCATCCGCGCCTCGACCCAGCCGCTGTAGCGCTCGATAAACTCGGCCACGCGCCGCGCGGAGGTGCGCTTGGGCACCGTCAGGCGCACGATGCCGCCGCAGGGGGAAAGGCGCATGACGATGCGCCGGGCGGTGGCATGCTCACGCACCGCAAGCGCCATCGTACGCCCCCCGATCTCGACGCTTTCGGGAAAGGCCGGGCGGCGCCCGACGATTCTCAAAAGAGCGGAAACCGGTCCCGTCATTGCATGCCCAAAAACGATTCGTCGCGGCGCAGGATGCGCGCCGCGACGGCTTTCACGCAAGAAGAGCGACGCTTCAGTTCGGGTCGACGACGCTGGTGCGGCGCGAACGCTCGGCCATGAAGCGGTCGAACTCTTCCTTGTCCTTGGCGCGGCGCAGTTCACGCGCATAGGCTGCGAACTCGGCGCTCGCCTCGGCGAGCCGGCGGCGTTCCTCATCGAGGCGCGCCAACTCGGCGTCACGCCAGTCGTCGAAGGCCACGTTGCCGGTGCGCTCCGCACCGAAGGGCATGTTGGCCCCCGAGCGCCGCAGACCGCTCATGACACGGTCCGTCGAGCGCGAGACGTCGCGGCGGAATGTCTCCAACCGGTCGCCCCAGAGAATGTAAGCGAGAACGGCGAGGCCGAGCGGCCAGTAGACGATGAAGCCGAGCACCATCAGGGCGATGGTACCGGGGGTCCAGGCCGGGCGGATCAGAGCCTGCGATGTCATGGGCATCCCTTTCGTGCCAGAGAGGTCGCCCGCCGCGGAATGCGCGGGCCATCAACCCCGATGTGGGATGGGTCGGGTGGCCCTTCAATAAGCCTTTGGCACGATTGCGAAACAGCGCCGAACCCGGTCAGGCGCCACGCGGCTTTCGCAGTCGCCGTGCGGCACCGACCTTGGCGGCGACGGCGACAGCGATCGGCCCGGCGACCGCGTCCGATTCCACCGCCACGGGCGCGTCGTCTGTCAGCGTGTCGGATCGTCTGCCCTTCGGCGCGGGCGCCGCTTTTGCCGCCTGCGCCTTGTTCGCATCACGACCATGCGTCAACGCGAAATCGATAATGCGCGGGGCGATCTCGGATCGAAAGCGAGAGCCGTTGAAGACACCGTAATGGCCGACGCCCTTCTGGAGGTAGTGCACGCGCTTGTCGTCGGACAGCGAGGAGCAGAGACGATGGGCGGCCTCGGTCTGGCCGACACCGGAGATGTCGTCGTTCTCGCCCTCGACCGTCAGAAGCGCGGTGCGCGTGATCTTCGAGCAGTCGACCGGGCGGCCACGATGCATCATCGTGCCTTTCGGCAGCGCGTGCTCGATGAAGACCTGCTCCACCGTCTGCAGGTAGAATTCGGCGGTGAGGTCCATCACCGCGTTGTACTCGTCGTAGAAGGCGCGGTGCTTGTCGGCGCTGTCGCCGTCGCCCTTCACGAGATGCCAGAAGAAGTCCTTATGGGCGATGAGGTGGCGATCGAGATTCATCGACATGAACCCCGAAAGCTGCAGGAAGCCCGGATAGACCGGCCGCATGAAGCCCGGCTGCGGATAGGGCACATGCATGATGACATTGTCGCGGAACCACTCGATGCCGTGGTCCTCGGCCAGTTTGTTGACGGCCGTGGGGTTGATGCGCGTGTCGATCGGCCCGCCCATCAGCGTCATGGAGGAGGGCGCGCAGTCCTCGCCGTCCTCCTCCATCCGTGCGACCGCCATCAGGACGGGCACCGCCGGCTGGCAGACGGCCACGACATGCGTGTCCGGCCCGAGGAACCGCAGCATCTCGATGACGTGGTCGGTGTAGTCCTCGAGATCGAACCGCCCATCCGAGAGCGGAACCTTGCGGGCGTCCGTCCAGTCGGTGATGTAGACCTCTGCGTAGGGCAGCAGCGCTTCGACCGTGCCGCGAAGGAGCGTGGCGTAATGGCCCGACATCGGCGCCACGATCAGGATTCGCGGATCGGGCTGGCGGCCTTTCGGCAGCGCGCGCTCGAAATGCAGAAGCCGGCAAAACGGCCGCTCCCACACCGGCTTGTCGGCGACGGGCACGCGCTGGCCACCGAGGCTCGTCTCGTCGAGCCCGAATTCAGGCTTGGCGTACATGCGCGTCGTGCGCTCGAACAGTTCGGCCATCGCCGCGACGGAGCGGCCGAACTCGGTCTGCGACACCGGGTTCAGCGGGCTGGAATAGAGGGAGCGGGTGGCTTCCGCGACCGCGCGCAGCGGCGCCATCGCGGCGTGGTTCCATTCGAAGAACTGGTACAACATCTGCTCCCATTCTCTCCGGGGCGGCCTGCGCCATGACGCGCCGCAGCATCAGAAACGTCGGTGCGGCCCGACCGGTTTCACGGCGCGCCGCGTTCCCCCGTGGTGCAACCTGCGCCTCGCGCAATGCGCGAGGCTGGCGGGACGCCTGTCGTCAGACGCCCTCGACGATCACGATGTCGCCCTCGGCCACCTCCTCACGGATCTGCTTGGCGGCCTGATACTGCGGGCTCTGATGGCAGGCGAGCGCCTTCTCCATCGTCTCGAACTCGATGACGACGTTGCGGGTGCGGGCGACGCCCTCCATCTCGCGGAACGGGCCGCCGCGCACGATGAACTTGGCCCCGAACTCCTCGAAGGCGGGCGCCGCCGTCGCGACATAATCCTTGTAGCGCTCGGGGTCGTGAACGTCGACGCGCGCGATCCAGTAGGCCTTGGCCATTTCTCGTCTCCCTCTCAGGCGGCCCGTCGCGAGCCGCTCATCTCTTCCAGAATCGCGAGCGCCGCCGCCTTCGGTTCGCTCGCGGCGACGATCGGGCGCGCGACCACCAGATGCGAGGCGCCTGCGGCAAGTGCGTCGCCGGGGGTCATCACGCGTTTCTGGTCGCCCGCCTCGCCACCGGCCGGGCGGATGCCGGGCGTGACGATGGCCGGGTCCGGCCCGACGATCGCGCGGATCGCGCGCGCCTCGGCGGCGGAGGCGACGAGGCCGGTGCCGATCTCGCGCGCCTGTTCGGCGCGGCGGCGCACCAGCGCCTCGACGCTCATCTCGTAGCCCGCTTCCGCCAGCCCCGCCTCGTCGAGCGAGGTGAGGACGGTGACGGCGAGCACCGTCAGGTCGCTGCCCCTGGCCGCGCGCATCGCGGCGCGCATCGCATGCGGATAGGCGTGGACCGTCAGCATCGAGGCGCCGAGGCGCATGACGCTCTCGACCCCCTTCTCTACCGTGTTGTCGATGTCGAGGAGCTTCAGGTCGAGGAAGACACGCTTGCCGCTCGCCGCAAGGTCGGACACGAGTTCGAGCCCGCCCTTCGAATAGGCGAGCTGGTAGCCGATCTTGTAGAAGGTGACGGCATCGCCGAGCCGCTCCACCATTGCTTCGGCGGCCTCGCGGCCGGGCACGTCGAGCCCGACGATCAGGCGCTCGCGCATGTCGTCATCCGCCATCAGTGAGCCTCTTCCCAGTTCTTCGCCGCCCGCGCTTCCACTTCGAGCGGCACTTTCAGATCGACCACCGGGTCGGCGGCCGTCTCCATCACGGTGCGAATGACCGGGATGGCGGCCTCCACCTCTTCCTCGGGAACCTCGAAGACGAGTTCGTCGTGCACCTGCAGAAGCATGCGGGCGTTGAGCCCCTCGGAGCGCAGCGCGTCCTCCATGCGGATCATCGCGCGGCGGATGACGTCCGCCGCCGTGCCCTGGATCGGCGCGTTGATCGCCGCGCGCTCCACTGCCGCGCGAACGCTCGGATTGGAATGGCGGATGTCCGGGTAATGCGCGCGGCGCCCGAACAGCGTCTCGACATAGCCGGTCTCGCGGCAGGTGGCCTTGGTGCGGTCCATGTAGTCTCGGATGCCGGGGAAGCGCTCGAAGTAGCGCTTGATGTAGGCGCCGGCCTCCTCGCGCGGGATGGAGAGCTGGGCCGCGAGGCCGAAGGCCGAGATGCCGTAGACGATGCCGAAATTGATCGCCTTGGCGCGGCGGCGCACGTCCGACGGCATGCCCTCGATCGGCACGCCGAACATCTCGGAGGCGGTCGTCGCGTGGATGTCCTGGCCTGCGCGAAACGCCTCCACGAGCTGCGGAATCTCAGCCATGTGGGCCAGGATGCGCAGCTCGATCTGGCTGTAGTCGGCCGAGACGAGCTGGAAGCCCGACGGCGCGACGAAGGCGGAGCGGATGGCGCGGCCTTCCTCGGTGCGGATCGGAATGTTCTGCAGGTTCGGCTCGGTTGAGGAGAGCCGCCCCGTCGTCGTCGAGGCCATCGAGAACGAGGTGTGGATGCGGTCCTGCCCGTCCATGTGGAGCGGCAGCGCGTCGGTATAGGTGCCCTTCAGCTTGGTGAGCTGGCGCCAGTCGACAATGCGGCGCGGCAGATCGTGGCCGTCCACGGCCAGTTCCTCCAGCGTGCGCGCGTCGGTCGACCACTGGCCGGTCTTGGTCTTCTTGCCGCCCGGCAGGCCGAGCTTGCCGAACAGGATTTCGCCGAGCTGCTTGGGGCTGCCGGGGTTGAAGGGCTCGCCCGCCATGGCGTGAATGTCGAATTCGAGACTCGCCGCCTTCTGCGCGAAGCGGCCCGACAGGCGCGACAGGATCTGCCGGTCGGCCTTGATGCCGGCGAATTCCATACGCGCGAGCACCGGCACCAGCGGGCGCTCCAGCCGTTCGTAGACATGGGCGAGGCCTTCGGCGGCGAGGCGCGGCTTCATCGCCAGCCACAGGCGCAGCGTCACGTCCGCGTCCTCGGCGGCGTATTCCGTCACCTTCTCCACGGTGCAGGCGGCGATGGCCTTGGCGCCCTTGCCCGAGCCGCACAGCTCCTTGAACGAGATCGGCTTGTGGCCGAGCAGGCGCTCGGACAGCTCGTCCATGCCGTGCCCCTCCAGCGAGGACGAGGCGTCCAACGCGTAGGAGATCAGCATCGTGTCGTCGAAGGGCTCCACCGCCACGTCGTGGCGCAGGAGCACGAGATAGTCGTACTTGAAGTTCTGGCCGACCTTGAGAAGCGAGAAATCCTCCAGCGCGGGCTTGAGAATGGCAAGCGCGTCTGCGAGCGCGATCTGCTCGCCCGGGCCCTCCCCTTCGCCGCCGCCCAGAAGATCGCCCGCGCCCTCGGCCACATGGCCGATCGGCACGTAAGCCGCCTCGTTCGGCGCCACGCACAGCGCGATGCCGACGATTTCGGCATTCATCGCGTCGAGCGCCGTGGTCTCTATATCGACGGACAGGACGCCGGTCTCGTAGGCGCGCGCGATCCAGCGAGACAGCGTCTGGCCGTCGCGGATCGTGGCATAGGCCGCGCGGTCGAAGACCGAGGCCGCCATCTCGCCGGCGCGCTTGGTCGCGAGCGCGCGGGGCGTGAAGGGAAGCGCGGCGCCCGGCTCGGCAACCGCCGGCGCAGGGGAAGCGGCGGGGTCGAGATCGGGCCCGCGCGCCGGCACGGTGACGTCGATCGCGGCCGCCTCGACATCGGCCGCCTCGGTGCCGAGCGCCGCAGAGACGCGCCGCGTCAGCGTCGTGAACTCCATGGCCTTCAGATAGGAGACCAGCTTCTGCCCGTCCGGCTCGTGCAGCACGAGTTCGTCCAGCTCGACGTCCAGCGGGGTGTTCTGATCGAGCGTCACCAGTCTGTGCGAGAGCCGCGCCTGTTCGGCGAACTGCACGATGTTCTCGCGGCGCTTGGCCTGCTTTATTTCGCCGGCGCGCGCGAGCAGCGTCTCGAGATCTCCGAAGGTCGCCAGAAGCTCGGCCGCCGTCTTCGGGCCGATGCCGGGAATGCCCGGCACGTTGTCGGAACTGTCGCCGACGAGCGCCTGAAGGTCGATCATCTTCTCTGGGTAGACGCCGAACTTGTCGAACACCTCCTGCGGCCCGAGGCGCTTGTCCTTCATCTGATCGTAGAGCGTCACGCAAGGGCCGACGAGCTGCATCAGGTCCTTGTCGGAGGAGACGATCGTCACGTCGCCGCCCGCCTCCAGCGCCAGGCGCGTGTAGGTGGCGATCAGGTCGTCCGCCTCGAAACCCTGCTTTTCGATGCAGGGCAGGTCGAACGCGCGCACCGCTTCGCGGATCAGCGAGAACTGGGGCACGAGGTCTTCCGGCGGGGCCTGCCGGTTGGCCTTGTACTGGTCGTAGAGCGCATTGCGGAAGGTCGTCGAGGAATGATCGAAGATCACCGCGAAATGCGTCGGCACGACGCCGACCGAAGTGTCGCGCGCTTCCTGGATCAGCTTCCAGAGCATGTTGCAGAAGCCGGAAACGGCGCCGACCGGCAGTCCGTCCGACTTGCGTGTCAGCGGCGGCAGCGCGTGGTAGGCCCGGAAGATGTAGGCCGAGCCGTCGACGAGGAAGAGGTGATCGCCCTTTTGCATGGGCTAGGTCGTATCCGCAGCCGCACGCTTAGTCCATCCGCAACGCGTGCCGCTGGCTGCGGCACGGCTGCCCCGGCGCCGCCACAGTTGAACCTTGCGGGAAGACGAAAAAATCAAGCTGAAGCATTAAAATCTGCACGCGTCATCTTGACGCGATGACGCTGATTTCACAGGGCTTTCGGGAAGATAACAAAGAGTTAAGGTGCGTTCTCACGCAAGCGTGAGCCGAAGGGCTTGAACCCATTCGGCGTCGAGCGCATTTATGGTTCAACGACGCGACGATATTGCGTCGTGTTCGGCGCAAAGCTCGTCCCCCGCTTTCGACGCCGAATTGAGAAGCGGACAGTCCCATCCCCCCTCTCGGGACCTCCGCTTTACCAGAAAGGGCCGTCGCGACAATCCCCCTCCAGTCCGCGGCGGCCTTTTTCTGTTTTTAAGCTTCACTCGATTTGCATCTGTTGCAGCGCTGCCATACCAGCGGCTGTCGAGCCGGCCTTTCGCGAACGCCCGTCCGGCTGACGGTGGCGCGTTGTCTTGGCCGCTTTCGATGCTGTAGACCGAGCGGCGACCCGACCGTTTCAAGGGAACCGCCCATGCCCGGCCTCGACAGCGTCCTTTCCTGCCTCGATCTCAATCTCGATCGCTCCGTCGAGCGCCTGCAGGAGCTCCTGCGGATCCCGTCGATCTCGACCGATCCGGCCTATGCCCCGGACGTGCGTCGCGCGGCCGAGTGGCTGAAGGGCGATCTGGAGGCGATCGGCTTCTCGGCGCGCGTCGCCGAGACGGTCGGGCACCCGATGGTGGTCGCCCATCATGGCGGGGCCGGCGAGGGCAAGCCGCAGGTCCTCTTCTACGGCCATTACGACGTGCAGCCCGTCGATCCGATCGAGCTGTGGGACGCCGATCCCTTCGATCCAAAGGTCATCGCCATGCCGGACGGCACGAAGCGCATCACCGGGCGCGGCTCGGCTGATGACAAGGGCCAGCTCATGACTTTCGTGGAGGCCTGCCGCGCCTTTATCGCCGAGACGGGCAGCCTGCCCTGCCGCGTCACCATCTTCCTCGAGGGCGAGGAGGAATCCGGCTCGCCCTCGCTCCTGCCGTTCCTGAAGGAGAACGCCGAGGAGTTGAAGGCCGACGTCGCGCTCGTCTGCGACACCAACATGTGGGACCGCGAGACGCCGGCGATCTCGACGGGCCTGCGTGGCCTCGTCGGCGAGGAGATCACGCTGACCGCCGCATCGATGGACCTGCATTCGGGCTATTTCGGCGGGGCGGCGGCCAATCCGATCACGATCCTCGCCCGCATCCTCGGCGCGATGCACGACGCGGACGGCCGCGTGACGATCCCCGGCTTCTACGACGGCGTGCCGGAGCTGCCCGCCGACGTGCGGAAAGTCTGGGACGGGCTCGGTTTCGACGATGCCGCCTTCCTCGGCGCCGTCGATCTCTCGGTTCCCTTCGGCGAAAAGGGCCGCTCGGTTCTCGAACAGACCTGGGCGCGCCCGACCGCCGAGGTAAACGGCATCGAGGGCGGCTACACCGGCCAGGGCTTCAAGACGGTGATCGCCTCCAAGGCGCACGCCAAGGTCTCGTTCCGTCTCGTTTTCGACCAGGATCCGGACGCGATCCGCGAAAACTTCCGCCAGTTCGTGCGCGAGCGCCTGCCGGCGGACGTCTCCGTGGAGTTCCACGCACATGGCGGCTCGGCGGCGATCCAGCTTCCTTTCGATTCGCCGGTCCTGGAGACGGCCCGGCAGGCTCTATCCGACGAGTGGCCAAAACCCGCCGTGATGATCGGCATGGGCGGCTCGATCCCGGTCGTCGGTCAGTTCAAGGACACGCTCGGCATGCCTTCGCTTCTCATCGGCTTCGGCCACGGCGACGACCGCATCCACTCGCCCAACGAGAAGTACGAGATGACCTCCTTCGCCAAGGGCCAGCGTTCCTGGGCGCGGGTGCTGGAGGCACTCGGCGAGAAGGGTGCGGCGTAGCGACCGATGTCCGGCCGCCCCGTGCTTCGTGCGCGGCGGCCGCTATCGACCCCTTTCAGACCTTTGCTCATAAGAAAGCTGGCCCTCTAAGCAGACATTCATCAACCGTCGGTCGGGGTCCCAAGGTTTCTGATTGCCCGGGAAAACAGTCCCAGCAAACAGATGACGCCACTAAGCAAGCCCATTCCCACAAAGAGCCATCTGACACCGATGAGTTCCCCAAGCGGGGTGACTATGGCGAGCCCGATCGGCGCCGACAGCGCGATCACGGTGCTCAGGAGTGAGAGGGCGCGCCCCTGCAGATGATTTGGCACGATGGTCTGCATCAACGTCATCAATGGCGCGTTGCCCATGATGAAGGCGATGCTGCTGACGCCCCACCAGGCAATGCCGAGCCAAAACTGATCAGCCGGTGCCAGCGCGACAAAAGCAAGCGTCAGAGAAGATACGCCGAATCCTAGAATGACCCAAAGGATCAGCCGCTTGGGAGCGAGCACCGTAATCAGAACGCCGCCGGCGATCATTGCCATGCCACCAATAGCTTCCAACAGGGCCACCTGCGGTGCACCACCGCTGAAATGCTCCCGCACCAGCAATGGCACCAGGGTGAAGCTAGGCATGATGACGAGTACGGTAGCCGTCACGAGGGCGTAAAGGCGCCGTAGTCCACCATTGTCCCACACAAGCGCTAGGCCTTCGCGGAACTCACGCCAGAGACCAACCCGATCTTGCTTGGCGACAAACAGTTGGGGGATGCTGAAGAGCAGCAACGGCACCACACCCAGCAGCGCCGTGAAGACGTCGATGCTCAGCGCCCATCCGATGGGCATGAGCGAGATCGCAAGTGCGCCAAGCGGGGCTGCTGCCACCGTCATAATGCCGATCATAGTCTGGTTAAGACCTGCCGCGCGCGGGAGGAAGCTGCGGGGCACCAGCATGGCAATGCTCGCCGACGCGGCGGGCCCCTGGAACGCTTGCATGGAGCTGCGTATCGCCATCATGGTGTAGAGGTGCCAAAGCTCGATCGCGTTGGTCAGGAAGAGCCAGATCAACACTGACATGCACAGCGCGCTGATCACGTCAGCGACGATCATGATCAATCGGCGGCTGTAGCGATCAGCCAGCGTACCGCCCAACGGGCCCAGCAGCGCTTGTGGCAGCAGTGCGAACATGCCGGCCGTCGCAAGGGCCGAAATGCTTCCGGTAGCGTCGGTGATCCACCAAAGCAGGACGAACTGGGTCATCGCGGAGCCGATCATCGACAAGGCCTGCCCGCTAAAGATTAGGCCATAACGCCACTGCCAACCGGGACCAGGGTCAACATGGCTTTGAGGGATCGACGATAGATCATCCTGCGACGGCAAATTTGGTACGGACACAAGAAATCCCTTTCTTACAAACCAACCGTCCGGTATCTTTTGTTGAAGAAGGAGTCTAGTCGCCGTGGATGCCATTGGCTTGAAGAGGAAGAAGCAGCCTGATGCTGTTCGTCGAGCTCTACTCGAGGCCGCCCTGCAGCTCGGTTATGAGCAGGGCCTGGCTGCGGTCACGGTCCAAGCGGTCGCGCAACGTGCCGGTGTCACCAAGGGGGGGCTTTTTCACCACTTCCCGAGCAAAGAGGCATTATTCGAAGGTCTCTTTGTGGACATCATCGAACAGCTGGACAGCGAGATCGACAAGATAATTGCCGAGGATCCAGAGCCTTACGGCTCTTTCACCCGCGCCTATATCGCGGTCATGCTCCGGAACGGCGAATTTGCTGGTGACCACCAATGGGCAGGACTGTCGGCCGCCTTCATGGCCGATCCTTTGATCAACCAACATTGGATGGTGTGGCTAGAGGGAAGGCTCACCCGACACGCCGACACGGACGCTCACTCCACACTGGAAATCGTGCGCTACGCCGTCGACGGCGCCTGGTACGCGTTTGCCGCACGCGTCCCGGATAGTGGGAAGATTGAGGGTCTCACAACTCGACTTGTTGCTTTGACGCGAACGAGTGGCCTCTGAACCGAGTCAGAAGATCAAAGCTTGTGCAGCTACCTCAACCGACGTCCGTCCAGGCGGGCGGTCCAACAAAACTCGCCGGTCCGCTTCCCACCCTTCTACGATGCTCGACACCTCAGCCGAGGGCTGTCTCAAACACGTCGGGCTTGAAGCCGACGAGGATGTCCGCGCTCGTCTCCACGACCGGTCGCTTGATCATCGAGGGCTGCGCCAGCATCAGCGCGATGGCCCTCTCGGCATCCAGTCCCGCCTTGTCCTCGTCTGACAGCTTGCGGAAGGTGGTGCCGGCGCGGTTGAGCAACGTCTCCCAACCCTTCGCGGAGCACCAGCGCTCCAGGTGCTCCCGGTCGATCCCCTCGGCCTTGTAGTCGTGGAAGCGATAGGCGACGACGTGCTCGTCGAGCCAGGCCCGCGCCTTCTTCATCGTGTCGCAGTTCCGGATGCCGTAGATCGTGACGCTCATGCCCGTCCCATGAAAAAGGGCGAGGCCTTCGCGCCCCGCCCCTCCTCTCTATCCGCGTGAAACGGCGTCAGTCCATGCGTGCGCCGGCCTGCTCCACCACCGGGCGCCAGCGCTCGACCTCCGAGCGCACATGCTCGCCGAGCACGTCCGCTCCCTCGCCGACGACGATGGCGCCGACCTCCTCGAGACGCTGGGCGACGGCCGGGTCCGCCACCGCGGCGAGCGCGGCTTCCGAGAGCCTCGCGACCACTTCCGGCGGAGTGCCGGCCGGTGCGAAGAGCGCGTTCCACGAATTCGTCTCGTAGCCCGGCACGCCCGCTTCCTGCATGGTCGGCAGATCCGGGAAGACCGGCGAGCGCTCGGCCGTCGTCACCGCCAGCGCGCGGAGCTGGCCGCTCCGGATGGGCTCGGTGGACGAGGGGAGATTGTCGAAGATGATCGGCACCTGGCCGCCGATGACGTCGACCAGCGCCGGACCGGAGCCCTGATAGGGCACGTGCACCATCTCGACTTCCGCCAGCGCCTTGAAGAGCTCGCCCGAAAGATGCAGCGGCGAGCCGTTGCCGGAGGAGGCGTAGGAGTATTCGTCCGGATTTTCCTTCAGGAGCGCGATCAGCTCCTCGACGGTCTGCGCCGGGAAATTCGGATTCACCGACATCACGTTCGGCACTGTCACGAGCCAGGCGATCGGCTCGAAATCCTCCACCGCGTCGAAGGGCGGGTTGGCGTAGAGCGAGGCGGACAAGGCGTGCGTGGCGATCGTGCCCATCAGGATCGTGTAGCCGTCGGGCGCGGCCTGGGCGACGACCTGCGCGCCGAGATTGCCGCCCGCACCGCCGCGATTGTCGACCAGCACCTGTTGGCCCAGCTCCTGGCTCATGCGCTGCGCGACGACGCGCGCGACGAGATCGGTCGAGCCGCCCGCCGCGAAGGGCACGATCAGCGTGATCGGCTGGGTGGGAAAGTCGGTCTGGGCAACGACCGGCGCTGCGGTCAGCGCGGCGACACCCATGACGGCGGCTGCGAACACACTCTTCATCGTCAATTCCTCCCAAGCGGCCTCCTGCCGCACCGGAAAGGACGGTAGCGACCGGACCGCGGCGCCGCAAGCTCTGCCGCCCGCCGGCTCCCGCGTGTCCTGCGGGCAACGAACGGACGCCAAACCGACCCCTTCTCCTGCCTTGCGATTGAAGCCGCGCGGGCATTGCGGCAAACGATAGGCCACGAAGGTCGGGCGCGCCCCGGCCGCGCCAGAGGAGCCTCGTATCGTGTCCGTTCTTCTTCGCCCGCTCGCCGCCCTCGCCTTTCTCACGCCCCTCGCGGCCCATGCGGCCGATACCTACGACGCCGGCGCGTACACGCCCGACACCAGCGAGGTCGCGATCGCCAACAACGCCGATCTCGTGATCGAGCTCGGCATCGGCGGCACGGTCCAGCCGCGCTATCTCGGCTCGGACGACTACATCCTTTCGCCCTCGCCCATCGTCGCGGTGTCCTATCTTCGCCTCCCGGGTCTCCTGGAAGTCGGCGGCGGCCCGGAGACGGCCTTCTCCATCGGCCCGTCCTTCCGCTTCATCGGCGAGCGCGACCCGGACGACGATTCCGACCTCGAGGGGCTGCGCTCGCTCGACCGCACCTACGAGGCGGGCCTTCGCGCCGGCTACGAGGTCGATTTCGACCAGATGTGGGGAGGCGAGATCTACGGCGAGGCGCGCTATGCCTTCGGGGAGGCGGAAGGCTTCGTCGGCGGCTTCGGGGTCAACGCCATCGTCCGTCCGAACGAGGTCGTCGAGCTGAGGTTCGGCCCGCGTGCCGAGCTCGCCTCCTCGGAATACATGCAGACCTACTTCTCGATCTCGCCCGACGAGAGCATCGCATCGGGCGGGCGGCTCTCTGCCTTCGAGGCCGATGGCGGCTTCTATTCCGTCGGTGTCGAGGCCGAAGCCCGCTACGAATTCCGGAGCAACTGGTTCCTGACGGCCGAGGCCGGCTACCAGCGCCTCGTCGGCGACGCGAAGGATTCGCCCATCGTGTCCGAGGCCGGCAGCGCCGACCAGTTCACCGCCGGGCTCGGGATTTCCCGCCGCTTCTCGCTGGACCTCTTCTGAGGACGTGCCCCCGGGCGGGGGCTTTCTCATCGACCTCCCTTACTGACGCTCGCCGCGCCGCTATCTGACATTTTCGTCATGCGCCGCATTCCCGCGACGATCAGGGGACCGCCGATGAGCGATATCACGCGAAGCGAGGCCGCGGGCAGCGGCGCCAGTGGCCAGGCCGAGCTCGAGCCGAGCCTGCACCGGGTCATGGGGCCGGGGCTCCTCCTCCTCTTCATCGTCGGCGATGTGCTGGGCACCGGCATCTACGCGCTGACGGGCCAGGTCGCCAACGAGGTCGGCGGCATCGTCTGGCTGCCCTTCCTCGTCGCCTTCGCCGTCGCCATGCTCACGGCCTTCTCCTACCTCGAGCTCGTGACGAAATATCCCCGCGCCGCCGGTGCCGCCCTCTACACGCACAAGGCCTTCGGCATCCACTTCATCACCTTCATCGTCGCGTTCGCGGTGATGTGCTCCGGCATCACGTCTGCCTCGACGGCGAGCCGGGCCTTCGCCGCCAACTTCTCGGAAGGTTTCGGGCTCGGCATCGAGGGCTTCGGGATCACGGCGATCGGCCTTGCCTTCATGGCGCTGGTGGCCGTCGTCAATTTCCGGGGCGTCGGCGAGAGCGTGAAGGCCAACGTCGTCCTCACCTGCGTGGAACTGACGGGGCTTCTCATCATCATCTTCATCGGCTTCTGGGCGATCTTCGGCGGCCAGGGCGATGTCTCGCGCGCCTTCACCTTCACGCCCTCCGACGAGCGCGGCATGTTCTTCTCGGTCGTTGCGGCCACGACGCTCGCCTTCTTCGCGATGGTCGGCTTCGAGGATTCCGTGAACATGGCCGAGGAGACGAAGGACCCGACGAAAATCTTTCCGAAGGTGCTTCTGCTCGGTCTGTCGATCACGGGGGTGATCTACGTCCTCGTCTCGATCTCGGCGATCACGCTCGTACCGGCCGAGCGGCTCGGCGAAGGCGACACGCCGCTCCTGCAGGTGGTGGAAGCGGGCGCGCCGAACTTCCCGCTCGGCGTCTTCGGCGTCATCACCATGTTCGCGGTGGCCAACTCGGCGCTCATCAACATGCTGATGGCTTCGCGCCTCGTCTACGGCATGAGCCGCGAGGGCGTCCTGCCGCGCGTGCTCGGTCGCGTCCACGCCGCGCGGCGGACGCCCTGGATCGCCATCGTGTTCACCTCGCTCCTCGCCTTCGGGCTGATCTCCTTCGTCGGCGCGGTGCCGGCGCTCGGCGGCACGACGGCCCTGCTCCTCCTCGGCGTCTTCACCGTGGTCAACGTCGCCGTCCTCGTCCTGCGCAAGGACAAGGTCGAGCACGCCCACTTCCGCACGCCCACCATTCTGCCGATCCTCGGCGCCCTCACATCCGCCTTCCTCGTCGGCCCCTGGACGGGGCGCGACCCGGTCCAGTACTCGATCGCCGGAATTCTCCTGGCCATCGGTGTCGTCCTGTGGGCGGTCACTCATGTGTTCATGCGCCGCGACGGACAGGACGGCGGCACGTCCGACGACCCGCACCGTACGGTCCGCGATCGGCACACCGGCGCGGTGAACTGATCCGCACGCGTTTGCCCTACCGCATGGCTGCCATGCAGGTGGGCCGATTGCTGCATCTGCGAAGAACACCTAGTTTCTCCTTGTAACTCAAGGAGAATTGAAGATGGGCATTGTCGGCGGACTGCGCCGCATCCTGCGCGCGCGTACACAGAGCGAAATCGAGCTGGATTATCTGAACCAGTCGGTCTCCCACACCGATCTCGAGCGTCGCCAGCGCGAGATCGATCGCGGCTACCTGCGCCAGCGCCGCATCAACTACTAGGACCGATCCCACAACTCCTCAAATCGCCGCATTCGCGCGTCAACTCCGTGTTCGTGGGGACGCTCGCCGGAATACCTCCCGCTATTCAGTATCGATTCAGGCTGAACCGATAGGATTGACGGCGATGGCCGGCTGTCTGGACGCGACGACGCGGGACCGGGCACCCGACGGCAGACGATATGAGGGGATTGCCGATGGCGCTCCAGCGCAGGCAGACGACGCGGATCGAACCGAGCTTCGGCGGCGAGCGCGCCACCGACGAGGACGATTTCAGCGTCTCGGCCGACGACAGGGCGGCCCCCGCGACGGCACAGGCCGTGCGCGGCAACCGGCGTTCGCGTGACGAAGGCGACCGTGGACAGGCGCGACGCCGCGCCGATCTGAGGGATTCCGGCGGCGGCTCGGGCGGTCGGGGCAACGGCGGTGGCGGCGGAGGCTTCTTCGGCCGACGCCCGAAACGACGCCGCTCCTTCTTTGGCCATCTCGTGCGGCTCGGCGTTATCATGGCCTTCTGGGGCTTCATCGCCGTGGCGGTCGTCGTCGGCTATTTCGCCATGACGCTGCCGCAGGAAGCCTGGGTCGTGCCGGACCGGCCGCCCAACGTGAAGATCGTTTCCTTCGACGGCGAACTTCTGGCCGATCGCGGCCTCACCGGCGGCCAGGCCGTTTCCCTCGACCAGATGAGCCCCTACATCCCGCAGGCTGTGATCGCCATCGAGGATAGGCGCTTCTACGATCATTTCGGCGTCGATCCGATCGGCATCGCCCGTGCCTTCTTCGAGAACGTCTCCGCCGGCGACACGGTGCAGGGCGGCTCCACGCTCACACAGCAGCTCGCCAAGAACGTCTTCCTGACGCCCGACCAGACCATCCAGCGCAAGATCCAGGAAGCGATCCTCTCGCTCTGGCTGGAACAGCGCTTCTCGAAGGACCAGATCCTCGAGATGTATCTGAACCGGGTCTATTTCGGCTCGGGCGCGACCGGCATCCAGGCCGCCGCGCGGCGCTATTTCGACAAGAACGCCGAGGACATCACGCTGAACGAGGCGGCGACGCTCGCCGGCCTTCTCGTCGCGCCCTCCCGCCTTTCGCCGGTGCGCAATCCCGAGGGCGCTCAGGCGCGCGCCCAGATCGTCCTGCAGGCCATGCGCGCCGAGGGCTTCATCACCGATCAGGAACTGACGGCCGCGCGCGCCGCCGAGACCACGACCGCCCGCGCCTACTGGACGGGCGGCGAACATTACGCCGCCGACATGGTGATGCGCGACCTGCGCAACCTCGTGCCCGACATCGCGCAGGACGTCGTGGTGGAAACCACGATCGACCTGAACCTCGAGAAGGAGGCCGAAACGGTCATCCGCGAGACGATCGACGGCGCGACGCAGAACGTCACGCAGGGCGCGCTAGTCGCCCTCGACGGCACCGGCGCGATCCGCGCCATCGTCGGCGGGCGCGACTACAACGAAAGCCAGTTCAACCGCGCCGTCGACGCCAAGCGCCAGCCCGGCTCGGCGTTCAAGCCCTTCGTCTACGAGACGGCGATGGAATACGGCTGGCGGCCGGAGAACGTCGTCAACGACGCCCCGACGCGCATCGGCAACTGGTCTCCGTCCAATTACGACAACAAGTTCCGCGGCCCCGTGACGATCGCCGACGCCGTCGCCTCCTCGCTGAACACCATCGCCGCGCAGCTCACCGCCGAGGTCGGCCCCGCTGCCGTCATCGACACGGCCAAGCGCATGGGCATCACCTCGCCGCTCGCCGACAACGCATCGATCGCGCTCGGCACGTCGGAGGTCTCGCTCCTGGAGCTGACGGGCGCCTTCGCCCCCTTCGCCAATGGCGGCTACCAGGCGACTCCGCATCTGGTGAACCGCGTCACGACCGCGTCCGGCGAAGTGCTCTACGAGCGCGGCGCCGAGGTTCCGCCCGTGATCCTCACAGCCGACATCGCCGGCATGATGAACGCCATGCTGACACGCGTCGTCACATCGGGCACCGGCCGGCGCGCGGCCCTGCCGGACTGGCAGGCGGCGGGCAAGACCGGCACGACGCAGGACTTCAAGGACGCCTGGTTCGTCGGCTACACGGCCAATCTCACCACCGGCGTCTGGTTCGGCAACGACAACGGCGCCCCGATGCGCCAGGTGACGGGCGGCGGACTGCCGGCGCAGGCCTGGCAGACCTTCATGGTCGCCGCGCACGAGGATCTGCCTCCGGTCCCGCTGCCGGGCGACTACCAGATCGGCGGCGGCGAGCAGCAGGCGCCGCAGGAGCCCGTGCAGGTCTATGTCGATCAGTGGGGCAACTACGTCGATCAATACGGCAACCCGCTCGACCAGTACGGCCGCCCGCTCGACGGCGGCGGCATGGTCTCGAACCAGCCGCAGAACCAGCAGCAGCTGCCGACCATGCGCGGCGGGCAGGACGAGGGCTACGCGGCGCTGCCGCAGGAGCAGCAGCAGCCCTACGAGCCCGTTCCGCAGAACGGCGGCTATGCCGGTGCGCCGAACGACCCTTATGGCGACGGCAACTATGGCGGGCCTCCGCCGGAGTACGGCGTCCAGCCCGGCTACGAGCCGCCGGCCCGCGTCGTGCGCCAGGACCAGCTCCCGCCGGACGCCGTGCTGGAGGGGCCGGCCAATGGCGGCCGCTCGATCGACCGTTCGCTTTTCCGCGGCCTGTTCGGCGGCTGAAAAACGCTGTTGGAGAAGGGCTGCGAGACGGCCCAAATCGCCTTGCGTGCCCGCAGACCCGTTCATATATAGCCGCAGAGCTTAGAGCCGACGGTTTGCGCCGGCGCGGCATCACATTATCTGAATGCTTTGAAGGGCTCGCCTTCCGGAACGCCTCGTCGCGGGGGTCCTGGCGGGTCGCTAACATCGAAGGAGATTTCGCATATGGCCAAAGTTATCGGCATTGATCTCGGCACCACCAATTCCTGCGTCGCCGTCATGGACGGCAAGAACGCCAAGGTTATCGAGAACGCCGAAGGCGCCCGTACGACGCCGTCCATCGTCGCCTTCACGGGCGATGGCGAGCGTCTGGTCGGCCAGCCCGCCAAGCGCCAGGCCGTGACCAACCCCGAGGATACGATCTTTGCCGTCAAGCGGCTGATCGGGCGCACATTCGACGACCCCACCACCCAGAAGGACAAGGGCATGGTGCCCTACTCCATCGTGCGCGCCGACAATGGCGACGCCTGGGTGCAGGCCGGTGGCGACAAGTTCTCCCCCTCGCAGATCTCGGCGATGATCCTTCAGAAGATGAAGGAGACCGCCGAAAGCTATCTCGGCGAGAAGGTCGAGAAGGCCGTCATCACGGTTCCCGCCTACTTCAACGACGCCCAGCGTCAGGCCACCAAGGACGCCGGCAAGATCGCCGGTCTGGACGTTCTGCGCATCATCAACGAGCCGACGGCGGCCGCGCTCGCCTACGGGCTCGACAAGAACGACGGCAAGACCATCGCGGTCTACGATCTGGGCGGCGGCACGTTCGACGTCTCGATCCTCGAGATCGGCGACGGCGTGTTCGAGGTGAAGTCGACCAACGGCGATACCTTCCTCGGCGGCGAGGACTTCGACCTGCGCCTCGTCGACTACCTCGCGACCGAGTTCAAGAAGGACCAGGGCATCGACCTGAAGAACGACAAGCTCGCGCTTCAGCGCCTCAAGGAGGCGGCCGAGAAGGCCAAGATCGAGCTTTCGTCCGCTTCGCAGACCGAGATCAACCTGCCCTTCATCACCGCCGATGCTTCGGGCCCCAAGCACCTGACGCTGAAGCTGACGCGCTCCAAGTTCGAGAGCCTCGTGGACGATTTCGTCCAGCGCACCGTCGGCCCGTGCAAGGCCGCGCTGAAGGATGCCGGCCTTTCGGCTTCGGACATCGACGAGGTGGTTCTCGTCGGCGGCATGACGCGCATGCCGAAGATCCAGGAGACGGTGAAGAACTTCTTCGGCAAGGAGCCGCACAAGGGCGTCAACCCGGATGAGGTCGTGGCCATGGGCGCCGCGATTCAGGCCGGCGTCCTGCAGGGTGACGTCAAGGACGTCCTCCTTCTCGACGTCACGCCGCTCTCGCTCGGCATCGAAACGCTCGGCGGCGTGTTCACGCGCCTCATCGATCGCAACACCACGATCCCGACCAAGAAGAGCCAGGTGTTCTCCACGGCCGAGGATTCGCAGAACGCCGTGACGATCCAGGTCTTCCAGGGCGAGCGCGAGATGGCGGCCGACAATAAGATGCTCGGGCGCTTCAACCTTGAGGGCATCCCGCCGGCACCGCGCGGCGTGCCGCAGATCGAGGTGACGTTCGACATCGACGCCAACGGCATCGTCAACGTCTCGGCCAAGGACAAGGGCACCAACAAGGAGCAGCGGATCACGATCCAGGCTTCGGGCGGCCTTTCCGACGCCGACATCGAGCAGATGGTCAAGGACGCGGAAGCGAATGCCGACGCGGACAAGAAGCGCCGCGCCGGCGTCGAGGCCAAGAACCAGGCCGAGAGCCTCGTTCATTCCGCCGAGAAGTCGCTGTCGGATTACGGCGACAAGGTCTCCGAGGCCGACCGTGGCGCGATCCGCGCGGCGATCGACGACCTGAAGGGCGAGCTCGAGAAGGACGAGACCGACGCCGAGGCGATCAAGGCCAAGAGCGAGACGCTCGCCGAGGCCTCGATGAAACTCGGCCAGGCGATGTACGAGGCGAGCCAGGCGGAAGCCGCCGCGGGCGAGACCGGCGCCGCCAACGACGCGCGCGCCACGAACCGCGACGACGATGTCGTCGACGCCGACTTCGAGGAAGTGCAGGACGACGACCGCAAGAAGTCGGCCTGACCCCTTCTACAGACCGCCGATGACGAAGGCCGGGCTCATGCCCGGCCTTTTTCGTTGGGCATGAAGCGTTAACCGGCTTCGCGAAAAGTGCCGTTTCCGGTAGGGATTGGGTCGTCGATCGCGGTCATGATGCCGGGTGCCTGATGACAGCATCGGTCTGAAAGCCCTGTCCGGTTCTCGGAAAACCGTGATGTGTAGAATAAAGTGTTAGAGCGACCCGTTGTGCGTCCAGTAGGATGCACGGCGCTCCAGGACGTGTCGGCGATGGCTGCGGGGGCAGGCATGCATTACCGAATTTTCGAGCTCTGGCGCTTTTCCGCTGCCCTCCTCGTGATGGGCTACCACTATCTGCACGCCGCTCCGGCCGACCTCTGGCACGCACTCGCTCCGGCGATCGAGCGTGGCTACGCGCTGCTCGACCTGTTCTTCATGATCTCCGGCTTTCTCGTCCTGTCACGCTACCGCGACCGCATGGGCAGCGTGGCGGACTATTTGCACTTCCTGCGCCGGCGGGTGGCGGTGCTCTATCCGCTGCACCTCTTCACGCTCGCCTTCTTCGTCGCCGTGGCGCTCGCGGCGGCGGCCGGGCTCTTCCAGCCTGCCGCTCCCGAGCGCTGGGATCTCGGCGACCTGCCCGCCCATCTCCTTCTCGTCCATGCCTGGGGTGCGAGCGACAAGCTCACCTTCAACATCGTTTCCTGGTCGATCAGCGCGGAATTCTTCGCATATGCGCTGTTCCCGCTGGTGCTTCTTGTCGCAAGGCGCGGCCTGCCGGCGCTTCTCCTCGCGCTCTGCGCCTATGTGGCACTTCTGGAGATGCTCTTTGCCGCCGGGCATCTCGGGCCGGTCCACTGGACGAAGGCCGACGTTTTCGGCGCCTGGCGAGCGCTCGCGAGCTTCACCATCGGCGCGGCGGCCTTCATGGCGAGCGAGCGGTTCGCGGTCGCACCGCGCAGCCTGTGGCCCGCCTTCCTGCTCCTGACGCTCGCCATCGCCGCGATGCTCGCCGGCGCCAGTCCCTATCTCCCGCTCGCCGCCTTCGCCCTCGCGATCATCCTCGGCGCCGCAGCCGAGCGCGCCCATCCGCAGATCACCGCGCGGCTCGCGCCGCTGATGCCGCTCCTTCGCCTCTCCTTCGGCATCTATCTGTGGCACATGGTCTTCGATCTTCTGTTCAACTCGATCCTTTGGCGCCGCGTCCTCGACGGTGACGATCCGCTCCTGTTCCTGGCCTTCCAGTTCCTTCCGGTGGTCGCCACGATCGCCGCGGCGGCGCTTTCGCGCCCCTTCGAGAAGCGACTTGCGGACCGACTGTGCGCGCGCCCGGCGCCCGGCGCGCCCGTTCCCGCCTGAAAGCGACGCGGTCCGCGCGCTTGTGAGCGCGGCAAGGCCTATGGTAACGGCGCGGACAGCTTCCCATATCGTGCGACAGGCGGGGCGCGCACCGGCGCTCGCCCGGCTCGTCCGCCCCAACGCTCCGCCCGCTCGAACGCCGACGACAAGACGAAGAGAGATCCGTGTCCGTTAAGGCTGACTATTACGAGATGCTCGGCGTCGCCCGAGGCTGCGACGAGAAGACCCTGAAGGCGTCCTTCCGCAAGCTGGCGATGCAGTACCACCCGGACCGCAATCCCGGAGACGAGGCCGCCGAAATCCGCTTCAAGGAGATCGGCGAGGCCTACGAGGTTCTGAAGGACCCGCAGAAGCGCGCCGCCTACGACCGTTTCGGGCACGCCGCCTTCCAGAATGGCGGTGCCGGCGGCGCAGGCTTTCGCGGCGACTTCTCCTCCTCGATGGCCGACATCTTCGACGACATCTTCGGCGAGATGATGGGCCAGCGACGCGGGAGGGCTGCCGGCGGCGCTTCGGGCCGCGAGCGCGGCTCCGACCTCCGCTACAACATGGAGATCAGCCTCGAGGAGGCGTTCAACGGCAAGACCGCCGAGATCGGGGTGCCGACGACGATCCAGTGCGATGCCTGCACGGGCACCGGCGCGAAGGCCGGCACCGCGCCGCGCGCCTGCCCGACCTGCGGCGGCGCCGGCCGCGTGCGCGCCGCGCAAGGGTTCTTCTCTGTCGAGCGCACCTGCCCCACCTGCCACGGGCGCGGCCAGATGATCGCCGACCCGTGCGACAAGTGCGGCGGCGACGGGCGCCTGCCCGAGGAGCGCGACCTTTCGGTGAACATTCCGGCCGGCATCGAAGACGGCACGCGCATCCGACTTGCCGGCGAGGGCGAGGCTGGGCTTCGCGGCGGGCCGGCGGGCGATCTCTACATCTTTCTTTCCGTGCGACCGCACGAGTTTTTCCAGCGCGACGGTGCGGACCTTTACTGCAAGGTGCCCGTCTCGATGACGACGGCGGCGCTCGGCGGAGCCTTCGAGGTGACGACGCTCGACGGCGCCTCAACGCGCGTGAAGGTTCCCGAAGGCACGCAGAGCGGCAAGCAGTTCCGCGTGCGCGGCAAGGGCATGCCGGTGCTGCGCTCCAACCAGACGGGCGACCTCTTCATCCAGGTGGCCATCGAGACCCCGCAGAGCCTCTCGCGGCGCCAACGCGAGCTTCTCGAGGAATTCGAGGAGATTTCCTCGTCTGAAAATTCGCCGCAATGTTCCGGGTTCTTCTCGCGTATGCGAGAATTCTTCGAGGGCTTCGGCGAAAGCCGTACCTGAGGGGTACGAAGGTCCTTTGCACGGCCGATCAGTTGAAGGGAGGCGACTGCCGATGCCGTTGGGGACCCGCCTGAAACGCCGCGCCTGTGGCGAGCCCTCGTCGCAAGCGCGTTTCGTCCGCAACTGGCTGCGCAACCCCTTGACCACCGGCGCCGTGTTTCCGTCCTCGCGCGCGCTCGGCTCCACGATGGCCCGGCAGGTGCCGCTGGGCGATGAGGGCGTCGTCGTCGAGCTCGGCCCCGGCACCGGCGTCGTCACGCAGTGCCTGCTCGATCACGGCGTGCCCGCTTCCCGGCTCCTGCTTCTCGAATATTCGCAGGAATTCTGCGCGATGCTGGCAAGCCGTTTTCCCGGTGTCGCCGTCCTGCGCGGAGACGCCTACCAGCCAGGGGAGGCGTTCCGCCAGGCACTCGGCGGGCGCCCGATCGCGGCCGTCGTCTCCAGCCTCCCGCTGATGGCGCGCGGCGAGGCGGACCGCGAGGCGGCGCTCTCGCACCACCTCTCCGCCATGCCCGCTGGCGCCCCCTTCATCCAGTTCACCTATTCGCCGACCCTGCCGGTGCGCCCCGAGCGTATCTCGGCCGATGTGGAGACGCTGCCCTGGGTGCTCCTCAACCTGCCGCCCGCCCGCGTCCTCGTGTATCGGCGCGCTGCCACTGAAGTGCGCGAATAGTCTTCCAACCGTCGCAGTCGCGCCCTAGACTCCTGTAAACGCGAGGCAATTCGAGGGGACGGCGATGACGGGCGGGCAGGCGGATATTCAGGCACGGAGCGGCGAGCGCGGCGACTGGCTGCGGTTCTTCGCGACCTGGGTGCGCAGCCCGCTGAAGGTCGGCGCGATCGCTGCCTCCTCGCCGGCCTATTGCGCCGCGATGGTCGAGCATTCGACGGTCCATCTGCCGGGCCGTGTCCTGGAACTGGGCGCCGGCACCGGCGTCGTCACCCGCGCGCTTCTCGAGGCCGGCGTCCCGCCCGAGCGTATCACCTCGGTGGAATACGACCCCGCCTTCGCCAAGGCGCTCGTGCGCCGCTTTCCGGGCGTCGATGTGATCTGCGGCGACGGGCTGGACCTGACCGACACGCTCGCCGGGCGCGAAGACGAGAAGTTCGCGAGCGTCCTCCTTGCGATCCCCATCGTCCGTTATCCGCAGGAAGAGCGGCGACGTCTGCTTTCGGCGTATTTCGACCGCGTGGTCGAGGGCGGCAACGTCACCCAGCTCTCCTACTCTCTGGTGCCGCCCATCAAGCCTGACCCCGCCCTTTTCACCGTGCGCTCCTCGGCGGTCGTGTGGGCCAACATTCCGCCCGCGCGTATCTGGATCTACGAGCGCGCCTGAACGCGAGCCCAGGCGGAGGTGAGACGGGAACCTGTCGGGCTCCAACCGGTTCATCGGGGATAGAACCCCTGGAGCGCCGCGTCCTCGCGCGAAGGTCGTTCTATTACCGTGAATCCACGCGTCGCGCGTTTCGGAAACCCAGCACGGTTTTTCGCGCCTGCGCTGTAGGGGGACCGCATCGATGACGACGAGTGCCGAACAGGACTGGAACGCGGCCGCGAACGAAGCGCGACGCGAATTGCGCGAGCGCTGGAAATCCTTCGCCTTTCAAGGCGCGCTGATGCTTGTGATCGGCTTCCTCGCCATCGTGATGCCCTTCGCGGCGACCTTCGCAACCGTTCTCTTCTTCGGCTGGCTCCTGCTCATCGGCGGTATCTTCGCCGTCATCGGCGCCTTCTCCATGCGTCGGCGCCGCGGCTTCGGCTCGCAGCTCGCCATCGCAGTCGCCTCGATCCTGCTCGGCCTCGTCATGCTGTTCGATCCGTTCGCCGGTGCCGTCGCGCTCACCTGGCTGCTGGCGCTGTTCTTCCTCATCTCGGCCTATTCGAGCTGGGCGCTTTCGCGCGAGATGAAGGCGCACGGTCTCAGCAGCTGGCCGCTGATTCTCTCGGCGGCGGTGAACGTGATCCTCGCTCTCTACATCGTCATCGGCCTGCCGCAGACCGCCGTCATCGCGGTCGGTCTGTTCATCGGCATTTCCTTCGCGATGTCGGGCGCGACACTGCTGATCGCCGCGCTGGAAGCGCGGCGTTAGAACCTCGCCCCCGAAACCGTCTCGGTTTCCAGGACACGCAATCCGTCGATCTCGTCAAGGCACCTTCGCGCGCTGCGGAAGCCCGCGCGAAGTTGGCGCTATCGTCCGTCAGACGTGCTGGCCGCCATTGATGTGGATTTCGGCGCCGGTCACGTAGGAGGACTGGCCCGAGCACAGGAAGTAGATGATGTCGGCGACCTCGGAGGTCAGGCCGAGCCGGCGAAGCGGGATCGTCTCGACGATCTTCTCGGTCCCGGGTGACAGGATCGCCGTGTCGATCTCGCCTGGCGCGATGGCGTTCACGCGAATGCCGTGCGGTCCGAAATCGGCCGCCATCTCCCGCGTCAGCGAGGCCAGTGCGGCTTTCGACGTCGCATAGGCCGTACCCGCGAAAGGATGGACGCGGCTGCCCACGATCGACGTGACGTTGACGATCGAGCCCTGGGCCTTCGCCAACTCCTCGTGGAGACCGCGCGCCAGCATGATCGGCGCGAAGAAGTTCACCTGGAAGACGTCGCGCCAGACATGCATCGGCGTGCGGATCGAATCCATCCGCCCGCCCTTCTCCGCCTTGGGCGAGATGGCCGCATTGTTGACGAGGGCGTGGAGGCGCGAGCCGTTCGCCTCAAGCCGCCGCCCGATCTCCGAAACGGCGTAGCCGACATCCTCGGGGTCCGAGAGATCGACCTTGATGTGATCTTCCGGTCCCGCCGGCCAGGGGCAGTCCTGCGCGAATTCCTGCCGCGAACAGGTGATGACGCGCCATCCCTCGCGCGAGAAGCGCTTCACCGTGGCATGGCCGATGCCGCGCGAGGCGCCCGTGAGGACGATCGTCCTGCGCTCGTCCTGCGTTTCCATGTCCGCCATCGTCCGTTTCCCGCTGTGCCGCCGCCTCTCTTAGCGCACCACATGCGAAGCGCGAAGGGCCGGGATGAACGCAGGCAGCGATTGACGCCGCGCCGCTCATCATCCTAACCCGACGCGAGATAGATGACGAGCGCTCCCGACCTTCCCGACCTGCCGATCCGAGAGGTGCTGGAGCCGCTGGCAGCCGCGCTCGGGGAAACGCGCCAGGCAGTGCTCGTCGCGCCGCCCGGCGCAGGCAAGACGACGGTCGTGCCTCTCGACCTGCTCACCCGACCCTTTCTCGACGGCAAGCGCATCATCCTCGTCGAACCGCGCCGTCTTGCCGCGCGCGCCGCCGCAAGCCGGATGGCCGATCTCCTGCGCGAAAAGGTCGGCGAGACGGTCGGCTGGCGCATGCGCCTCGATACGCGCGTCGGCCCGCGCACCCGCATCGAGGTCGTGACCGAAGGCGTCTTCACGCGCCTGATCCTCGCCGACCCGGAGCTTTCGGGCATCGGCGCCGTCCTCTTCGACGAATTTCACGAGCGCTCGCTGGACGGCGATTTCGGGCTCGCGCTGGCGCTCGACGTGAAGGGCGCGCTGCGTGCCGATCTCGCCATCCTCGTCATGTCGGCGACGCTCGACGGGGCGCGCGTCGCCGCGCTCCTCGACGGCGCGCCCGTCATCGAAAGCGCCGGCCGCGCCTTTCCGGTCGACATTCGTTATCGCGACAAGCCCGGCACCGAGCGCATTGAGGATGCGGTTGCCGCCGCCGTCCTCGACACGCTTAGAGAGGAGCCCGGATCCGTCCTGTGCTTCCTGCCGGGCCAGCGCGAGATCGAGCGCACGGCCGAACGCCTCACGGGACGCCTGCCGGCGAACACGGTGCTGGCACCGCTTTTCGGCGCGATGGAGGCGGGCGCGCAGGATCTCGCCGTTCGCCCCGCCCCGCCCGGCATCCGCAAGGTGGTGCTGGCCACCGCCATCGCCGAGACCTCTCTGACGATCGACGGCGTGCGCGTCGTCATCGACGCCGGGCTCTCGCGCCGTCCGGTGTTCGAGCCGGCCACCGGGCTCTCGCGTCTGGAGACGGTGCGCGCCTCGCGGGCGGCCGCAGACCAGCGCGCGGGCCGCGCGGGGCGCACCGCGCCGGGTGTCGCGATCCGGCTCTGGCGCCGCGAGGGTGAGGCGGCGATGGCCGCCTTCGATCCGCCCGAAATTCTCTCGGCCGACCTTTCCGGCCTCCTCCTCGACTGCGCGGCCTGGGGCGTCGCCGACCCCGCGAGCCTGCGCTTTCTCGACCAGCCGCCGGCGCCGGCGCTCGCGGAGGCCCGCAATCTCCTGGCAGACCTCGGCGCGCTCGACGAAGGCGGCCGCCTGACGGCCGCCGGCGAGGCGATGCGTGTCCTGCCGCTGCCGCCGCGCCTCGCCCGCATGGTGACGGGTGCCGCGAACGGCGCTCCGCGAGGGACGGCGGCGCGGATCGCCGTCCTCCTCACCGAGCGTGGTCTCGGCGGAACGGATATCGACCTCGAAGAACGCCTGCGGCGCTGGCGCAGCGAAAACGGCGCGCGAGCGGCCGGCGCCGACGCGCTGGCCAGGCGCCTGTCGAAGAGCGCCGGCACAGCGGGCGACACCGACAGTGCCGAGCCCGGCGCGCTGCTCGCCCTCGCCTTCCCGGACCGCATCGCGGTCGCGCGTGGCGCGCGCGGCGCCTTCGTTCTGGCGAACGGCCGAGGCGGAGTGGTGGACGAGGCGAGCCGGCTCGCCGACGCACCGATGATCGTCGTCGCCGAACTGCAGGGGCAGGCGCGCGCCGGGCGCATTCTCTCGGCCGCCGCCCTGTCGCGCGAAGGGCTGGATCTCGTCGCCGGCGACCGCATCGTCGAGGAGGAGAGCGTCGCCTTCGATGCAACGAGCCGCTCCGTGCGAGGCCGGCATGTCAGGCGCATCGGCCGCGCCATCCTCTCCCAAGCGCCCCTTGCCGAGCCCTCGCCCGAGGCGGTCGCTTCCGCGCTCGCCGACGGCATCCGCGCGCTCGGCCTCGCTGCGCTGCCCTTCGGCAAGGAGGGAGAGGCATTCCGCGCACGACTTGCCTTCCTCCATCGCACGCTTGGCGAGCCATGGCCGGCGCAGGACAACGAGGCGCTGCTGACGGAGCTCGAGGACTGGCTGATGCCCTTCCTGCCGGGCGTCCGGCGGCTCGACGACATCGCGCCGAACACCCTGCGCGAAGCGCTCGCCGCGCGGCTTCCAGCGGGGCTCGCCGGCAGCGTGGAGGCTGCTGCGCCCTCGCACTTCACCGCGCCCACCGGCTCGCGACTGCCGATCCGCTACGAGCGCGAGGAAGCGATCCTGCCCGTGCGCGTGCAGGAACTCTTCGGCCTGACGCGCCATCCGAGCGTTGCGGGCGGGCGCCTGCCGCTGACGCTGGAGCTTCTGTCGCCGGCGCACCGGCCAATCCAGATCACCCGCGATCTGCCGGGTTTCTGGGCCGGCTCCTGGAAGGACGTGCGCGCCGATCTGCGCGGGCGCTATCCGCGCCATTCCTGGCCGGAGGACCCCGCCGCCGCCGCGCCCACCAGCCGCGCCAAACCCCGCGGCACCTGAAAGGTCTCTGCGGGAATGCGCCGCACTGTCCGTCACGCGCTGCGCATCTATCTGATGCATCATGACCGACATGCCGGACAACCAGGGATCGCGCGTCGCGCTGCCCCTCTTCGCCTCGGCGCTGCGCGAGAGCCAGCGGCTGCGCCTTGCGACGCTGACGAAGCTGCGCTGGCTTTCGGTCGCCGGTCAGGCCGCCGCCTGCATCTTCGTCGCCTGGGGCCTGTGGTTTCCCTTTCCGGTCTGGGCGTGTTTCGGCCTCATCGCGCTGTCGGTGGTGCTGAACCTGTTCTTGAGCTTCAACTACCCGCAGAGCCACCGCCTTTCCTCGCGCGCGGCGGGGCTCATCCTCACCTTCGACATCCTGCAGCCTTCGGGCCTGATGTTCCTCACCGGCGGCGTGCAGAACCCGTTCTCGATCTTCCTGATCGTGCCGGCGATGATCGCGGCGGCCACGCAGCCCGCGCGCACGGTGGTCGGTCTCGGGCTTCTCGCGATCGCCTCGGCGACCGCCCTCGTCTTCTTCCACATGCCGCTGCCGTGGTCGGGCGCCGAGCCGCTGCTGCTGCCAGGCGCGTATCTCGGCGGCATGTGGTTCGCGCTCGCGACGACCATCGTCTTCTCCACCTTCTACATCTACCGCGTCGCAGCCGAGGCGCGGGCGCTGTCCGACGCGCTCGGCGCGACGGAGCTCGTCCTTCAGCGCGAACAGCATCTGTCGGCGCTCGACGGGCTGGCCGCCGCCGCCGCGCACGAACTCGGCACGCCGCTCGCCACCATTGCTCTGGTCGCCAAGGAGATGGGCCGCACGGTGCCGGCGGGCGATCCGCAGCGCGAGGATGTCGACCTCCTGATCGCGCAGTCCCAGCGCTGTCGCGACATACTGCGCCAGCTGACCAGCCTGTCGTCCTCCTCCGAGGTTCATCTGGCGCGCCTGCCCGTGACTTCGCTTCTCGACGAAGTGGTGGCGCCGCATCGCGGCTTCGGCGTGGCGATCCGCGTGAACGCCCACGGCGGCGAGGAGGCCGAGCCGGTGATGCGCCGCAATGCCGGCGTCCTGTACGGCCTCGGCAACATCGTGGAGAACGCGGTGGACTTCGCCCAGAGCGAAGTGACGATCGAATGTCGCTGGAGCGCCGAGGACGTACGCCTCACCGTGATGGATGATGGCAGCGGCTTCGCGCCGGAGACGCTCTCGCGCATCGGCGATCCCTACATGGCCCAGCGTGACGGCGGCGCGCGTGAATCCGGCGGCGGCCTCGGCCTCGGCCTCTTCATCGCCAAGACCCTGCTGGAACGCTCGGGTGCGAACATCCGTTTCGCTAATCGCCCGGAGGCGGAGCGCCCGGGCGCGGTGGTCGAAGTGGTCTGGCCGCGAGAGGCCTTCAACATCGACAGAAGCAGACCTAGCTTGACGGAAGCCGAGGCAGCCCCGCCGGCGATCGCCGACGACAGGCTGCCCGCATGAGACGAGAGGATGAGCGATGATGAGCGAGACCGCGACGCAGACGCCGCACGGCGCGGGCGCGCCCGTCCACGACCTTTCCGGCCTGGAACTGACGATGCTGCTTGTCGACGACGACCGGCCGTTCCTCAACCGGCTGGCACGCGCCTTCGAGCAACGCGGCTTCACGATCACCTCGGCCGAGAACGTCGGTGAGGGATTGGCGGCCGTTGCCTCCGCGCCGCCGGCCTTTGCCGTCGTCGACATGCGGCTGGGCACCGGCAACGGGCTGGAGATCATCGAGGCGCTGCGCCGTCGCCGCCCGGATGCGCGCATCGTGATCCTCACCGGCTACGGCAACATCGCGACGGCCGTGACCGCCGTGAAACTCGGCGCCGTGGACTATCTGGCAAAGCCCGCCGATGCCGACGAGATCATCGGCGCGCTCCTGCGCAAGGGCGATGCGCCGGCGGAACCGCCGGCCAACCCGATGTCGGCCGACCGCGTGCGATGGGAGCACATCCAGCGTGTCTACGAGATGTGCGAGCGCAACGTCTCGGAGACGGCGCGGCGGCTCTCGATGCACCGGCGGACCCTCCAGCGGATCCTCGCCAAGCGCGCCCCCCGCTGAAGGGCGGTTGGGGCGTCGGCTGCTGCGCGTCAGTCCAGCCCGGCGTCGGCGGAGGGCATAGCGAAGGGGTTGGCCGCCCACTCCGCCTGCATCAGTCGGTCCGCAGCGATGCGCGCGAAGCGCAACGTCAAGGCTTTTCGGGTGGCAGACGCCAGGCGGTGCTCAGGCGCCTCGCGCAGAAGCTCCGCGCCATAGCCGTCCGAGAGGATCAGCCCGCACTCCTCCGGGAAAATCTCGACCGGCACGCCCGGATGGGTGGCAAAATAGAGCCGGTCGCAGTGCAGCCGATATTGCGGCCATTTGCGATCGACCCGAAAGTCCTCGATCGAGGTCTTGATCTCCACGATCGAGAATTCGCCCTTCTCGCTCAGGCACAGGAGATCGGCGCGCCGGCCCGAAACCAGCGGGATCTCCGGGAGCACCGAGACGCGCGCTGCCATCATCAGGCGTTGCACGCCGCGCCGGACCATCATCGCGCGTCCGGACTGGCGCCCGTCGACGAGCGGTTCGTCGCGGAAGGGTGAGACGATCGGCATGGCCAACCGCTAGCCGCATTCGGCGGCGCCGATCAAGCAAAAAGAAAACAAAACGGAAACAAGACGCGGCGTGCGCCGTCAGATCCGGCTGGGCTGGCGCGCCACCACCGCGCCCTCGCCTGCAATCTCGTCGAGGATCGGGCAGTCCGGCCCCTCGTCTCCGGCGCATTGATCGGTCAGGGCTTCCAAGGCGCGCTTGAGGGAGTTCAGCTCCTCGATCTTGCGATCGATCTCGACCATCCGGCGCGTGGCGAGGCGGCGCACATCCTCGGAATGGCGGTGCTCGTCACCGTACAGAGACAGAAGTTTCCGTGCCTCCTCGATCGAGAAGCCGAGCGAGCGCGAGCGCTGGAGAAAGCGCAGAAGATGCACGTCGCGCTCGCCATAGTCGCGATAGCCGTTGCGGGCGCGCGACGGGCTGACGAGCCCGACCTCCTCATAGTAGCGAATCGTCTTCGGCGGCAGGCCAGAGCGCCGCGACGCCTCTCCGATGTTCATTCGATTTCCCCAATGCTGCCCTTCGCGCATCGAAGCGTGGGAACGAGATGTCGCGGGCGCGGCGAAGGTCAACTGTGCCCGTGCGGACACAAAGGATTTGTTAACCATAAGGGCGCCTAATGATGACGTTGCCACCACGGGCGCACCGGCTCTAAGACGCGATGGAGAGGAACGTCTCGCACCGCAACCGGCGCACCGTCCTCACGTCACACTCGCCGCGCGGAAGCCCGATGACCATCGCCTCCATCCGATCGCCTCTTCTTGCAGTGCTCCTGGCGGGCGCGGCTCTCGCGGGTTGCACCACCTCTGGCGAGCGCGCCGCGATCGTCGGCCCCGGCGGCACGGCGACGGCGTTTGCAGCCAACCCGCTCGGCTTCCGCTCCGGCGGCCCGCTCGGCCCCGTCGAGCTGACGGCCTATGCCGCGGTGGAGGACGGTGGCTTCTCGCTGCCGGCCATCCCGGTCCAGCGCATCGACCCGCAGTTCCTGCGCCAGCGCGTCGTCTATGACGGCCAGGGCTTCGAGCCCGGTACCGTCGTCGTCGATACGGGCAGCCACTTCCTCTACGTCGTCGAGCCGTCGGGCACGGCGATGCGCTACGGCATCGGCATCGGCAAGGCGGGCTTCGACTGGTCGGGCGAGGCGTATGTGCGCGACAAGCAGCACTGGCCGCGCTGGTTCCCGCCGAAGGAGATGATCGAGCGCCGCCCCGAACTCGCGCCTTACGGCAACGAGGTCGGCATGGATTCGGGTCTGATGAACCCGCTGGGCGCGCGCGCCCTCTACCTCTGGCAGGGCAACAAGGACACGCTCTACCGCCTGCACGGAACGCCGGAATGGTGGTCGATCGGCAAGTCGGTCTCGTCGGGCTGCATCCGCCTGATGAACCAGGACGTGATGGATCTCTACGAGCGCGTGCCGCTGAACGCCCGCGTCATCGTCCTCAACCCGGGCGAGACGCTGGCCTCCAAGGCGCGCGTTTCCTGAACACGCAGGCGCGTGTGACGAGTTAAAGGGCGGGGGACCGCCGGCCGGACGCTTCGGGGGAAGCGTCCGGCCTTTTTTTGTCGAGGGTTGGCGGACGCTTCGGGGACCGCCGGCTTTTCGTCGAGAGTTGCGGGCGCTTCGGAGGAAGCGCGCCGCCTTTCGCTCAGGGCCTCAGGCGGCCTTGTCGGCGGCGATCGTCTGGATCGGCTCGAAACCCTCGAATTCGGGATGGCCGAGATAGAGCGGCTTGGAGGTCGGTGCGCCGCGATGGGAGGCGCGGAAGCTTTCCGAACGCGTCCAGGCCTCGAAGTCGGCCTTGGAGCGCCACACGGTGTGGGAGGCGTAGAGCTGGTGATCCGCGCGCTCCGGCCCTTTCAGCATGTGGAACTCGACGAAGCCCTCCATGCCGGCCAGATGCGACTGGCGATTGAGCCAGACGGCCTCGAACTCCTCCTGAGAGCCGAGCGCCACCTTGAAGCGGTTCATGGCGATGAACATCGAGCCTGTCTCCTTCTGTCGGCCGAGCCTTTCTGCCTCGCTTTTCGCATGGCGCGAAAGACTTGCGAAGGGTAGCGATGGCGAAAGCGATGCCGCAAGCGTGATGACGAGGCGTCTCGCGCGCTCCGCACTGTCTTCCGCGCGCACTACGCAAACCTTTTGGTACGGATTAGGCGGCAAGATGCGCGCCGAAGGGCGGCGCCGAAGTCTTGCAGCCGCAGCGTCGTTCCCCGGAACGGCCGACAACCGTTCGAGGAGACGTGGAATGAGCATGTTCGCAAGTGGCGTTTTCGCAAGACTGGGACGCAGCGCGCTCGTCGCCGGCGCACTTCTGGCCGGCGCCGTGCCGGCGCTGGCCCAGAGCTGCGGCGACAGCGCGCAGGGCTTCGCGCCCTGGCTGGAGAGCTTCAAGCAGACCGCGCGGCAGGCCGGGATCGGCCAGAACACCATCGACACCGCGCTCGGCGGCGTGACCTACAATTCCGAGGTCATCCGCCTCGACCGCAACCAGCGCTCCTTCCGCCTGTCGCTCGACGAGTTCATGGAACGCCGCGCGCCGGCCTCCTTCGTCCAGCGCGGCAAGCGCATCATGGCCGAGAACGCCGCGCTGCTCGACCGCGTCGAGCGGCAGTACGGCGTGCCGCGCGAGATCCTTGTCGCCATCTGGGGCATGGAGACCGGCTTCGGCGCCAATTCCGGCAACATGAACATCTTTCGCTCGCTGGCGACGCTCGCCTACGACTGCCGTCGCGCCGACTTTTTCACCAACGAGCTCTTCGCCGCGCTGCAGATCGTCGATCGCGGCGACAAGCGCGCGCAGGACATGGTCGGCGCCTGGGCGGGCGAGATCGGCCAGACGCAGTTCCTCGCCTCCAACTACCTGCGCTACGCGGTAGACGGCGATGGCGACGGGCGCCGCGACCTCATCCGCTCGCGGGCCGACGTGCTGGCTTCCACGGCCAACTTCCTGCGCCAGCACGGCTGGCAGCCGGGCGCCGGCTACATGGAAGGCCAGCCGAACTTCGCGCGCCTGCGCGACTGGAACCGGGCCGGCGTCTACCAGCAGGCGCTGGCGCTCTTCGCCTCGCGCCTCGCCAACTGACGTTCGAGCCACTTGAGTTCAAAAGGCCCCGGCGTTGCCGGGGCCTTTTTTCATTCCGCGTCCAGTTCGGGATAGTGGCGAAAGATGCCGTTCTCGTTGAAAGGCTGGCGGCGTTCGCTTTTGAGATAGGCCGAAACCCTGTCATGAGCGCGCACCGTCTCGACGAGCGCGATGACCTTCGGATGCTCGCCCTCGATCGCCTTCATCCGGCGCGGAAAGGCGTAGCGCAGCCCCTCGACGAGCTGGAACAGGCCGAGATCGGCATAGGTCAGGCGGCCACCAATGAGGTATCCCGAGCCGTTGGCGGCGACGAGTTCCTCGTACCAGCCGACGAATTTCGGCATGCGCTCGGCCCGGAATTCCTGCGCTCTGCGAAGCGCCTCCGTCTTCTGATCCTCGTAGTAGAGCCCGGCGCCGACCGGATGGTGGACGTCGTGCGCCTCGGCGACGACATCGGCCGTCGTCATCGCGATCGAGCGCGCGAAATGGCGATCGGCTTCGCCGTCGGGCGCCAGCCCCAGCTTCTCGCCGAGATAGGCCGCGATCACGCCGGCCTGAGAGATGATCACGTCGCCATCGACGAGAAAGGGCGGCGCGAAAGGGATTCTGCGGCCGCGCTCGCCGTCGAGGAAGGCCTGCATCGCCGCCATCCCGCCGCCCTGGCTTTCGGGCAACTGCGCCATCTCGCGATAGGGCGCCCCGGCGGCTTCCAGAACGAGGCGCGGAAATTCTCCGCGGCCGGGGATGCCCGGCCAGTACCAGAGGTCGAAGCTCATGCCGCGCGCTCCTCGGCTTTGGGAGCGTCAATCTCCGCCGCGCTCGCCGGCTCGTGCATCGGACACCCGTTGAAGCGTCGTCGCTCGGTGGACGACATCTCGTAGGCCGGCTTGCGCACGCGCATCACCGAGCCGAGCGGACGGTGCGCGGCGAGCCCATGCCACGGCGCGAAGGCCAGTTCCTCGTCGAGCCGTTCGGTGCGCTTCTCGCCCCAGGACGTCTGGCGACCGACGACGATCCGCGCCACCGGCACATAGGGGCTCTTGTCCTCCGGCCAGACGACCGAGGCGTCCTCGATGGGCATCGTCTCCGGGTCGGTCAGGAGCTGGACGGAGAGTTCCCACTCCCCGCCGCCTTCGGAGAAGATCTTCGCCACCTCCTCGCGCAGCGCATCCGGCCGGCCCGCCACCTGGACGGGCTGGTCCTTCAGCGCCTTCAGACGCTCGGTGACGGGCGCGATGCGGATCTTCCCCATATAGGGGCCGAAGAGCAGCGGAGCCTGCGAGAAGAAGGTCTCGCCGAGGATGTGGGTGGCGGGATGGCCGCCGAGCGCCTTGAGCGGAGTGGCATCGCCGCCCGCCGCTTCCACCGCAGCGCCGACGCCGCGCAGCACCGCCGACAGGCCCTTCTTCAGCGCCTGCGGCGTGTCGGTCGTGCGCGAGAGAAGCTTCAGGCTCTGCAGAAAGGCCGCTGCCGTGGGCGCCACGAAGGCCGGCCCGTTGGCGGTGACGAAATCCTGCGTCACGTCGCCTTCGGAGCCGGGCAGGCGCTCACCCTCGACGCCGACGATCTTCATGGCGAGGCCGCGCGGCACCGAAACCGCATCGTCGAGGATGTCGCCGGGATTGGTGGAGAAGCGCAGCACGGCCGGGTAGGATTTCGGTTCCGCGAACGCGCCTTGCGCCAGTTCCTTCGGAAGACCCGGCAAAACGTCGAGCCGCCCCGTCAGAATGCCGTGCGCCTTGGCGTGGACGGTGCGCACGCCGCGCCCGTAATCCTTCTCGGTGATCTCGATGATCCGCCGCATCTCGGCGACGATGCCCTCGGCGGTCTCCTTCTCGTTCTCCTCCTCGATCTCGAAGGCGGGATCGTAGGGAACCGGGCGGATCGAGAGCTTTTCGTAGATCGACGGCATGATGCGCTCCGCTTTCCTGGAATCGTTTCGGGCAACGCGGCCGACGGGATGCGCGTTCCTCGCATGGAGCGAACGATCAGGAGCGGGCTCATGGAGAGTGGCGGACCCGGCGTCGCGCGCATCTGGCGCGGGCGCGTGAGATCGGAGCGGGCCGACGAGTACGAGGCCTACAATTACGAGGTCGGCATCAAACCGCTGATCGAGAAGGCGATGGGCGTGCAGACCCTGCGCGAGGACCGCGAGGGCGAGACGGAGTTCATGACCATCTCCTACTGGGCGGATGTCGAGGCGATGGCCGCCTTCACCGGCAAGGACCCGGCGGCGATCCATCATCTGCCGCGCGACGAGGAGTTCCTGATCGAGTTGCCCAAAGCCGTGCAGGTGCTGCGGCTGCGGCGCAGCCACGGCGTGACGGGCTGATGAGGCGCACTTAAAGCCCGCCCCCGACGCCTCAATCCACCTCGTTGATGCGGCCGTCGAGATAGGGCTCGTAGGCGCCGCCCTGCGCGGCGAGATAGTCGGCGACCACGGTGTCGATCGTCGGCCCGAAATCATAGACGTTCTGCGCGTCCACGAAGCTCTCGTAGCCGTCGCCGCCGTTGCGCATGAAGTTGTTCGAGGCGACGAGATAGGTGGCCTGCGGATCGATCGGCACCCAGTCGTCCCCCTGCATCACCCGCACCGCCCGGATGCGACTGCCGGGCTCGGCCGTGCGCGACCAGTCGTATTCGAGGCCGGCGACCTGCGGGAAGCGCCCCGCGCCCTCCTCGACCGCACCGACGCCGTTCTCCAGCGCGGCCAGGATCGCCTGGCCGGACACCTCGAAGGTCGACAGCGTGTTGAGGAAGGGCAGCACCGTCAGCACCTCGCCCTGCGTGATCTCCCCCTCGTCGATCGAGGCGCGCAGGCCGCCGCCGTTGATGATGACGAGTTGCGTGCCCTGCCCGGCCGTGTGCTCGAGCATGGCGTCGGCGACGAAATTGCCCATCTCGCATTCGCCCGAGCGGCAGGATTCGCGCGTTCCGTCGATCGGCCCGGACGTTTGCCCGATCACCTTGTTGCGGATCTCCTCGAGCCCGCCGGACAGTTCGGCCACGCGCGCCTTGACCGTCTCGTCCTCGGGCAGCGTCGATTCGAGGAGGATCGGGTCGCCGCTTGCCGCCGTCACGACGCCGTTCTCGTCGAACGTCACCGTCAACTCGCCGAGATATTGCGTGTAGGCCGCCGCCTGCACGATCGGCACGTCGGTGCCGCCGGGCCCGGTTACCATCGTCGGATACGGGCCCACTGCGCCCTCGACGTCGTTGGCGAGCAGCGTGTGCGAATGGCCGCCGACGATCACGTCGATGCCGTCCACGGCTTCGGCGAGTCGCTGGTCGGCGACGTAGCCGATATGCGAGAGGACGACGATCTTGTCGATGCCCTCGCCGCTCAGCCGCTCCACCTCGCGTCGCACCGCCTCGATCGGCGCCTCGAAGGCGACCTCTCCGGTCATCGCGAGTTCGGGCGTGTCCTCGGCGACGACGCCCACGACGCCGATGCGCTCGCCGCCGACCTCGACGACCGTCGAAGGCAGGATGAGGCCGTCCTCGAGCGCCGGCTCGGCGGAGACGTCGATGTTGGAGGAGAGGAGCGGCACGTCCAGGCCGTTGACGAAGGCGTCCAACTCGGCCGGGCCCTTGTCGAACTCGTGGTTGCCGACCGCCACGGCGTCGTAGCCGATCGTGTTGATCATTTCGGCGGCGACCTCGCCGCCATACTGGACGAAGAAAAGCGTGCCCTGGAACCAGTCCCCCGCGTCGAGGACGAGCGGGTTTTCCGACGCCGCACGCCGCTCCGCGATGGCCGAGGCCAAGCGCGCGATGCCGCCGAAGCATTCGCCGGGTTCGGCGAGCTGCTCGGCAGAGCACGTCGAGCCGGACGAAGTGATCGGCTCGAAACGGTCATGGACGTCGTTGGTGTGGATGATGGTCAGCTCGAAAGCGCTCGCCGGCAGGGCGAGCGAGGCCAGAAGGACCGAAGCGAGGGCGAGCGGGGTGCGGCGGGTCATCGGCGATCCTGATCTTGCGCGGCATGGCATCTTCGCACCCATTTGCGATGAGCGAGCGACACGAAGTCAAGGCGCCGCGTGGCCATCGTGCGATTTGACAGGAGGCCCGCCATGCCCGATTGGCGATGAGGAAACTGGCACGGAAAGGGAGCCCGCATGCCCGAGCATATCGAGATCCACGGCCTGAAGGTCGCCGAAGAGCTGAAGGACTTCGCCGAAGGCGAGGCGCTGCCGGGCACCGGCGTGGAAGCCGACGCCTTCTGGCGCGCCCTGTCGGAGATCCTCCATGACCTCGCCCCGAAGAACCGCGAGCTCCTGAAGATCCGGGACGACTTCCAGGCCAAGATCGATGCCTGGAGCGCCGAGAGGAAGGGCGGCGCGGTGAGCGGCGAGGAGGTCGAGGCCTTCCTGCGCGAGATCGGCTATATCGTGCCGGAAGGCGCGCCCTTTTCGGTCGAGACCGCGAATGTCGACCCCGAGATCGCCAGCGTCGCCGGCCCGCAGCTCGTCGTGCCCGTCACCAACGCGCGTTATGCGCTGAACGCGGCCAATGCGCGCTGGGGCTCGCTCTACGACGCGCTCTACGGCACGGACGCGATCTCCGAGGAGGGCGGCGCCGAGAAGGGCAAGGGCTACAACCCGGCCCGCGGCGAAAAGGTTATCGCCTGGGCACGCGAATTCCTCGACGCCTCCGCGCCGCTTTCGGGCGCCGCCTGGGCGGACGTCGAACGCCTCGTCGTCGAGAACGGCCGGCTCGATGTGGTGGCCGGCGGGCGCCACGTTCCGCTGTCCGATCCCGGACAGTTCGCCGGATACAAGGGCGAGGCGTCCGCGCCGACGGCGGTTCTGCTGGCCACCAACGGCCTGCATGCCGAGATCGTCGTCGATCCGTCCTCGCCGATCGGCATCTCGGACAAGGCCGGCATCTCCGACGTGATCCTGGAATCGGCGCTGACGACCATCCAGGACTGCGAGGATTCGGTCGCGGCGGTGGATGCCGAGGACAAGGTCCTCGTCTACCGCAACTGGCTCGGCCTGATGAAGGGCGACCTGGCCGATACGTTCGAGAAGGGCGGCGAGCGCGTCACGCGGCGCCTCAACCCGGACCGTGAATACACCGCGCCCGACGGCTCCAGGCTCACGCTGCCCGGCCGCTCTCTGATGCTTGTGCGCAATGTCGGGCACCTGATGACCAACCCCGCCGTCCTTCTGCGCGACGGGTCCGAGGCGCCCGAGGGCCTTCTCGATGCGATGTTCACCTCGCTCATCGCCATGCACGATCTGAACAAGGCCGAGGGCGAGAAGAACTCGCGCGCAGGCTCGGTCTACATCGTCAAGCCGAAGATGCACGGGCCCGACGAGGTGGCGTTCGCCGACGAGATCTTCAGCCGCGTCGAGGCCGCGCTCGGCATCGCGCCCAATACGCTGAAGATGGGCATCATGGACGAGGAGCGCCGCACCACGGTGAACCTTGCCGAGTGCATCCGCCGGGCGAAGAACCGCGTCGTGTTCATCAACACAGGCTTCCTCGACCGCACCGGCGACGAGATGCACACCTCGATGGAACTCGGCCCGATGATCCGCAAAGGGGACATGAAGGCGTCGACCTGGATCAAGGCGTACGAGGACCGCAACGTCGACACCGGTCTTGCCTGCGGCCTCAAGGGCCACGCGCAGATCGGCAAGGGCATGTGGGCGATGCCCGATCTGATGGCCGCGATGCTGGAGCAGAAGATCGGTCACCCGCAGGCCGGCGCCAACACGGCCTGGGTGCCCTCGCCGACGGCCGCGACGCTGCACGCGACGCATTATCACCGCGTCTCCGTGGCCGAGAGACAGGCCGCGCTCGAAGGCGGCACGCGCACAAAGCTCGCCGACATCCTCACCATCCCCGTCGCGGTGCGGCCGAACTGGACGCCCGAGGACGTTCAGGCCGAACTCGACAACAACGCGCAGGGCATCCTCGGTTACGTGGTGCGCTGGATCGATGCGGGCGTCGGCTGCTCGAAGGTGCCGGACATCAACGATGTCGGCTTGATGGAGGACCGCGCCACCTGCCGCATCTCCTCGCAGCACATCGCCAACTGGATGCGCCACGGCGTGGTCAGCCAGGATCAGGTCATTGAAACGATGAAGCGCATGGCCAAGGTGGTGGACGAGCAGAACGCATCCGACCCGACCTACGAGCCTATGGCGCCGGACTACGACCGCTCGATCGCCTTCCAGGCCGCTGTCGAACTTGTGATCGAGGGCCGCGCGCAGCCGAACGGCTACACCGAGCCCGTGCTGCATCGCCGCCGCTTGGAGAAGAAGGCGCAGCGCGCCGCCTGATATCGCGCGGGGCCCGGTGGCGCACCGGGTCCCGCCCGTCATCGAACCGTCGCACACCTGTCATGTGCGCGTATAGATTGCGTGTCTAAACCCCCCGGTCGCTTTCCTCGAAACGAAGCTCCGAAGGGTGTCCCCGCATGACCGCTCTCTCCTCCGTCCTGATCCGCGGCGCGGCGCTCGCCGCGCTGCTCGTCGCCTCCACGGCCCAGGCCGAATTCCGCCTCGACCCGCGCTTCACCGACGCCGACGGCGACATGGTGGCAGACATCCCGACGGACGAGAGCCAGCTCGTCGATCCCGACACGCTGATCTTCGCCTACACGCCCGTCGAGGATCCCGCGATCTACGCCGACGTGTGGGACGGCTTCATCGAGCATCTGTCCGAGGCCACCGGCAAGCCGGTGCAGTTCTTCCCCGTCCAGTCGAACGCGGCGCAGCTCGAGGCCATGCGCGCCGGACGCCTGCACATCGCCGGCGTCAACACGGGCGGCAACCCGATCGCGGTCGCCTGCGCCGGCTTCCGGCCCTTCGCCATGATGGCGGCGATGGACGGCTCCTACGGCTACGAGATGGAGATCATCACCCATCCCGACTCCGGCATCACCGAGGTCGCGGACCTTGCGGGCAAGAACGTTGCCTTCACCTCCGAGACGTCCAATTCCGGCTTCAAGGCGCCGTCCGCGTTGCTGGCCAGCGAGTTCGACCTGACGGCGGGCGAGGATTTCCAGACCGCCTTCTCCGGCGCGCATGACAACTCGATCCTCGGCGTTGCCAACAAGGATTACGACGCCGCCGCCATCGCCAACTCGGTCATGGGCCGCATGATGGAGCGCGGCGTCGTCAGCCAGGATCAGATCGTCTCCGTCTACAAGTCGGGCACCTTCCCCACCACCGGCTACGGCGTCGTCTACAACCTGACGCCTGAGCTCCAGCAGCAGATCCAGGACGCCTTCTTCTCCTTCGACTGGGAAGGCTCGGGTCTCGCCGAGGAGTTCGGCTCGCAGGGCGAGGAGCAGTTCATCCCGATTTCGTTCCAGGAGCACTGGGCCGTCATCCGCGACATCGACGCCGCGATGAACGTCTCCTACGACTGCCAGTAAGCGGCTCGCCATCACGGGGCGGGCGGTCTGAACAGACCGCCCGCCCTTTTGCATTCGAAAAAAGGGGCGGGTCATGCTGCGGATCGAGGGCCTGGAGAAGCGCTATCGCACGGGTGATCGCGCGCTGAAGAACGTCTCGCTGACGGTCGGCTCGGGCGAGGTCGTCGGTCTTATCGGGCCGTCGGGTGCGGGCAAATCCTCGCTGATCCGCTGCGTCAACCGGCTGGTGGAGCCGAGCGCAGGCCAGATCCTCCTCGGCGACACGCCGATCACCGGCATGGGCCGCGGGGCGCTGCGCCGCGCGCGGCGGCGCATCGGCATGATCTTCCAGGAATACGCCCTCGTCGAGCGATTGACGGTGATGGAGAACGTCCTGTCGGGCCGGCTCGGCTACGTGCCCTTCTGGCGCTCCTTCCTGCGCCGCTATCCGCAGGCCGATATCGAGATGGCCTTCGCCCTTCTCGATCGCGTCGGCCTCTCGGACCATGTCGACAAGCGGGCCGACGCGCTTTCGGGCGGCCAGCGCCAGCGCGTGGGCATCGCGCGCGCCCTCGCGCAGGGCCCCGAACTCCTCCTCGTCGACGAGCCGACCGCCTCGCTCGACCCCAAGACCTCGCGCCAGATCATGCGGCTGATCCGCGAGGTCTGCGCCGAGCGCGCCCTGCCGGCGATCATCAACATCCACGACGTCATGCTGGCGCAGGCCTTCGTGGACCGCATCGTCGGCCTGCGCGCCGGCGAAATCGTCTTCGACGGGCGCCCGTCCGAGCTGACCGACGATGTCCTCACCCGCATCTACGGCGAAGAGGACTGGCAGGCACTGCGCAAGGCCCCGGCCGAGGACAGCGAGGCCGCGCCGACCGAGAACGAGCCGAGCGCAGCACGCCCGCTGGAAGCCCTCGCATGACGGACGCCACGACCGCGCCCCGCCACTGGCGAAGGCCACCGCTCTTCATCAGGAGTCGCACGACGCGGATCGTCGTCTATGGCGGCGCGCTCCTCTATCTGGTCCTGGCGCTCGCCTCGATCGAGGTCAACTGGGCGCGCGTCGCCGAGGGCATGGACCGCGGCTCGCGCTTCGTGGAAGGCTTCCTCGTTCCCGACTTCACCTCGCGCTGGCGCGACATCCAGCTCGGCCTCGTCGAGAGCCTGACAATGACGCTGTGCGCGACGGTTGTCGGCATCGCGATCTCGGTGCCGATCGGCATCGGCGCGGCGCGCAACGTCGCCCCCCTGCCCGTCTACTGGCTGTGTCGCGCCATCATCACCGTCAGCCGCGCCTTCCAGGAGATCGTGATCGCGATCCTGTTCGTCGCGATGGTCGGCTTCGGGCCGCTGGCGGGCTTCCTGACGCTCTCCTTCGCCACGATCGGCTTCATCGCCAAGCTCCTGGCCGAGGACATCGAGGACATCGACGAGGCGCAGGCCGAGGCGGTGCGCGCGACCGGCGCCTCGTGGTGGCAGCAGATCAATTACGGCATCCAGCCGCAGGTCATGCCCCGTCTCATCGGCCTGTCGCTCTATCGCCTCGACATCAATTTCCGCGAATCGGCCGTCATCGGCATCGTCGGCGCGGGCGGCATCGGCGGCACCCTCAACACCGCCATGCAGCGCTACGACTACGACACGGCGGGTGCGATCATCATCCTGATCATCGCCGTCGTGATGGCGACCGAATACGCCTCCTCCTTCGTGCGAAAGTGGGTGCAGTGATGCCGGCCGCGACCAAAGACGGCGCGCCCTTCTGGCGCAAGCGCACGAGCGCGGCGGAGTGGGCCGGCTGGCTCGCCTGGTTCGCCCTCGCGGTGCTTTTCGTCCTCTGCTTCCATGTGATGACGCAGAACACGATCTGGGCCTTCGCGTGGGACGCGCCACAGCAGGGCGCGGACCTGATCGCCCGCGCCTTTCCCCCGCGCTGGAGCTATGTGGAGCACCTGTGGGGACCGCTCTGGGACACGATCAACATCGCGACCCTCGGCACGCTTCTGGGCACTCTCATCGCCGTGCCGGTCGCGTTCCTCGCCGCGCGCAACACGACGCCGAGCGCGCTCATCCTGCGGCCGCTGGCCCTTCTGATCATCGTCGCCTCGCGCTCGATCAACTCGCTGATCTGGGCGCTGGTGCTGGTGGTGATCTTCGGGCCGGGGCTCCTGGCCGGCATTCTCGCCATCGCGCTGCGCTCGATCGGCTTCGTCGGCAAGCTGCTCTACGAGGCGATCGAGGAGATCGACGAAAGCCAGGTGGAGGCGGTGCGCGCAACGGGCGCCGGCGGCGCCCAGGTTCTGGACTACGCGATCGTGCCGCAGATCCTGCCGGCTTTCGCGGGCATCACGGTGTTCCGCTGGGACATCAACATCCGCGAATCGACTATCCTCGGGCTCGTGGGCGCCGGCGGCATCGGGTTGCAGCTTCAATCTTCGCTGAACACGCTCGCCTGGAGCCAGGTGTCGGTGATCTTCGCGCTGATCCTCGTGACGGTCGTCGTCTCCGAGTGGGTGTCCTCCAAGGTCCGCCACGCGATCATCTAAACGCGCTTCACGCAAAAGCGGCGCCGGTTTCCCGGCGCCGCCCTCGTTCATTCTGCGGCGAGCGGCGGCTGGACCGGCTCGGGGCGCACCCAGCGCGAGGAGCAGACGATGCGGCCGGTGTCGATGCGGTCCGCGTAGCGGCCGGCAACGTTCACGACCTCGTCGAGAAGCCCCTGCGACAGCTTCGTCGGGTCGAGGCCAAGCTTCAGGAGCGAATCGTTGGCGACGACCAACTCGTTCTCCGGCGCCTCCTTGCGCGGGTTCTCCATCAGTTCGACGGGCACGCCGGTCTTGTCGGAGATCATCTGCGCCAGATCGCGGACGCGATGCGTCTCTGTCATCTGGTTCATGATCTTCACCCGCTCGCCGCGCGCCGGGCCGGAACCGATCGCCAGCTCGATGCAGCGCACCGTATCGCGGATGTGGATGAAGGCACGGGTCTGACCGCCCGTACCGTGGACGGTCAGCGGATGGCCGATCGCGGCCTGCGCCAGGAAGCGGTTCAGCACCGTGCCGTAGTCGCCGTCATAGTCGAAGCGGTTGACGAGCCGCTCGTCGAGCTCCGTCTCGGGCGTCGAGGTGCCCCAGACGATGCCCTGATGGAGATCGGTGACGCGCAGGCCGTCGTTCTTGGCGTAGTAGAGGAACAGGAGCTGATCGAGCGTCTTGGTCATGTGGTAGATCGAGCCCGGATCCACCGGGTACAGAATCTCCACATTCGCCTCCGCCCCGCCCGAGCGCAGCGTCGCGTCGATGTAGCCTTCGGGGATCATCATCCCCTTGGTCTTGCCGTAGCCGTAGACGCCCATCGTGCCCAGATGCACGAGATGGGCGTCCGGACAGGCCTCGACCATCGCGCAGAGAACCGCGCTCGTGGCGTTGACGTTGTTGTCCACCGTGTAGCGCTTGTGCCAGGGCGACTTCATCGAATAGGGCGCGGCGCGCTGTTCGGCGAAGTGGACGATGGCGTCCGGACCGATGCGCCGGAACAGCGCCTCCAGCGCGTCGTAATCCTTCGCGACGTCCATCTCTTCGAAGGCGATCGGCCTGTTGCCGGTCTCGCGCCAGGCCTCCAGGCGCTCGGTCAGCTCGCGGATAGGCGTCAGGCTCTGCACACCGAGTTCCTCGTCGGCGCGGCGACGCACGAGATTGTCGACGATGGTGACGTCATGACCGCGAGCGGCCAGATGCAGGGACGTTGCCCAGCCGCAGAAGCCGTCTCCGCCGAGGATGATGATTTTCATGACGCTACGCGTTCCATTGTTACACTGATGCGGACGTTCTAAGCACGGATCACAAAACTGCGACGGCTTTTTTAAGAGCGAACGTGACATGAGTACAAACTTGTCGTCTTTCCAGAACCGCCGGATGAAGATTCTCATCGCGAGCGATGCATGGATGCCGCAGATCAACGGCGTGGTGCGCGTCTTCGAAACCACCGCGAAGCTTCTCGAAGCGATGGGCCACACGGTGGAGGTCGTCGGGCCGGATCGTTTCCGCACCATGCCCGCGCCCGGCTACCCGGAAGTTCGGCTGGCGATCGCGCCCGGCCGCGTGCTGGCCGAAATCATCGAAAGTTTCCGCCCGGACGCGATTCATGTGCCGGTGGAAGGGCCGATCGGTCTTTCGGCCCGCCACTACTGCCGCAAGCACGGCATTCCCTTCACCACCTCGTTCCACACGCGCTTCGGCGAATATTTCGAGAAGCGCGTGGGGATCGGCGGCACCGCCGCGCTCGGCGTGCAGCGCTGGTTCCACTCGGCCGGCGCGGCGATCATGGTGCAGACGAAGACCCTGGAAACCCAGCTCGCCGAGGCGGGATTTGCCAATATCCGCAGTTGGGGCCGCGCCGTGGATACGCGCTTCTTCCGCCCGATGCGCGAGGAAGCCGGATTCGACAAGGATTTCCTCGGCCTGCCCGGCCCGATCTTCCTGTATCTCGGCCGCGTCTCGAAGGAGAAGAACCTCGAGGCCTTCCTCGATCTCGATCTGCCGGGCTCGAAGGTGATCGTGGGCGACGGCCCGGCAGCGCCGGCGCTCCAGAAGGCGTATCCGCAGGCGCATTTCCTCGGCTACCGCACGGGCGAGGATCTCGCCCGGCATCTCTCGGCGGCCGACGTCTTCGTCTTCCCTTCGCGCTTCGAGACCTTCGGCCTCGTCGTCCTGGAGGCGCTCGCCTGCGGAACGCCCGTCGCCGCCTTTCCGGTGCCCGGGCCGCTCGACATTCTCGGCGACAGCCCCGTCGGCGTTCTCGGAGAGGACCTCAGGGCCGGTGCCCTCGCAGCGCTCCGGATCGACCGCGCGGCCTGCCGGCGCTTTGCCGAGGGCTTCTCCTGGGAGGCCTGCACGCGCGAGTTCGAAGGAAATCTCGTGCCGATCCCGCAGGCCGTCTGGGCGCTCGACGCACCGGACGCCGCTTGAACGCTTGCTCCGGCCGCAATTGCGACTTGGATTCGTTCCACGTTTTGCCCAAAGATGACGATCGGGCAACGAACCGGAGGCGGCGCGATGAATGTGAAGCTTCCCGAGCCGCGTCCCGGCTCCGCCAGCGTGCCGCAACTGCGCGTCGGCTTCGTGCTCGCGCACCAGTTCACGCTGTCGGCGCTGTCGCTCTTCACCGACACGCTCCGCCTTGCCGCCGACGAGGGTGACCGCTCGCGTCCGATCCATTGCTCCTGGGCGGTGATGTCGGCGCGCTCGGAGCCGATGCGCTCATCCTGCGGCATCTCGGTCTCCCGCACTTCGCCCTTCGTCGATCCGCGCATGTTCGACTACGTCGTCGCCGTCGGCGGCCTGCTGCACGGCGGCCAGCAGATGGACACGGCCGGCGTCGACTATCTGCGCTCGGCGGCGGCGGCCGGCGTGCCGCTGATCGGCGTGTGCACCGGCTCGTTCATCCTCTCGCGCGCGGGCCTCATGAAGGGCCGGCGCACCTGCGTCTCCTGGTATCACTTCGCCGATTTCGAGGCCGAGTTCCCCGACCAGACGCCCGACGCCGACCGGCTGTTCATCACCGATCGCGATCGCATCACATGCGCTGGCGGCTCGGGCGTCGCGGATCTCGCGGCCCATCTCATCGCAACGCATGTCAGCGCGGCCGCCGCGCAGAAGTCGCTGCACGTTCTACAACTCCAGAACGCGCGTGCCGGCACCGATCCGCAGCCCCATGCCAACGTCGTGCCGGCCGACGACGAGCGCGTTCGCCGTGCCGTGCTCGTGATGGAGCAGCACGTCGCCGAGCCGCTGCCGATCGAGGCGATCGCCAACAAGCTGCGCCTGTCCACGCGCCAGCTCGAGCGCCTGTTCAACGACACGCTCGCGATCAGCCCGGCGATGGCCTACCGCCAGCTTCGCCTGCGCTACGCGCGCCGGCTTCTGGAGACGACGCGCAAGAGCGTGACGCAGATCGCGGTGGAAGCGGGGTTCTGCGACGGCGCGCATTTCGCGCGCCAGTTCAGGGGCTATTTCGGGGTCGCGCCGCGCGATGCCCGCGCCCATGCACGCCCCCTCGGCGCCCGGCCCGCGGTTGACGCGCCGGCACTCACGCTGTAGCCAAAGCCCCTCATCGGGCGGCGCGGTTGGCTCGCAGCCCTCTTTTCTGTCGGGATTCTACCCAGCAGTGTCCGTTCTGGCATCGTCAGCGGACAGGGTTCCCGTCACGATCCCGAACAGAGCCTCACAGGCGAGCATGCCTCGTTATTGAGCGCCCATGACGGAGTATCGATGGAACGCATTCGCGTCACGGATATCGTCAAGCTCTTCGGCGACGAAGAGGCGGCCGCCCTCGCCCTCCTGAAGGAAGGCGTCGGCAAGGCCGAGATTCTCGAACGCACGGGGGCCGTTCTCGGTCTCGACCGTGCGTCTTTTACCGTCGAAGAAGGCGAAATTCTGGTGGTGATGGGACTTTCGGGTTCCGGAAAGTCCACCATGCTTCGCTGCCTCAACCGCCTCGTCGAACCCTCGGACGGTTCGATCGTCGTGGACGGCACCGAGGTCACGACCCTTTCGCAGAAGCAATTGCTGGAGTTTCGCCGCGCCAAATACGGCATGGTCTTCCAGCATTTCGCGCTGTTTCCCAACCGCACCATCGCGGAGAACGTGGAATACGGTCTCGAAGTGCAGGGTATGAACAAGTCCCGCCGCCGCGAGCGCGCCCTGGAGGCGATCGAACTTGTCGGCCTCAAGGGCTGGGACGCGAAATACCCGAACCAGCTTTCGGGCGGCATGCAGCAGCGCGCGGGCCTTGCGCGCGCCCTTGCCGTCGACGCCGACATCCTCCTGATGGACGAGGCCTTCTCAGCGCTCGACCCGCTCATCCGCCGCGACATGCAGGACGAGCTGAGCGCGCTCCAGACCAAGATGAAGAAGACCATCGTCTTCGTCTCCCACGATCTCGACGAGGCCATCCACCTCGGCGGGCGCATCGTCCTGATGAAGGATGGCGCCATCGTGCAGACCGGCTATCCGGAAGAGATCCTGTTGCGGCCGAACGGCGAATATGTCCGCCGCTTCGTCGAGCATATCGACGTCTCGTCGGTGCTCACCCTCGCACGCCTCGCCGACCGCTCGGCCCCCGCGCTGCGCCGCGATGCCGGGGCCGAGGCCGCCCGCGCGCTCTTCGCCGCCCACGCCGGCGAGCACGCCGTCGTCACCTGCGAGGAGGGCCGCCCCGTCGGGCGCCTGTCGCGCACGGCGCTGGGCTCCGCCAACGGCTCGGCGGAGATCACCGCGCTGATGCAGCCCACGATGCCGACCGCCGATGGCGGCACGGTCCTCAAATCCGCCCTGCCCGCCATCGCGCGCGACCCCGAGGGCGTCGTCGTGGTGGACAAGGACGGGCGCTATCTCGGCGTTATCGACCAGAGCGGGGCGCTCACCGCCCTGTCCGGCGGCGACCAGAACGAGGAGGGCGCCCGATGAACTGGTTTCTCGACGACAACGGCGAAATCCGCCGCTTCCCGCTGGACGATATCTCCGACTCCGCGCTGCGATGGATGACGTCGAACTTCTCCGACGTCACACGCGAGACGAGCCGGCTCGTGCGCGCCTGGATCAACTGGGCGACCGACGGGCTGAACGCCCTCCCGGCCTGGGTCATCATCCTCGCCATCGCCGGGCTGGCGCTGTGGCTTGCAGGCCGCAAGGTCGCGATCCTCGCGCTTCTCGGGCTCGCCTTCCTGTGGAACCTGCGTCTTTGGCCGGCGACGGTGGAGACGCTGGTGCTGGTGACGCTCGCCACGCTCGCCGCGCTCGCCATCGGCATCCCGATCGGCATCCTGTGCGCGCTGTCGCGCAGGGTCTGGCGCGGCGTCGGGCCGTTCCTCGACATGATGCAGACCATGCCGAGCTTCGTGTACCTGATCCCGGCGATCCCCTTCTTCGGCCTCGGCGCCGTCTCGGCGGTGTTCGCCACGATCATCTTCTCGATGCCGCCCGTGATCCGCCTGACGGCGCTGGGCATCATGAACGTGCCGCGCGAGCTGATCGAGGCGTCCGACGCCTTCGGCACCACGACGACGCAGAAGCTCTTCAAGGTACAGCTTCCGCTCGCGCTGCCCACGATCATGGCGGGCATCAACCAAACGATCATGCTCTCGCTCTCGATGGTGGTCATCGCCTCGATGATCGGCGCCGGCGGCCTTGGCCGCGAGGTCTGGAGTTCGATCCAGCGCCTGGACGCCGGGCGCGGCTTCCAGGCCGGCATCGCGATCGTGATCGTCGCGGTGATCCTCGACCGGATCACCCAGGCCATGGCGCAGCGCGCCCGGCCGAACTGACAAGCCAACACCCGAACGACAACAAAGGAAGGAAACCGATGAAAAAGACGCTCGCAGCCATCCTCCTCGCCTCCGCCGCCATGACCGGCAGCGCCGCCGCGCAGGAAGGGACGGTGAACCTTGCCTATGTCGAGTGGTCGGATGCGATCGTGGCCACCAACATCCTCGCCGCCGTGCTCGAGGACGAAGGCTATACCGTCAACATGACGCCGCTGCCGGCCGCCGCCATGTGGCAGGCCGTCGCCACCGGCGAGGCCGACGCGATGGTCGCGGCCTGGCTGCCGGTGACGCACGCCGCCTATTACGAGGAGCTGCAGGATCAGATCGAGGTGCTCGGCCCCAATATCGAGGGCGCCAAGCTCGGCTGGGCCGTTCCCGAATACATGGACATCTCTTCGATCGAGGATATCAAGGCCGACCCGAGCGTCGTGAACGGCCAGGTCATCGGCATCGATCCGGGCGCGGGCCTGATGCAGGCTTCGGAGAAGGCGATCTCCGACTACGAGCTCGACGTCACGCTGGTCGACGGCTCGGACGCCACGATGACCGCCGCGCTCCAGGACGCGATCTCGCGCGAGGAGCCGATCGTCGTCACCGCCTGGACGCCGCACTGGATGTTCTCGCGCTTCGACCTGAAATATCTCGACGACCCGATGGGCTCGCTCGGCGGCGAGGAGACCGTCAACAACGTTGTGCGCACCGGCCTGCAGGAAGACATGCCCGCGGTCTACGACATCCTTTCCAACTACAAGCTGACGCTCGCCGACGAGGAGGCGATCATGCTGGAGAACGAGGAGGGTGCGGACCCGGAGGAGACGGCGCGCGCCTGGGTCGATGCGAACCCCGACAAGGTCGCGGAGTGGACCGCGCAGTAAGCGCGAGACAAATGAGCCTGAACGGGAGGGCCGGCCTTCAAGCCGGCCTTTTCCGCGCAAGAAGGCCTGCGAGGACATCGCATGCGCGCAGATCCCCGCCGCGGCGATGACAAACCCGGCCAGATGCCCTATATCCTCCTCAGCCCATCCATCGTCCGCCCGTGACGCACCGCCGGCTTCTGCCGGTCGGGCGCGTTGCCGGCCCGTTCGAAAGCCGCAGCCATGACAGAGACGTCCGCGAACGCCAGCGAACAGGCCAAGGTCTTCCGAGGCCCCGACCGTGCGGAAAAGGGCTCGGCGCTCGGCATGATCGCGGCGGAGGCCAAGGCCATGCACGACAAGACGGCGCGTCTTCGGGCGCAGCGTCTGGCGCGCGAAGAAACCGAAGCGGCCGAGGCCGCCGCACTGGAGGCGGCCAAGCCCGCCAAGAAGACCCCGGCGCGTCGCGTCCGCAAGACGGAAGCGGCCTGAGGGAAAAGACCCGCGCCGCAGGCTCGCCCGCGGCAACAACGTGACCGCATCGAAGGATTTCGAGCGTTCAGTCAGGAGATGAATTGCAAGTTCTCGTTCGTGATAACAATGTCGACCAGGCGCTGCGCGCGCTGAAGAAGAAGCTCCAGCGCGAAGGCGTCTTCCGCGAGATGAAGGCGCGCCGCGCCTACGAGAAGCCTTCGGAAGAGCGCGCCCGCAAGAAGCAGGAAGCCGTGCGCCGCGCCAAGAAGGTCGCGCGCAAGAACGCCCAGCGTGAAGGTCTTCTGCCTGGCCCGAAGAAGAAGGCGCCCCGCGCTCCGCGCGCCGCAGCCTGATTCGCGCTGCCGGTGTCTCGCCGGTCGACTCGAAAGCCGACGCTCTCCCGAGCGCCGGCTTTTTTGTTTTTTTTTGGAATTATTTTTTACGCCGCTTCTCGCTGGTCGCGCGTTAAAGCTTCCCTTTCGTCATCTTCGGAGCGCCCCGCTCGCGGCGCATCACGGGGACGTTACGGAATGCTCACATCGGAGCGCGCCTGCCACGAAATTCGAGCGGGGCGCGCGAGCGCGATGCAGTGGCGGCGAAGGCGCTTTTGACGAGCGCCAGGCGTGTGGCCGTCGATGGTGCGGTGCAAAACCGCGTTCAAAACCAACGAAACCTTATGGTATGGGCTCATGCACCGGCCGGAAAGCCATGTTTGGCGCTCGGCCGACCTGAATGCGTGGATCCATAGTCGTGTCTCCGGACTGCCTGGCATCGAGTTCCGAATGAAATACAGGGCCGCGCGGAAGAGCAGCAATGACCTCGCGTGATGTCGCGAACGGCCCGCTACAAGCCGATCTGTGCATCGTCGGCGCCGGCCCCGTCGGTATCGCTCTCGCCTTGCGCTCGGCCGCGAACGGTCTTCGGGTCCTCTTGGTCGAGGCCGGGGCGGCGCGCGTTGCGGGCGGCTCCGACATAGGCTCCCAAGGGGGACTCGGAGAGATCGAGGCGACCGGCCGCCACCACGCGGGCATGGCCGCGATCAGCCGCAGCGGGCTCGGCGGGACCTCCGTCCTGTGGGGCGGGCGCTGCGTCGCCTTCGACGATCTCGATTTCGAGAAACGCGCCCATGTCGGCTTTTCAGGCTGGCCCATCGCTCACGACGAGGTCAGCCGGCACTACCCCGCCGCGCTGCAGTTCCTGAACTGCGCGCCGGCAGCTTCGGACGACACGCTCGAAACGGGCCAACCGGTCACCGCCCGCGCGCTGGAGCGGTGGAGCGCAAACCCCGACCTCGGCCGGACCCACGAGAAAAGCATCGCCGCCTCGCCGAACATCCAGGTCGTGACGCGGGCGATGGTCGTCGGGATCGATCTCGATGACGGCGGCCAGCGCGTTCGCCGCCTCCGCGTGCATCTGGACGGCGCCGAGCGCGAACTGCGCGCCACGCGATACGTGCTCGCCGGCGGCGGGCTCGGCAATGTCCGGCTGATGCTCCAATGCCAGCGAGAATGGCCACTGAAGTTCGGCGGGACCGACGGGCCGCTGGGGCGCTTCTACCAGGGCCACCTGACAGGCCACGTCGCCTTCGTCGAATTCACGGACCGCAAGGCTGAGGCCGTGACGGCGTTCCGGCGCGACGGGCGGGGCGGGTATCTGCGCAACCGTTTCCAGATCACCGGCGAAACCCAACGGCGCAACGGGCTCCTGAACTCGGTCTTCTGGCCCGAGGCTTTCTCCGTCGCCGATCCCGCCCATGCGTCGGGCGCCCTTTCGGCGCTCTATCTCGCCACGAGCGGGGCCGGGCTCTACGGGCGCTTCGCCAACGGCCGCGCCCTGCGCTCGCGCTTTGCCGAGGGCGACCTTTGGGCCCGACATCTGGGCAACATGCGCGCGGACCCGCATCTCCTGCGCGATCTCGCGCGCTCGGCGTGGAACTTCGGGAGCCTGCGCACGAGGCGGCTCGGCATCCTGCCCAATCCGGCCCGCCGCTATCTCTTCCGCTATCACGCCGAACAGGCTCCCGACCCGGAAAGCCGCGTGAGGCTCGGCTCCGCACAGGACGGCGCTCTCTTACCGAACCTGTCGATCGACTACCGCATCGGCGCGCGCGACGCGGCCTCGGTCGTGCGCTCTCACGTCATCGTCGGCCGCTGGCTGGCGGACACCGGCATCGGGCGGCTCGAATATCTTTTCGATGAGGAGGCGCTGGAGAACGCCGTGCTCGATCAGGCGCTCGACGGCTATCACCAGATCGGGATCACGCGGATGTCGCAGGGCCCGCACGAGGGCGTGGTGAACACGGACTGCCGGGTCCACGATCTCGACAATCTCTACGTCGCGGGCAGCAGTGTGTTCCCGACCGGCGGGCAGGCCAACCCCACGCTACCGGCCGTGGCGCTCGCCCTGCGCCTCGCCGACCATCTTAGCCGGAGCGCCTGAAGCCGAGGAAAAAGGCGCCCGGAACGGATTCCGGACGCCTTTCTGAATTGACGCATCGGGCTTTTCTGAAAACCAGCTCCGGTTTTCGGGCCGATGCTTCAGCCTTACCAAGCCGTGATGACGGAGCCCTGGAAGGTCTCGTCGACGAAGGCCTTCACCTCGTCCGAGTGGTAGGCGGCGATCAGCGGCTGCACCCATGCGGCCTCGGCGTCCTCGCCGCGCACCGCGATGACGTTGACATAGGGGCTCTGCGCCTCCTCGCGGGCGATCGCGTCGCCCTGCGGGTCGAGGCCGGCCTCCAGCGCGTAGTTCGTATTGATCGTCGCAGCGTCGACGTCGGCGAGCGAACGAGGAAGCTGGGCCGCGTCGAGTTCGACGATGCGGATGTTCTTCTCGTTGTCGGTGATGTCGAGAGGCGTCGCCCGTAGGCCCACCTCGTCGTCGATGCCGATCACGCCGAGCGCCTCGAGGAGAAGCAGGCCCCGCGCGCCGTTCGTCGGATCGTTCGGCACGGCGATCGAGGCGCCGTCCTGGAGTTCGTCGATCGAGGCGATCTTTTCTGAGTAGACGCCCATCGGATAGTTCACCGTCTGGGCGACGGAGACGAGGTCGTAGCCGCGATCGGCGACCTGGTTGTCGAGATAGGGCTGGTGCTGGAAGGAGTTCGCGTCGAGGTCGCCGTCCGCGAGCGCCTGGTTCGGCACGACGTAATCGGAGAACTCGACGATATCGAGGTCGATCTCGCCGCCCTCGTCGAGGATTTCCTTGACCTTCTCCATGATCTGCGCGTGCGGGCCGGGCGTGACGCCGATGCGGATCGTCGTCTGGGCGTTCGCGGGCAGCGCGGCGGCGCCGGCAATCGCGGTCGCGAGAAGGAGGCTACGCAGGGACATGTTCGGCTCTTTCCTGTTGGATTGTTCTTAAGGGTCAGTTCTTGCGGGCGCGCTTGTCGAAACGGCGCGCCAGAAGGTCGCCGCTCGTCTGGACGATCTGGACGAGCAGGATGAGGACGACGACGACGGCCAGCATCATCTCCGGCATGAAGCGCTGGTAGCCGTAGCGGATGCCGAGGTCTCCGAGACCTCCGCCGCCGACCGCGCCCACCATCGCCGAATAGCCGATCAGCGAGACGATCGTCAGCGTGATGCCGAGCGTGATGGAGGGCCGCGCCTCCGGCACCAGCACCTTCCAGACGATCTGCGCGGGGCTCGCGCCCATGGCGCGCGCCGCCTCGACGAGGCCGGGGTCGACCTCGCGCACCGCCGATTCCACTAGCCGGGCGACGAAGGGGATCGTCGCCACCGTCAGCGGCACGATCGCGGCCGTCGTGCCGATGGACGTGCCGGTGACGAGGCGCGTGAACGGTATGATCGCGACGACGAGGATGATGAAGGGCGTCGAGCGCGTCGCGTTGACGACAAGGCCGAGGGCGGTGTTCAGCGCCGGGGCGGCGAACAGTTCGCCTTTGCGCGAATTGGCGAGGAAGATGCCGAGCGGGGCGCCGAGCGCGATGCCGATGGCGGCCGAGACGGCCACCATGAAGAGCGTGTCGAGCGTCGCGCCCCAGATCAGCCACAGCATGTTAGCGGACATGGCCGAGCACCTCCGTCTTCAGGCCGCGCGCTTCGATGAAGCGCTGCGCCTCGGCAAGGCGCGCGGCGTCGAGCGTGACGACCAGCGTGCCGTAGGGCCGCTCGTCGATCTCCTCGACCGCACCCGCCATGATGTTGACCTTCAGGTCCAGCTCGCGTCCGAGCTCGAAGAGGATCGGGTCCGTCGCGGTGGGCCCGGTGAAGACGATCTTCAGAACCGCCTCGCGCGCGCCGCTCGCATCGTCCGTCATGTGCTCGGTGAGGAAGGCCGGCAGGCGCACGCCCGTCACGCCCTCGAGGAAAAGGCGCGTCGTCGGATGCTGGGGCGCCGAGAACACCGAATAGGTGTCGCCTTCCTCCACGATGCGGCCGGCCTCGATCACCGCGACATGACCGGCGATCTCGCGCACCACCTGCATCTCGTGGGTGATGAGGATGATGGTGAGGCCGAGTTCGCGGTTGATAGTCTTGAGGAGCGCGAGCACCTGGCGCGTTGTCTCGGGATCGAGCGCGGATGTCGCCTCGTCCGAGAGCAGCACCTTGGGCCTGGTGGCGAGCGCGCGGGCGATGCCGACGCGCTGCTTCTGGCCGCCCGAAAGCTCGGCCGGATAGTTGCCCGCCTTGTCGGCGAGGCCGACGAGTTCGAGAAGCGGGGTCACGCGCTCGGCGATCTCGCGGCGAGGGACGCCCGCGATCTCGAGCGGCAGCGCGACGTTGTCGAAAGCGGTGCGCGAGGAAAGAAGGTTGAAGTGCTGGAAGATCATCCCGACGCGCCGACGCACGTCGCGCAGCTGCCGCTCGCCCAGCGAGGATATGTCGACGCCGTCGACCACGACACGGCCAGCCGTCGGCCTCTCCAGGCCGTTGACGAGGCGCACCAGCGTCGACTTGCCGGCGCCCGAGCGCCCGATGATGCCGGTGATCGAGCCGGCCGGGATCGCGAGGTCGACGCCCTTCAGCGCGGCGAACTCCTCGCCGCCCTTGGGCGCGCGGAAACGCTTCTCCACCTTCTCGAAGCGGATGAGCGGGTCTGCCGGGTGGGAATGCGAGGGCTGCGCGCCGGGCAAGGCGACGTCGTCTGGGTCTGTCAAAACGGGCGTCCTGTCGAAGTCCGCCCGGATTTGGAGGGTTTCGCGCCGAAACACAAGAATGTCCGTCAGGTCAGTTGAGGCCGAGACCGACATCATGGGCCGGGCCGGGAACGCCTGGCACCGCGCTCCACCAGCGCCAGGCGCGGGCGCGGCCCGGCCGGTCGCCGCGCAGGCCGTCCGCGAGCACCGGCCCGTCCGGCCAGGGACCGTAACCGCTCTGCGTGTTGACGTGACCGGCATGGCCGAGATCGACGAGCGCCGAGCCCCAGCCGGCCGCGTGGGCCTCCGCTTCCGGCCAGGTGAGATAGGGGTCGTTGCGCGAGGCGGCCAGGATGGAAGGGAACGGCAGGCGCTTCAGCTCCATCAGGCGGAAATCGGCGAGATCGGGCCGCGCCTCTGCAAGGCGCAGCGTCTGGGCGGGTGCGACCAAGAGAGCGCCCGCCACATGCGCCGCGGCCGGGCGGTCGGCGAGATGGGCCACGAGCGCGCAGCCGAGCGAATGGGCGACGAGCACCGCGCCCGGCGCCTCGACGATGCGGGCCTCCAGCGTATGAAGCCAGCCGGCGAGGTCCGGGCGCGCCCAGTCCTCCTGCTCGACGATATCGGCCGTCTCGTCGTTCAATGCCCATTCGCGCTGCCAGTGGTCGGGTCCCGAGCCGTCGAGACCGGGAACGATCAGGGTCTTCAGCATGGTCGCACCTCGCTGCACGGGCGCTCATGCGCCGTTTCGAGAGACCCGAGGCTAGCGCGCCCGACGCGCCGCGCGACAATCATAAAATACCAATTTAATAGATCATTGGAGAATGGCCGCCTCCCCGCTCACCGCGACACCCCCTTGCCATTCGCGGCCGAAGGGCCGATGCCGTCGCGAGACTTGAGACGGGGTGACACGATGGCGCTGGGCGAACGCTTCCAGACGGTGCGCGAGGGCTGGATCGCGGCAGTGGTGACGGTTCTGGAAATGCGAGAGGCGGCTTCGCCACGCCCGGAACGCGCGGACGGTGGGTGGCGTCTGGAGCGCCTCGGGGCGCCGGACCCGCAGGCCTACCGCGACCTCTACAGCCGCGTCGGCGCGCCGCATCTTTGGTATTCGCGGCTCATTATGGACGAGGCGACGCTCGCCGGAACGCTCGCCGACCCGAAGGTGCATGTCCACGCGCTGATGATCGACGGCGCTGCCGAGGGCCTTCTCGAGCTGGACTTTCGCCAGCAAGGCGCCTGCGAGATCGTCTATTTCGGCGTGACGCCCGGCCTCGTCGGCTCGGGCGCGGCGCGGGTCATGATGAACCACGCGATCGCGGCGGCCTTCGCGCAGGGCGTCTCCCGGCTCTGGCTGCACACCAACACGCTCGACCACCCGCGCGCGCTGGACTTCTACATCCGCTCCGGCTTCCGGCCGGTGGAGCGGCGGATCGAGCTCGCGCCTGACCCGCGCCTGTCTGGCCTTCTGCCGCGCGAGAGCGCGCCGCACGTCCCCATTCTGTAGGGCGTCAGCTCCGGTTGACGGAATGCGAGAAGATGTCCTCCTCGTCCCAGCCGAGGAGGTCGAGGCGCGCGCGCGTCGGCAGAAAGGCGAAGCTCTCGCGGGCAAGGTTCAGCCGATCCTCGCGCTCGAGGCGCTTCAAGAGCACGCCCATCAGGTCGTGCAGATAGAGGACATCCGAGGCGGCATAGTCGAGCTGGGCCTGCGACAGCGTCTCGGCCGCCCAGTCCGAGGACTGCTGCTGCTTGGAGAGATCGACGCCGATCAGCTCCTTGGTCAAATCCTTCAGGCCGTGACGGTCCGTGTAGGTGCGGGTCAGGCGCGAGGCGATCTTGGTGCAGAACACCGGCCGGGTCATCACGCCGAAGGCGTGGTAGAGCGCGGCGATGTCGAAGCGGGCGTAGTGGAAGATCTTGGTCTTCGTCTCGTCGGCCAGAAGGGCCGTCAGGTTCGGCGCCTCGCGCTGGCCCCTGGATATCTGCACGATGTCGGCCGTGCCGTCGCCCGGCGACAGCTGCACCACGCACAGGCGGTCGCGCCGCGTGTCGAGGCCGAGCGTCTCGGTATCGATGGCCACCGAGCCGGTGTAGCGGGAAAGGTCGGGCAGATCGTTCTTATGGACGCGGATGGTCATGGGCCGTCATTCGTCTCGCGAGAAGGTTCGGCCCGGCTTACAGGTTTTACGGCGAATGTGAAGCGCCGGAGTCTCAGACCACCTTGCCCCGCGCGGCCACGGGCCAACTCTCGACGCGGCCGTCCTCCTGCAGGACGTGCACCGTGTCCACCATGTTCGTCACCACGCAGGCGTGGTTCGGCACGATGCGCACCCGGTCGCCGACCTTCAGCCCGATCGGCCCCGCCGACACGATGCGGCCATGCTCCTCGGAGAGCTGGTCGACGGAAAGGTCCGGCCTCCCGATCACCGCGCCGTGCCCTTCGAGGCCGAGAAGATCGGAGGTCAGCACCTTGGTGCCGGCATCGATGATCGCACGATGTTCGGTCGGCACCGAAACGACGGTGGCGAGCACGCTCAGCGCACATTCGTCGAGGCTCGCGACGCCCCGCGCCACCAGCGAGCGGTCGTTGTAGACATAGGTGCCTGGCCGGTATTCGGTCACGATCCCGTCGGTGCGCGAGCGCCAGATGTCGGGCGTGCCGCCCGAGGTGACGCGTGGAACGGCGATCCCCTCGGCCTCGATCAGGGCCTTGGCCCGCGTCAGGAAGGCCGCCGCCGCCTCGGCGCCGCCCGCGGCCGGATAGGTCATCAACCCCTCGAAGGCGAGGTCCGGCGCCGCCTCAATCACCTTAGCCAGATCGCGCGCGGCCTCGGGGGACGGGACGCCGCAGCGCTGGCCGCCGGTGTCGCACTCGACGAGCACGCGCAGGGGCTGCGCGGCGCCAGCAAAGCCCGCCGACAGGCCGGCGACCACCGTCTCGTTGTCGGCGACGACCGCCAGCGCAACGCGCTCGGCCAGCGCACGAAGCCGCTTCACCTTCTCCGCTCCGAAGATGTTGTAGGTGATCAGCACGTCGCGGATCGCCGGGTCGCCCGCCACCATCGCCTCCGCCTCGCTCACCTTCTGGCAGGTGATGCCGACGGCCCCCGCCTCGATCTGTAGGCGGGCGATCTGCGGCAGCTTGTGCGTCTTGATGTGCGGCCGCCCCTTCAGCCCCTGCGCGTCCGCATGGGCCTGAAAGCGCGCGATGTTGGCCTTCACGATCGTCAGATCGACGAGGACGGCGGGCGTCTCGACGGTTTCAAGCGCGCTGGCGGCCATCGGGAAATCCCTTCTTAAAAATCCGATTGACAAGAAATGCAGCAGGCCTCCTTATACGTCAATCCGAAATTTCAGACACGTGTCCGCTATATTGGACATATTGCAGGACTTGACATGACCCTGACCCGTTACGGCGCCGGCGAGAGCGGTGCCGGCAAACAGCCCCTCCCCTTCGCCCGTGCCGTGGAGGCCGATGGCTGGCTCTACGTCTCCGGCCAGGTGGCGATGGAGAACGGCGAGATCGTCGGCGGGGGCATCGTCGCGCAGACCCGCAAGACGATGGAGAACCTGATCGCGATCCTGAAGGAGGCCGGCTACGGGCTCGAGGACGTGGTGCGCGTCGGCGTCTGGCTCGACGATCCGCGCGACTTCTGGAGCTTCAACGGCGTCTATGCCGAGTATTTCACCGAAAATCCGCCGGCCCGCGCCTGCGTCCAGTCCTCGATGATGGTCGATTGCAAGGTCGAGATCGACTGCGTCGCCTATCGCAAGAAGTAAGGGCGAGGCGATGGACGGCGGGCTGAACAGGGCAGAGGACGGCAGGGCGAAGGGCGCACGGGCGCGCGGCCTCGACCGCGCCCTCGACATGCTCGACGCGCTGGCGAGCGCGCGCCGCCCCTTGCGCGCCAACGAGCTGGCGACGCTCCTCGGCGCCCCGCGCTCCTCCATCTACGAGCTGACGGGCCTTCTCCTGCAACGCGGCATTCTCGAGGATTGCGGCGACGGGCGCCTCTTCCTTGGCGACAGGCTTTATCTCCTCGGCGCCGCCTATGCCTCGGTCTCGGGACGGCAGGCGGCCGTGAACACGGCCTTGTCGCGCATCGTCGAGGACACGAGCGAGACCGCGCAGCTCTGCCGCCTCGACGGCAACCGCTACTATGTCGCCGCCATGAAGGAAGGCTCGCGCCCCTTCCGCATCTCCACGGATATCGGCGAGCGCGTTCCCTTCACCTGGACAGCCTCCGGCCGGCTCCTCGTCGATCACCTGTCGCGCGAGGAGATCGTCGCCTTCACCGAGCCGGGCGACTTCGAGCTTCCGGGCGGCCTCGCAATCGACCGCGAGCGCTTTCTGGACGAGGTGGAGGGCGCGCGCGCGGCCGGCCATTTCACCTTCGACAGCGCGCTCGACAGCTACACCCACTGCTTCGCCGTGCCCGTGCGCCGCGAGGACGGCAAATCCGTCGCCACGCTGTGCATCGTCGCCCCGCGCGACGACGCGCGGCGCAACCATGCGGCCTATCTCGACAGTCTGAAGCGCGCCGCCGAAGCGCTGGCGCCGCATCTGGCGGATGCGAGGTAGGGCGATGCGCATCTTCACCGCCTCTCTGGCCACCGAGACCAACACCTTCTCGCCGGTGCCGACCGACCTCGCCTCCTTCAAGGCCGCCTTCTACGCCGGGCCGGGGGAGCATCCCGATACGCCGACGCTGTGCTCGTCGGTCGTGCCGATCCTGCGCCGGCGCGCCCGAGCCGAGGGCTTCACCGCGATCGAGGGCACGTCCTGCTGGGCCGAGCCGGCCGGCCTGATCCAGCGCCGGACCTACGAGCATCTGCGCGACACGATCCTCGCCGAGCTTCAGGCCGCGATGCCGGTCGACGGCGTTGTCCTCGGCCTTCACGGCGCGATGGTCGCGCAGGGCTACGACGATCCGGAAGGCGATTTTCTCCAGCGCGTGCGCGCGATCGTCGGACCCGAGATCCTCGTCGCGGCCGAGTTCGACCCGCATTCGCACCTGACGCCGCTGCGCGTGAGCCAGCTCAACCTGATGGCGGCCTTCGTCGAATTTCCGCACACCGATTTCGAGGAGCGGGGCGAGCATGTCGTCGATCTCGCCCTGCGCACGCTGCGCGGCGAGATCCGCCCGGTAATCTCCACCTTCGACTGCCGGATGATCACAATCTACCCGACGAGCCGCGAGCCGATGCGCTCCTTCGTCGACCGGCTGAAGGCGATGGAAGGGCGGAACGGCGTCCTCTCCGTCTCCGTCATCCACGGCTTCATGGCGGGCGACGTGCCGGAGATGGGGACGCGCATCGTCGTCGTGACCGATGGCGCGAAGGCGGCGGGCGATGAACTGGCCGAGACGCTCGGCCACGAGCTCTACGCGCTGCGGCGCGAGACGGCGATGCCGATGCTGGACACCGAGGCGGCGCTCTCCCGCGCCCTCGAGGTTCGCGTCGCCGATACATCGAAGCCCGTCGTCGTCGCCGACGTCTGGGACAATCCGGGGGGCGGCGTGGCGGGCGACGCGACCTTCATCCTACGCCGGATGATCGAACGCGGCATGACACGCGTCGCGGTGGCGACGATCTGGGACCCGGTGGCGGTCTCCTTCTGCCATGCCGCCGGCGAGGGCGCCGAGATCGAGCTGCGCTTCGGCGGCAAGTCCTCCCATCACGGCGGCGAGCCGATCGACGCGCGCGTCACCGTGATGCGCGTCGAGGAGGCCGGCTGGCAGAGCTTCCGCAACAGCCGGGTCACGCTCGGCCGCGCCGCCGTCGTGCGCCTCGCGGGCACCGAGATTGACGTGGTGCTGATCACCAGCCGCACGCAGACCTACGAGCCGACGATCTTCTCCAATCTCGGCGTCGACTTCGCGCACAAGGACATCCTGTTGGTGAAATCCACCAACCACTTCCATGCGGGCTTTGCGCCCGTGGCGTCGGAGATCCTCTACGTCGTCGCGCCGACGAGCTACCCGAACGATCCGGCCACCACCCCCTACCGCAAGGCGAGCCACGAGCTCTGGCCGCGCGTGCCCGACCCCCTCGGCCTCGAAGGCTGAGGAACCGCCCAACCCAAGAGAAACAGGAACCGTTGCCATGAAGAGAATGCTTCTTGCAGCCGGCGTTGCCGCCCTGATGGCCGGGACGAGCGGCGTCGCCCTCGCGCAGTCCGCCGGCGGTGTCCTGACGGTCGCCACGATCGGCGAGCCGCCGACGCTCGACGCCATGCAGACGCCGACCGACATCGTGCTGACGATCACCCAGCATATGTTCGAGACGCTCTACACCTATGACGCGGAATGGCAGCCGAGCCCGCTGCTGGCCGCCGACATGCCGGAGATTTCCGAGGACGGCCTGACCTACCGCATCCCGCTGCGCCAGGGCGTGACCTTCCACGACGGCTCGGCGCTCGACACGGCCGATGTCGTCGCTTCCCTCGAGCGATGGATGGAGACCAACTCCAAGGGCCGCCAGGTCGCCGAGGTCGTCTCCTCCGTTGAGGCCGACGGCGAGGACACGGTCGTCATCACGCTGAGCACCCGCTATTCGCCGCTGCTCGCGACGCTGAGCCAGGGTTGGGCGCCGATCCTGCCCTCCGAGACCCTGACCGACGGCGAGCTGACCCAGTTCGTCGGCACCGGCCCCTACCGGCTGCAGGAGCGCCGGCCCGACCAGTACACCCAGCTCGTGCGCTTCGAGGAGTATGTCTCGCCCGAGGGCGAGCCCTCCAACTATGCCGGCCGCCGCGAGGCGATCGCCGACGAGGTGCGCTTCGTTCCGGTGCCGGACGCCAACACCCGCGTCGAGGGCCTGCTCGCCGGCCAGTACGACTATGCCGACGCCCTGCCCGTGAGCGCCTTCGAGCGTGTCGATGGCGCCTCCAACGTCACGCCGGTGATCTTCGAGAACGCCGGCTGGACCTCGCTGAACATGAACATGGCCGAGGGCCCGCTGACCAACAAGGCGCTTCGCCAGGCGGTGCAGGCGGCGCTCAATCCGAACGACCTGATGCTCGCCGCCTTCAACGACGAGCGTTTCTTCGGCGTCGACGGCGCGCTCTATCCGGAGGGCTTCTTCTGGCACACCGAGGCCGGCGTCGAGCGCTACGGCGAGCCCGACCCCGCAGCCGTCACCGCGCTTCTGGAGGAGGCCGGCTACGACGGCACGCCGATCCGCATCCTGACCAGCCGCCAGTACGGCTTCCACTACTCCACCGGCGAGGTCGCGCAGGCCTATCTGGAGGCCGCCGGCTTCGACGTGGACCTGCAGGTGGTGGACTGGGCGACGCTAACGACGCGGCGCGCGGACCCGGCGCAGTGGGACATCTTCATCACCCACTCCAACTTCCCCGGCGATCCGACGACGCTGAACACCATCACCGACACCTATCCCGGCTGGTACACCTCCGACCAGAAGGCGGAGGCCGTGTCGGCCTTCCTCAACGCTGTCGGCGACGAGGACCGCTTCGCGGCCTGGGAGCGAATCCAGACCGTCATCTACGACGACGCGCCGCTGGTGAAGGTCGGCAACTTCAACGCGCTGGGCGGCCTTGCCGACGGCGTCTCCGGCTTCGAGCCGGCCTACTGGCCGCGCTTCTGGAACGTCACGCCGCGTAGCTGAGGCGGCGTCCATCAAGGAGAAGAGGCGATGTCCCGGTTGCTCGTCGCGTTCCTCAAGCGCGTCGCCGGCATGGCGGTTGTGCTGGCGCTCGTCGTCACAGTCGTGTTCGTGATCGTGCGCGTGACGCCGGGCGACCCGGCCGCCGTCATGCTCGGCTCGGACGCCACCCCCGCGGACATCGCCGCCCTTCGCGCGCGGCTCGGCCTCGACGCGCCGATCCTCGTCCAATACGGCCGCTTCGTCGCGGACGTCCTGCAGGGCGATCTCGGCCAGTCGATCTTCCTCGGCCAGCCGGTGACGACCGCCCTTGCGGCGCGCGCCGAGCCGACCTTCTTCCTCACGCTCTTCTCGATCATCATCGCGGTGTCGATCGCCCTGCCCGTCGGCATCCTGTCGGCGGTCAGGCGCGGCTCGCTGTTCGACCAGATCGTCGTCGGCATCACCATGATCGCGGCCTCGATCCCGAGCTTCTGGCTCGGCCTCGTCCTGATTCAGACCTTCGCCGTCTCGCTCGGCTGGTTTCCCGCCTCCGGCTACGGCGGGCCGGGCACGCCGTTCCTCGAGCGGCTGCAGCACCTCGTGCTGCCGGCCGTCGCGCTCGGCATCGTCAATTCGGCGCTGATCACACGCTTCACGCGCGCCGCCATGCTCGACGTCCTCGGCGAGGACTATGTGCGCACGGCCCGCGCCAAGGGCGCCAGCCCCGCGCGCGTGGTCCTCAAGCACGCCCTGAAGAACGCCCTCATCCCGATCATCACGGTGATCGGTCTTTCGATCGCGCTCCTGGTGGCCGGCGCCGTCGTCACCGAGACCGTCTTCGGCCTGCCGGGCGTCGGCAATCTCGTGGTGCAGGCCGTCCTGCGGCGCGACTATCCCGTGATCCAGGGGGCGCTTCTCGTCGTCGCCGCGATCTACGTCGTCATCAATTTCGCGGTGGACATGCTCTATCTCGCGGTCGACCCGAGGGTGCGCTCGTGACCCTGCTTTCGCTTTCCTCGCCCTTCGCGAACGGGCTGCGGCGCTTCCTCGGCAACCGCGCGATCCTGTTCGGCGCGATCATCCTGACGGTGGTCGTCCTCGCCGCCCTGCTGGCGCCCCTCGTCGCGCCCTACGCGCCGAACCAGCTCTCGATCGTCAACCGGCTGAAGCCGCCGTCGGCCGAGCATTTCTTCGGCACCGACGAGTTCGGCCGCGACATCTTCTCGCGCGCCATCCACGCGGGCCGCGTGTCGCTGTCGGTGAGCCTCGGCGTCGTCGCCATCGCCACCGTCCTCGGCGTCTTCCTCGGCCTGATCGCCGGCTATTTCCGCCGCCTCGACGCGCCGATCTCGCGCCTTCTCGACGCGATGATGTCGTTTCCCGACATCCTCCTCGCCATCGCGCTGGTCGCGGCGCTCGGCCCCTCGCTCGTCAATGTCGTGATCGCGCTCGGCATCACCTACGCGCCGCGCCTCGCCCGCATCGTGCGCGGCTCGACGCTCGTCCTGCGCGAGCTTCCCTATATCGAGGCCGCCGTCGCGCTCGGCCTGCCGACATGGCAGATCCTCCTGCGTCACGTCCTTCTGAACCTCGCCTCGCCGATCCTGGTGCAGGCGACCTTCATCTTCGCCACCGCCATGCTGGCCGAGGCCAGCCTGTCCTTCCTTGGCGTCGGCGCCTCCTCCGACACGCCGACCTGGGGCACGATGCTGGCCTCGGGCCGCGAATACATGAACAACGCGCCCTGGCTAATGCTCTTCCCCGGTCTTGCGATCGTCTTCGCCGTCCTGTCGCTGCAACTCGTCGGCGACGGCCTGCGCGATCTCGTCGATCCGCGCCTCGCAAGGGAGGTCTGATCCGATGGCCGAGCCGATCCTCTCCGTCGAGACGCTGACGACCGCCTTCCGCTCCGGGCGGACGTGGAACCCGGTGATCCGGGACATCTCCTTCTCGGTCGCCGCCGGCGAGACGCTGGCGATCGTCGGCGAATCGGGCTCGGGCAAGAGCGTGACCGCGCTCTCGGCCATGCGGCTTCTGCCAGCGGGAAAGTCCCGCACGCAGGGACGCGTGATGCTCGAGGGGCAGGACCTTCTCGCCCTTCCCGAGAAAGAGATGCGCAAGGTGCGCGGCGGGCGGATCGGCATGATCTTCCAGGAGCCGATGACCTCGCTGAACCCGGTCTTCACGATCGGCAACCAGCTCGCCGAGGCGCTGATCCTGCATCGCGCGCTTTCCCGGAGTGAAGCCGAGGCCGAGGCGCTGCGCCTGATGGAGCGCGTGCGCATTCCCGCCGCCCGGCAGCGCCTGCACGAATATCCGCACAAGTTCTCCGGCGGCATGCGCCAGCGCGTGATGATCGCGATGGCGCTCGCCTGCCGCCCGCGCCTTCTCATCGCCGACGAGCCGACCACCGCGCTGGACGTCACGATCCAGGCCGAGATCCTGCATCTGATCCGCGAGTTGCAGCGCGAGGAGAACATGGCCGTTCTCTTCATCACGCACGACATGGGCGTCGTCGCCGAGGTCGCCGACCGCACGCTCGTCATGCTGCGCGGCGACATGGTCGAGACCGGCGACACCGCCGCCATCTTCGCCGCGCCGAAGGAGCCCTACACCAAGGCGCTCCTCGCCTCGATCCCGCGCCTCGGCTCGATGGGCGAGACGCATCTGCCGCGCCGCTTCCCGCGCGTCGATGCCGTCTCAGGCGTCTTCGAGGAGGGCCGCGAGACGCGCGCGCCGGCCGCCGAGGCCGCCCCCATCCTCGAGGTCGAGAACCTCGCCAAGCGCTTTGAGGTGCCGGGCGGGCGCGTCCACGCGGTCGAGGACGTCTCCTTCGTCGTCCATCCGGGCGAGACGCTCTCGCTCGTCGGCGAATCGGGCTGCGGCAAGTCCACCACCGGCCGCTCGATCCTGCGGCTTCTGGAGCCGAGCGCGGGACGCGTTCGCATCGAGGGGCAGGATGTCGGCTCGGCCGGCGCCAGGGGGCTGCGCCAGATGCGGCGCGCCGCGCAGATGATCTTCCAGGACCCCTTCGCCTCCCTCAATCCGCGCATCACGGTGGGAGCGGCGATCGCCGAGCCCATCATTTCGCACGGGCTGATGGGCCGGAGCGCGGCGCGCGAACGGGCGCGCGAGCTGATCGAACAGGTGGGCCTGCCGGCCTCGGTCGCCGAGCGCTATCCGCACGAATTCTCCGGCGGCCAGCGCCAGCGGATCTCGATCGCGCGCGCGCTCGGCCTCGAGCCGAAGCTCATCGTCGCCGACGAGGCGGTTTCGGCCCTCGACGTCTCGGTGAAGGCGCAGGTCGCCAACCTCCTCCTCGACCTGCAGGAGAAGATGGGCCTCGCCTATCTCTTCATCTCGCACGACATGGCCGTGGTGGAGCGCATCAGCCACCGCGTGGCGGTGATGTATCTCGGCGAGATCGTCGAGATCGGCCCTCGCCGCGCCGTCTTCGACAATCCGGCGCACGCCTACACGCGCCGCCTGATCGACGCGGTGCCGCTGCCCGATCCCGGCCGACGCGGCAGCCTGCCGCCCGCACAGGCCGGCGAGCTGAAGAGCCCCGTGCGCCCGCTCGACTACGTGGCGCCCGAACGGCGCTACGAGGCCGTCGGCGAGGGCCATTTCGTGCTGCGCACGGCCGCCTGAGGCGCCGGGGCCGTCGCGTTCTTCACGGGGAACGTCGCCCGCCCGCTTTGCCGGAGGCGATCGCCGGTCCTATGATGGCCGGTGCGCGGACATCGGCGCGCCGAAGAATGCGTGCCCGGCCCTCCCGCGAGTTGCCATGTTTCTCTCCGTCTTCGACCTCTACAAGATCGGCATCGGGCCTTCGAGCTCGCACACGATGGGGCCGATGACGGCCGCAGCGCGGTTCCTGGAGGAAATCCTCACCGGGTCGTGGCCCCGCCCAGCCGGAGCGGAGCTGGACGCCGGGCTCGACGCGATCTGGGGCGCGATGAAGGGGTGCGTCGAGCGCGGGCTGACGCAGGAGGGCGTGATGCCCGGCGGGCTCAAGGTGCGCCGCCGCGCCCGCCAGCTTCATCTCAAGCTGCAGGAGGAGCGCGGCCGCAACACGCCGAACCCGCTGGGCGCCACGGACTGGCTGTCGCTCTACGCGATGGCCGTCAACGAGCAGAATGCCGGCGGCGGACGCGTCGTCACTGCGCCCACCAACGGAGCGGCGGGCGTCGTGCCGGCCGTCCTCAGCTACTGGCTGCAGTTCTACCCGAAGGCCGGCATGGAGGACGTGCGCGATTTCCTCCTCACCTCGGCGGCGATCGGCGGGATCATCAAGCATAACGCCTCGATCTCGGGCGCCGAAGTCGGCTGCCAGGGCGAGGTCGGCTCGGCTTCGGCGATGGCCGCCGCCGGCCTCTGCGCGCTGATGGGCGGAACGCCGGAGCAGGTCGAGAACGCGGCCGAGATCGCGCTCGAGCATCATCTCGGCATGACCTGCGATCCCGTCGGCGGCCTCGTGCAGATCCCCTGCATCGAGCGCAACGCCTTCGGCGCGGTGAAGGCCGTCACCGCCGCCTCGCTCGCCATGCGCGGCGACGGCACGCATTTCGTCGCCCTCGACGTCGCCATCGAGACGATGCGCCAGACGGGCCTCGACATGAACGAGCGCTATAAGGAGACGAGCCTCGGCGGGCTCGCCGTCAATGTCGTGGAGTGCTGACGCGGCCCTAGGCCAGTTCGAAGCGGATGTCCTGCGCGCCCTTGTAGAGCGTCATCGGGCCGAGCTCGGTGAGCTTGTCGAGGTTCGAGGTGATCGTGATGAAGTGGTTGCCGGCGAGCTGCCCCATCTTCGAGGCGAAGTGAACCCCGCCATAGGCGAGCAGGATCTCGGTCTCGCTGATGCCGCCCGGGTAGAGAATGATCTGTCCCGGTGCCGGATAGCTGGTGTGGTTCTCGTAGCCGACGCCGAAATCGCGATCGCCGAGCGGGATCCAGAGGCCTTCGCCGCTCCAGCGCACATGCACGATCTGCCCGGCGAACGGCATCGCCTTCAGGAAGGCCTCGCAGGTCTGCGGCGCCCGCTCCGTCTCGAGCACGGCATCGAAGGTGAAGGGGCCGGCGGTGATCCGGAGCTGGGTCATGGGCTGTCGTGTCCCTGAAGGCGCGGGCCTGAAGGCGGCCTTGGTTCTCTCAAGGCCCGATGCTCGGTTTTAAGATCCGGGAGCGTCTTCGTGCGAGACGATGCGACGCTTTCGCGGGGAATTATGCGTTATCGCGCCTGCAATGACCCGACGCGGCCGATCCGCGCAAGGTCGTATCGAGGCGCCGCGTGCTCGGCATCGGCTAGCGGGAGGAGAAGGTGCACGAGAGGGCCAGCACCGGACGCTTCGCGACACGCGCGGCGACGACCAGTGCGATGCAGTAGGGCTGCGTCACCATGCCGATCACCGGGTCAAAGATGCTGACCAGGCCTCAATCGACTGTCACGGCTTAACTATCGGGCTTCCCTGAACAATCAGGGGAATTGGTGCCCAGGAAAGGACCGTGGCCGGATCGACAAAAACGCCTGCGAAATAGGGGTTTACGTACTTGCGTCGGAAGGTTTGTAGCACACACGTGTGGCCTTGATAACCCTGCCTAAGTTGTGGTGAGCGATGCTATGGTAGCGCCATCGAGTCGGCGGGACCCCTTATGCTTCGACGTGAAATGACATTTGAGCAGGCCGAAGGCATCGACGCTCTGCCGTCCCAGCTTGAGCGTGGACACATTACGTCAGTCATCCGCGCCCGCTTGTGGCACGCACTCTACCAGAGCCTACAATCGTCATCCACCTTCCAGAGTGGATACCGCCGCGTCTCACCACGATGGCAAGTGGCACTGCTGGACATGTATGTCCGTAAGTTCGGCGTCTTCTCCGACACTGTCACAGACAGGTTGGATAGACATGCCGACCGCCTTAAGCCGGTCTACGAGAATGGAAAGCCGCACATCGTCCTTGGTGTAACCGAATGGTTGCTCCGATCTTACAATGCTCGCGGGTTCACGTCGGCCGTGGCGTCCATTCTGGTCGAAGAGCGCTCCGCATATCGTTTAGTAGACGATCACGATATTGTGCCGCTGGCATCTGACGAGGAGGGGCAGGCTCTCCTAGGAGCTCTCACTGCATTGGACAGCGCCAATCTGCAAGGCGCACGCACCCACCTCAAGGCCGCTGCTCACGCCGCAGCACTCGGCAGTTTCGCGGACAGCGTGCGGGAGAGCATGCAAGCTATTGAGTCGGCCGCGCGATCCCTTACGGGCTCCTCGAAGTTTTCCGATGCGTTGGCCACGGTCGAGCAGGAGCGGCGGCTTCACACTGCATTCAAGCGCGGCCTAACATCCCTTTATGGGTACTCCAGTGACGAGGAGGGCATCCGGCATCCGCTGCTTGAAAACGGCGATGCAGCGGTAAGCGAGGCGGATGCTATATTGATGCTTGGCATTTGCGCATCCGCAGTCACCTACTTGCTTAGCCACAGGTAGGCTCGTCCGGTTCTCGACTTCACCACGGGTCCCGTATGCGACACACCGTATCACGAGGGAGCGGAGGCGAGTTTCCCCCCGGTACCCCACCCCGCCCGCGCACCCACGGAAAAGCTCGGGGGTATGCCCCGGCGAGCGCAGTGGAGTGACTTGGCGCCAGCCGTAGAGCTAGGTCCCACCCGGTCGATCCCCTCGCCGCCGTGAAGGAAGATGCCATCGGGCCGCAGCGCAAGGGGCAGGCATGGACGAACGATTGGTGGCGGCTCTGGACCAGATGGACAGGCGGATCCAGAACGTCTTTTCGTTCCTTCAAAGCGTGGACCCCGAGCGGCCCGCAGACCCGGAGGCTTTGCACGAGGCTATCCACGATGCCGCCAACGTGGCAGCGAGCGTGAGGGCGCTGCGCCGGTTGATGCGAAAGGTGATGCCAAGTCGATAATGGCGGGTAGAGCGCTCATGGTAGGCGATAGCTGAAGTTCGTGATCGCATCCGTCGAGGGCAACAGGCGCGCCAAGATGCATAGTGTCCGCTAGGGCATACCGTAGCGGACAGCGCGAAGGCGTCGTGCTCGGCGTCCGTTAGGGTTGACATCGCCCATTCGGACATGCATTTATTCGGACAATGCTCTTTCGGACACTCACGGAAGGACCGTCCGCCATGGCCACCATCCTCTACGCTCGCGTCTCCACCTCGGAACAGACCCTCTCTCATCAACAGACCCAAGCGGAAGCCGCGGGGTTTACCTTCGACCACGTGCTTGCGGACCATGGCGTCTCCGGGGTGGCGGTGAAGATGAAGGATCGCCCCGAAGGCCGGCGCCTCTTCGACATGCTGCGGCCCGGAGACACCCTTGTGGTGCGCTGGGTGGATCGCCTCGGGCGAAACTACGAGGACGTGACGGACACTATCCGCGAGTTCATGCGACGAGGTGTCACCATCCGCACCATCATCAACGGGATGGTCTTCGACGGACAGGCCAAGGACCCCATGTCGGCGGCCGTACGGGACGCGCTGGTGGGTTTCATGGCCGCCATGGCGCAGGCCCAGGCGGAGGCCACGAAGGAAGCGCAGAAGGCCGGCATTGCGGCTGCCAAGGCGAAGGGCGGTGAGGAAGGCGGGGTCTATCGAGGCCGCAAGCCCAGCTTCACGGCGGACCAAGTGGCGGCCGTTCGGGACCTTCTCGGCAAGGGCTTGGGCGTGGCGGAGGTTTCGCGGTCCACCGGCCTCTCCCGCCAGACCATCTACCGCATCAAGGACGACCCGGCCGGAGCCAGTAAGGCGCTTGAGGTTTGGGCTTGAAGGGACGCTGACGGCGCACCCCGGGGAGTTTCCAGATGACCGCGAGTGAGTTTCGCCGCATTCCCCTCCTCCGCCGCATTCCCATCGTGGAGCGCGGGACGGGAGAGCTCTACGTGATCGAAGTTCGCCGTGACCCCACAACGGGCCTAACGCTCAAGGCGAAGTTTCCCGTCGAGGCGTGAGGCCATAGTGCACCGATCAGTGCAGTATGCTGCCGGCGCCGTGCCGTTAAGCTGTCGGCACTCCTTCCGGGCCGCCTCCGCCTGCACATCGATGTACGCCGCAAGGTCCTGAAGGTAGACCCCCTTCGCCGCCTTCGCGCTCCCCTCAATCCTGGTCAACGGTAGGGCGATCTCTCCCGCCCCAATCTTGCGGAGGAGCTTTTGCGTGCCGAGGTGCGGGAAGAAGTCAGCCGCCACGGTGGCGATGGGGATCACCGGCAAGGCGTCGTAGCGGGCCATGAGGAGGAAGAGGGTCTTCATAACGCGCCAGCCTCCATCGCCGCCCTCAAGTCCTCGTGGGTCACATGCGCGTAGCGGCTGGTCGTCTCCACGTTGGTGTGCCCGAGGAGGCGTTGAGCCAGCCGCAAGTTCCCCGTGCGCCTCACCAGACGGGTGGCCGCAGTGTGCCGCATGTCATGAAACCGGAAGTCTTCCACGAAGGGCCGGACGTGCCGGTTCCAAGCGGTCTGCAATCCGTTGACCGTGATGGGATACCGCTTGCCCTTGGTGCGGCCCTCACGGGTGCGCTGGGCCTCGAAGGTGAAGACCGCTGTCTTGTGGTGATCCTTGAGGGACCACAGGAGGGCGTGGATTTCATCCGTCATGGGGATGGTGCGGGAGAGGTCGCCCTTACCCGTCACCCGGAACTCACGCTGGAAGAAGTTCACCGCGTGCCAGCGCAAGCCGACGATCTCGGCGCGGCGGCACCCCGTCAGGATCGCAAAGCGGATCACCGGACGGTAGTCGTCAGGGATGCGGGCCAGAAGGTCGGCCTCCTCCACCACGCTGGCCTCGCGGACGCGCTCCTGGGGCTCCTTCATGCGGTGGGTCTTCCAGGCGATCTTCGCGACTGGCACTTCCCACACCTCTTCGGCACGCCGCAGGAGGTTGCGCAGAGGTTCCACTAGGCTGCGGTTGACCGTGGCGGGCTTCACGCCTTCCCCACGGCGCTTGGCCACGAGGCGGGCAACCTCCGCGTTGGTGATGGCGGTGAGGAGGGTAGACCACCCAAGCTCGTTGAGCATCCAGGCGAAGTAGCGCTCTGTCCCGCTGGCATCGGCGTGAAACCTGCCCACCTCCGAGAGGAACCGCACAACGGCCGCATCAAAAGCCAAGGGGCGGCCGCGAGCTTTCATCACCGCATCTTTGACTTCCCGCTTGAGCCCGGCCTCAACCCGCTCCGCATCTTTGCGACACGTGCATCCAGTCGAGCCCGTATAGCGCTGTCCTCTAAACTGAAAGTCGAAATAGTACGGCTTGCGATCTGACCTCTTAAAGACTGACATTTGCGCTTCCCTATGAAGGCGTCGATGTCTGCCGGATCGTAGCGCCGAACTTCCCGACCGCCGCACCCAAGATCGACGTACGGCAAAGCCCCGTCACGGGTTAGCTCGCGCAGCTTGCGAGGTGAAACAGCGAGTAGCTGAGCGGCCGCAGCCGGTCGCAGCAAGGGAGGCCTCATGCGCGGCTGCGTGCCGCTGAACGGCGTTGATAGAGAGTGCGGCGGCGGACGAGCACCGGCATCGGCAAACATCTGACACACGGCACCAAGCGAGCGCCTGTTACGCAGCGCACGTGGTGCCTTGGTTGATCGGTCTGCCTTGGTAGGGTGGAGTTGTCTTGTGCGCCGAATGTGACCGTTCCGAGACCCGCTCTTTCAACGGCCCCGGCGAGACCCCACCCTCAGCGCCGCTCAATCCAATGGAGTTCGGCCGCCTTTCAGCCGGACACCCGGTCCGTCCCCATCGGCCTCGATGAAAACGGCGCCCGCTCGCTCCAATGCTGCCCGGATGCTGGCTACCGTGCTGGCCTTAAGTTCCTCTCCCCGCTCCAGCCTCGCCACCGTATCCGGCGAGACACCCGCACGTGCAGCCAATTCACGGACACCGAGGCCAAGTGCTGCGCGAGCCATCTTAGATTGAACAGGCAGCATTCAGAACCTCGTTACGATTTTGATTGACGTGAAGCAAGCGGCCACGTAATCGTATCACCGTTACGAAACCCTTGCGCTCACGGAGCATAAACGATGCTGGACACACTTGTGTCGGCAAACGCCCTCGGCTTGCCATTCGACACCGACAACATCACCGCCAACGCGGCCTTCTCTCCGGTCGGGCGGCACCATTCCGTCCTTCCCATCGTCCGCATCGTCCTGTTCCGGCAGGACCCCACGGACCCCGAGCGGATCATCGCAGTCTTTCCCTGTGAGCCCGCCCCCAACGGGCAGATGGTTGGCTTCACGACAGCCGAAGGCAACATCGCCTGTTCTCGCGCATGGTTCGACCGCACGACCCAAGCCCGCGAAAGGCAGTTCGGTCCACTTCGGTCTCTGCTCCGCGCGAAGGGCGACCACTTAGACGTTCGCCACCGGATCACCCCGGCAATGGACCGGACGCGGCGCTGGTGGCGGCTGGAGAATGAGTACATCGCGCATCAAGGCCAGCGCAGCAACGACACCCGCATGCTGGCAATCGACGCGCTGAACATGGTGGAGGATTTCTCCGGCGTCCCAGCCGATACCTTCCTGACCAATAATTGCGATGACCTGCATGTCTTGCGAGCCCGGTGGGCGGCCATAGTGGTGGCACGCAGACACTTCAACATTCCCCGCATTGTCCTAGCGGCCGTCTTCGGCTCCACAGTGAACGGCATCGGCGGGATGGGGGCAAGGGCGATGCAGCGCCGCCCCACGGACCATGCATTCGATCACCTCCTGTCCCGGCTTGAGGCAACCCTCGGAACCACCTTTTCGAGGCGTGGACCGGGCCGACCTTCGCGCAAGTTGATAGCGGCCTAGCAAGCCCGAACGCCTCCCTACCCGGGCCACACACCCGACACCGCCCCTACCAAGGCGCCGCCCTACCAAGGCATCCCTCGGCGCAACCATCACGGCGGACATCATGACCGACCTATCGTCCGGGCAGAGCACCCGGCAATTCACCACCATCTTCATCGACGCATACCGCATCCGGGGTGGCGACACGCCCGGCTCCGGGGCCTACGTGGTTGCCTTCGAGGACCGCCTCGCGTGGGGCCTCGGGGAAGCCGATGACCTCGAAGCCTTCTTCGCGCATGGCCTTGAGCACGCCCTCACGCTCCTCGGGGAGGACCACGGGCCGATCCGCCTGCGCTTCTTCGCGTGGCGCAGTTCGTTCACCCGACGTATTCGCCGCTCGGCACCCATGTGGATTGCGCGGGGTGGGCTCAAGGCGAACGGCGAGCCGGTCCCGCACTTCGCGATGTGGTCTAAGCTGCACGGGATGCTTGAGGCTGGGGACCTGAAGCTGGCGTACGGCGGCAGGCGTGAGGCCGGTGCGCTCGGGAAGGCCGCGACGGCGAAGCTTGAGGATTGCCTTGCGCGGGTCCGGGCGCTGGGTCTTCACGCCGAAGATGGGATTGTGGAGCGTGGCATCGAACAGAGCGGCTGAACATCTGTTCTCACTATGAGAGAGCTTAATTCCCTTAGCTATGGGGGGCCAGCCAGCGAACGCCGCCCGCACCCGGAGGCGGCTTGCCGTCGCGTACTCGTGGCGCTCCTCGTGGAGACCAGGGGAATGGACGCTCTCGACGCCGTGGAGCGGGCCGAGGAGTTGCTTCCGAAGCCGCTGGAGCAAGGGCTTCTCGACCTCGGCGCCGTTTTGCAGAGCGACTACTTCTTCGCCGGATGGGCGCCGAAAAATAATTGGCTTCAATATGAGGAGCGGGTCAGCGGCGTCTAGTCTACGGGCGAGAAAACGCAGAGAGAAGCGACACTTCAACGTGCTGATTTTAAACCGCAATTAATTCCCTGCACTATGAGGAGATACAAACGGCCCCTCAAGCGCATCCGCTGGCCACATCTCCCTCCACACATGAGAGGGCGCCAAAGCGCTTTCGCGGCCAAAGCTAACTGGTAGAACTATGAGAGACGGCGGCCCCTTCGCCGGACTGATACCCTCCATCGCTTGCTATTCGATCACATACCTACCAAGCGTAGCTTAACGGCGCCGTAGCGTCTTCCTCCTCCGCCACTCCCTGCCTAGCCCAACGCTCCCATCGGGGCGAACGGCGAAGCCATGTCCTCACGCAACCTCGGAGCAAATCCCGATGCCCTGCCTGTCCCTCGACTTCCTGCCGCCCGACGCACTATCGCGGCGCCTCCAGTATCTCTTGGCCATCGAACCGCACGCCGATGCGGATCGCCCGCAAGCCGCCCTCGCGGTTGCCGAAACGTTCCTCCCTGCCCTGATGCTCGACGCCGAGCGGGGCAACGTGTCCGCCGCAGAGGTGACAGAGCGCGACGGCCGCAAGGTGGTGGCGGTGTCGATCCAGGAGCGCACCCCGCGCCTGTTGATGCCGCTCGACTACGTGGGGCTCGACTTGGCCACGGCGTTCGGGCTTCGCCTGACGATCCAGCGCACAGCGGCCGACCCGAAGAAGCGCATGGACTACCCGCGCATCTCATCGCCAGGGCCGAACGGCTACGTCTTCCAGGTGCTCCGCATCCTCACCGACGCCCAGCCGGGACAGGTCGCAATGCAGCGGCCGGGAGTGGACCACCACGACCTCCGAAGGGGCGGGCTCCTCCTGTCCTGCGAGGATGCCGTGACGGCGGCGGGGAAGTCTCTGCGGTCTACGGTGCGCGGCCGTACGGACCTCATCGCCTGCGCCAAGGATCGCTTCGAGGCCAACCGCACGCGACTGGACGTTCCCACGGACTTCGACGCGGAACAGTACGCCCGGCTTCTCGCGCTCGCGTTCGGGCTTGCAGACTGGCTCCACGGTGAGCGGCCCGCTGCGCCTGCGGAAGGCGACACCCTTTCGGCGGCATAGAGCCGCCCACGAGTTCCTCCCTTCGCGGGGAGGTTACGGCCGGGCCGGAGGGGAGGTCTTTTCGGGATGAGCGCCTCCCCTCCGGCCCACGGCTAACCAAAAGCCTACCCCCTCAAGTCTCATCCCCTCCCCAGCACCATCCCACTTAGCCAAGGTTCATCCCCATGCACCCTACCCATCTGTCACGGGGCCTCACGCCTCGATAATGGCACGCGCCCCTATGCGCTCGGCGGGCACTCCCGAGCTTCTACGGCCCACGGCCTCCCCGGTGGACAGCTACGTCCGCCCTGCCCCGTCCGGTCTCAACCAGCTTGCGGGTGCCCTCGCCCAGCTAGACCCCGCACTCCGGGCCTTCACCGACCAGCGAGCCCAGCGCTTCCGAGACGAGGAAGCCAAGCGGGCCGAGGCGGACCACTTCAGGAACAACGAAGAGGGTTACGCTGAGGCTGTCCGCACCGGCCAAATCCCCGCCCATCACTCCCGCACCTACATGCGGACCTACAAGGCAGCCGAAGGGGCAACCATCGGCCGCAACCTCCAGCATCGCTACCGTGCCGCTTGGGATGCGTGGGAGGGTAAGAACGCCGAGGACCCGGACGGCTCGCTCCACGCCGGCTTCCTTCAGGAGTTCATCCGGTCGAACGTCGGCACCAACGACCCGGACGTGTTGGCGGGCGTCCTGCCAGCGGTGCGCAGCCTTCAGGAAAGCGCCACATCGGCCGACATCAAGTACCGTGGCGACCGTGCCTATCTCGGCTCCATCACCGCCCACACCGCCCGGATCAACCAGCATATCGATGATGGCGACGATGCCGGCCTCCTGTCCCCCGAGGGCACCAACTATCCGGGGGTCTTCGCGGCGGCCTTTGCGGAGCGCGAGAGGATCGTCGCCAGCGGTGCCCGACCGGAGGATTTCGACAAGGCGATGATGGAAGCCTTCGCGGCCAAGGCCGTGGAGAAGGGAGACGCCGGCCTCCTCGCTTGGTTTGACCAGACGGTGCCCGGACAGGACTACACCTACGGCGACACCGCAGACGGCCAAGCGCTCCGCCTCCAGACCCTGGAGAGACTGGAGACCGTCGAGCGCCAGTACGCCAGCGATGCGCACACCCGGCAGACCCGCGAGGACGCAGCCGCGAAGGATGCCGCCACGCGCACAGCGATTGACCTCTTGGCGGCCGGGGAGCCCGTCCCTGAAGAGTTGCTTGCAGCCGGGCAGCGCGTGGACCCGACGTTCCGCACCCGCATAGGCGAGTGGCGGAAGAACTTGGCGGAGCGCTCTTCGGACCCCGACGTTCTCATGTCGGTCTACGATGCTGTGTTGCGCGGGGGCGGCGTGAAGGCGGTGGTCGATGCGTTCGATGCGGGGGCGATCAGCAATCCTGAAGACCTCACCAAGCTCCACACCTTCGCCAAGGGCTTCGAGGAGAACGAGGACCGCATTGAGGATGCGCTCGGCTCTGCCGCGGCGCGACGGCTCCTTGATACCATCGACGTACAGACCAAGGGTTCCACCGACTTTGGCGATCCGGTAGGCGGCACCTCGCGCGAAGGGTTAGAGGCGCAGTACGACTTTCGCCGGATGGTTATGGAGTGGGCCATCGCGAACCCGGATGCCTCGGCCTACGAACGCGAAGAGGCGCTGGGGCGCTTCGGCAAGATCATCCTAGACCGCATCCAGCCGAGCACGAACCCGCTGGATAAGGCGGCGGCCGGGACATACGAGCGCGGAGAAGAGCGCTTTCCCAACCCGTACACAGAAGGCCCGGTGGCGGGCCCCGAGACGGCGCCAACAACCATCCCGCCTGCGCCAGCACCGCCAGACGCATCAGGGTTGCTAAGCCCGAGCGTTAAGCCAGCGGATGGCGAAGCCCAGCTTCCGAACTCGGGGTGGTTCGACGGCCTGCCCGATTGGCAGAAAGGCATCATCCGGTCGTATGCTGACCGGAGCGGCATGTCTCTGGAGGACGCCACGCGGGCCATCCGTGAGCGCTCCGATCCGAGCTACAAGCCGATGTCGGCCCACGGCGACGGCGGGGCTGCCTACCAGCCTGCGGTCTACGATCCCTCCTCCCCGGACATGGGCGATGGGGACAGCCGTTCGCTTGGCCTCACGCCCGAGCAAGCCTCCGCGTTCCTCGACGAGGCCCTTGCGGCCAACACTGTGGACACCGCACCGGGCTCCGCCTTCGTGGCGAACGACCCGAGTGCATCGCGCCTCCTCAACCTCATCGGGCAACACGAGGCGGCCGGGAACTACAACGCGGTCTACGGAAGGGCCGGCTCGAAGCGGGACCTCTCGGCCCTCACCTTGGATCAAGTCCTCGGGGAACAACAGGCCGCCCGCAAGCGAGGCGCGGCGTCCACTGCAATCGGCCGCTACCAGTTCATCTTCAAGACCCTCCGGGGCCTGAAGTCGGAGCTTGGTCTGTCCGGCAAGGAACGCTTCACGCCGGAGCTTCAGGACCGCCTTGCCATGCAACTCTTGGAGCGCCGGGGCTACTCCGCGTTCCGGGCCGGCAGGATCAGCCAGCGGCAGTTCGCCCTTCGCCTCTCACAGGAGTGGGCGTCGTTAGCAAACCCGAGCACGGGCCGAAGCTTCTACGCCGGGGATGGGCTCAATGCCTCCTCCGCGTCCGCCTCCGATGTCTACCGGGCCTTGGGTCTTATCAGAACGTAACGAGCGGGGGGCGATGCCCCCTGCTTCATATCGATGTTGACCACCAACTTACCAACCAACCAGACGACAGGAGAAACATGACCACAGAGAACGACGCCGCGCAGCCTGACGAGGGCTCGACGCAGGCGGCGGGAGGGAAGCCGAGCGTTGATGCCTTCGTGGCGTACGCCGATGGCTCCTCGCTCTTCAATCCCGGCCCCTCGGGGTGGGCCGCAACGATCCTCACGGAAGACGGCACGCGCACGACGCTGGCAGGATCAGAACCCTACGCGACCAACAACCAGATGGAATTGACGGCGGCCATCAAGGTGCTTGAGGCCGTCCCCGAGACCGCATGTGGGGAGGTTCGATGCGACAGCCAGTATGTCGTCCTCGGCGTGAACCAATGGCGGAAGTCGTGGGAGGCGAAGGGCTGGCGCACCAGCGGCCGGAAAGCCGTTGCCAACAAGGAGCTTTGGGTCCGGCTCTACGCCCTCGCGGATGCTCGGCCGGGGGTGTCCTTCGAGTGGGTGCGCGGTCACGCCGATGACCCCGAGAATTGCGCCGTGGATGCCCTCGCGCAGGCGGAGGCGAAGAGGGAGCACGCGAAGCAGCGTAATGCCCGAGCGGGCGTGAAGGCGGCGTGATGGCGGACAAGGAAGACTTCGCACCCGCTGCCTTGATGGCTGGCCTTGCGGCGGAGATGGAGAAGGAGGCGGGCCCGTGCGGTCCGCTTCCCCCGGCCCTGCCCTTGGCGGACATCGAGACCATGCCGGCACTGTTCCAGGTGCGAGAGCTTTACGACCAGCATGCGGAGGACATAGCGCGGGCGCTGCGGGATGGCGCGGAGGTTCCCCCGTTGCTGGTGCTGCGGGCCGGGCGGCGGGTGATTGTGATCGATGGCCACCACCGCCTTGAGGCGCATCGCTTGGCGGGGAAGCTGGCGGCCGTGCCTGTGGTTGGCTTCGAGGGGACTTTGCGGGAGGCGGTCCTGGAGGCGTGCGCCCGAAACTCCGTCACCAAGCTGCCCATGACGGCGGGCGAAAGGCAGGACGCAGCGTGGCGTTATGTTTGCTTGGGGGTGGGCTCGAAGGCGCAGATCGCGAAGGCTTCGGGTAGCTCCACAGCAACGGTTGCGAGGATGCGGGAGGTTGCTAAGCGGCTTGGCCCGGAGGCATTCGAGACGCGGTCTTGGTGGCACGCGATGCGGCTCGACAGGGAAGCCGAGCGGGGAGACCAAACGGAGGAGGATCGGCTGGTGTGGATCGAGGCCACCGCCCAGCGCTACGCCGACACCATGGCGCGGACCTTCGGGAAGAAGCTGACGGGTAACGCCGAGATTGCTGCGAGGGCCATGGCGATCCACTTCGGGCGGCGGCTGGAGAGCGTGGTCCAGCACCTTGGAGAGTGGCTCCCGGACGAGCGCGAAGGGGACTATTGAGGCGGCGGGCTGTGTCACCACTAGGGTGTGTCAATGATACAGGCAGAAGGGTGGGCGCCCTCCTGTCTCGCGCCTGCACTCGCGGGGTCGAACCTCGGGAACCTCTCGAAAGCCGCCGCCTGCGCCTTCAAGCTGACAGACCCGTAGCTCCCCCCGATTGATCCAGGCGCGTGCCCACAGATCGCATCAAGCACGCTATCCTCTATGCCGGCCTCGCGGCCCAGCGTCTTGAAAAGATGCCGCCACCCGTGGTTCGGGGCCACTCCGGGGTCCGTCACAGTCTCTCGGGCGAAAACGGCAAGGCGGTTCTTCGTGGCCCGGCGTTTGCCCTCTGTGTCTTCGCCAGCCTTCGCGGAGAAGAACAGATGGCCAGCCTTGGAGCCGGTCACGAAGTCCGGGAAGCCCATCTCCACTAGATGAGCGTGAAGCACCACCTCCCGTAGCTCCTTGTCCTTCACAGTGCCGGCCTCGGGGGTGATCGTGATAACCCATAGACCCCCTTCCTTCCGAACGTCTTGACGGCGCAACTGGACAAGCTCGCCTACGCGGGCTCCGGTGTAGGCGCATAGCCACGGCACCCAACGCTTCGCCGCCGCCGTCTGTGCGTTTTCCCACGGGGTCCTACGATGTGCGGACGCGGCGGAGAGGAGCGCGGCGGCTTCCTTTGCGGTGAAGCCCTTCGGGCGCGTCTTGATGGCCTTCGCTCGGATGACCTTGATTCCATCGGCGGGGTTGGTGGGGAGGACCCGATTGGCGACCGCGACCGCGAAGACGGACTTGAGGCCGGCAATATCGCTGTCCTTCACCGTCTTCGTGCTCACGCCGCTAGCGAGCCGATGAGCCTTAAAGCTGACGATGTCCTCGGCCGTCACCGCCCGCGCGTCGTCGTGCCCGAGGAGAGCAGAGAGGCGCTTGAAGATCGCCTCATAGGTGGTGCGCGTCTTGTCCGTCCGGCCTGCCGGTTTCGCCTCCTCCCACCACGAGCCTACAAGGCCCACCAGCGAGAGCTTCGCGCCGGGAGCGGGATTGGCAGGGCTCGGAGCTTCTCGTGCTTCCGGGACCTCCCATTTCGGAAAGCGGTCCTGTTCGTCAGCGGGGGAATAGTCTCCTGCAGCTTGCCTCCTACGAACTGCAATGGCGTCTAGCTGGGCTCGGCGGAACTCCCGAAGGATCATAGCGCGGCTTTCGGCGTCGATGGCTCCAAGCCCACGGCGCCGCAGAACACTATCTATCAGCGGTCCAAATGCCGGCTCCAGGCGCTCCAAGTCCTCTTCGTCGGCAATGGCTTCGAGGTGCTCGGCAACCGACTGCCAGCCCTCGGGCGGAATGAAGGTATCCTCCACTAGCTCCATCTTGCCTGTCGCTGGCTGGAACTCAACTGCAAGCGTTCGCCCGCCTCCCGAAGTGCCTGCCCGGAAGAGGTCTCCCGCAAGCGCTACACATTGGCGATGAGTGAGGGACACCGGCTCTACCGCTCGGAGCGATTGCCAGACGGTCTCAACGTAGGCGGCAACCTCCGCCAACCGGACCTTTGCGGTGCTGGGGTCAGATGTTCGGAGCGAGACACGGACGGTCTCCATCGCCTCCGTAATTTGCAGCGTGACCGCCTCCGAGCCGACCGGGATGGCCAGCCGCAGGCCAACCGCACGCTCGCGGACAGCCTTCGGGATGCGTTGCTGAAAGTAGGCTTGGGTTGAGCCGGATCGCTTCACGGAGGCTACCAGTCGAAAGGCCATTGTGTGCCACCTTTGTAGCACAGGCTTTCGGCCTCAATCGACTGTCACGGCTTAACTATCGGGCTTCCCTGAACAATCAGGGGAATTGGTGCCCAGGAAAGGACTCGAACCTTCACGCCTCGCGGCACACGGACCTGAACCGTGCGCGTCTACCAATTCCGCCACCTGGGCACGGGCGCGACCTTTATGGGGGCGTCATCGACCTGTCAACGATTCCCTTGGGCTGGGACCCAGCAATCTTCACCATGCGCCTTTCCGAGTCATCATCGAGCCGCTAAATCGGTGCGATCGGTTCGAACGGTTCCAAAGGCCCCGGCGGCGGAACACCGCCCGCGGGCTCGGCAGGCACGAGAAGGCTCCATCATGAAGATCGACAACAGGAAGCTCGTCACGGTCTTCGGCGGTTCGGGCTTTCTCGGCCGCTACGTGGTGCAGGCGCTGACCGACCGCGGCCACCGCGTGCGCGTCGCCTGCCGCCGGCCGGACCTTGCCTATCACCTGCAGATCGCCGGCCGCATGGGCCAGGTTCACGCGGTGCAGGCCAATCTGCGCTATCCGTGGTCGGTCGAGCGCGCCGTCGATGGCGTCGATCACGTCGTCAATCTCGTCGGCATCCTCGCCGAGAGCGGCCGGCAGCGCTTCAACGCGATCCAGGCCGAGGGCGCGGCCACGGTCGCGCGCGCGGCGGCCGCGCAGGGCGCCGGCCTCGTGCAGATGTCGGCGATCGGCGCGGACGAGAATTCCGCCAGCCGCTACGCGCGCACCAAGGCGCTCGGCGAGCGCGCCGCGCTCGAATCGGTGCCGGACGCGGTCGTCCTGCGCCCCTCCGTCGTCTTCGGCGCCGAGGACCAGTTCTTCAACCGCTTCGCCGGCATGGCGCGGTTCTCGCCCGCGCTCCCGCTGATCGGCGGCGGCCACACCCTGTTCCAGCCGGTCTTCGTCAACGACGTCGCCCAGGCCGTCGGCGAGGCGGTGGACGGCAAGGTCGCGGGCGGGCGCGCCTACGAGCTGGGCGGGCCCGAAGTGCTCTCGTTCCGTCGCCTGATGGAGGAGATGCTCATCGTCATCGACCGCAAGCGCGCGCTCGTGCCGATCCCGTTCTCGATCGCGGACCGCATGGCGGGGCTGATGGGCCGCCTGCCCGGCGCGCCGCTGACGCGCGACCAGGTGGAACAGCTGCGCCACGACAACGTCGTCTCGCAGGAGGCGATCTCCGAGGGCCGCTCCTTCGAAGGGCTCGGCATCGTGCCGCGTTCGCTCGAGGCGATCCTGCCGACCTATCTCGTGCGCTTCCGCCCGCAGGGGCAGTTCACGCGCGGTGCGCCGACGAGCGACAAGACCGTGGACGAGGAGATTGCGCCCCGCGCCTGAGCTCGCGCGCTTCGGCTTCGAAGCCGGTGCGCCGATCCGAAGGGTTCGAGCGCTCTCTCAGCCGAAGGCGATGATCGCGATGAGCCCGATCGTGCCGACGCCGATGCGCCAGTAGGCGAAGGGCGCGAAGCCGTGCCGGGACACGAAGTCCAGAAGGTAGCGCACGACGAAGATGCCCGAGACGAGCGCCGCGACGAAGCCGACGGCGATGATCACCGCGTCGTTGGCCGAGAGGATGTCGCGGTTCCTGAAGAGGTCGTAGGCGAAGGCGCCGGCCATCGTCGGCATGGCGAGGAAGAACGAGAACTCCGCCGCCGCGCGCTTCTCCGCGCCCAGAAGCAGCGCACCCGCGATCGTCGCGCCCGAGCGCGAGGTGCCGGGGATCATCGCCAGGCACTGGATGAAGCCGATCTTCAGGCAAAGAGCGGGCGGAAAGGTCATCGCGTCGTCGTAGCGCTTCTCGATCGCCATGCGGTCGACGGCCAGCAGTATGAAGCCGCCGACGATCAGCGCGATGCAGATGATGGCCGGTGATTCGAACAGGACGCTCTTGATGAAGTCGTGCGCCAGCGCCCCGATCACCGCCGCCGGCAGGAAGGCGAGAAGGATCGACAGGACGAAGCGCCGGCTCTCGGCGCTCGATGGCAGCGTGACGAAGAGATGCCAGAGCTTGGCGAAATAGACCGAGACGACGGCGATCACCGCGCCGAGCTGGATCAGCACCTCGAAGCTGTTTCCGGTGGATTCGAAGCCGATCGCGCGCCCCACCAGGATGAGATGGGCGGTCGAGGAGACCGGTATGAATTCGGTCAGCCCCTCGATCACCCCGAGCAGCGTCGCTGAAAAGATTTCCGGCATCGTCCACACTCTCCTTTCGCTCCCGCAATATGCGTGTTGCCTTGCGGGAGAATGAAGGCAAGCGCACGTCCAGCGGAGATCGCGGCCGCCAATCTCTTTCGCGGTGTCGCCCTCGTGCATCGCCGCCCGTGGACGAGGCCGGGGCTTGCGAAAGACGGCTGTTCGGCTATCTCCGAGAGACGCGCCCGGGCGGCCCCGCATCGCCGGGTGCGCGCAATTCATACGGGAAAGGCGCCGCGTCCCTTCATGCTGAGGCTTCACCACCATCCGATGTCGGCTTCCTCGCGCTTCGTGCGGCTGGTGCTCGGCGAATATGGCGAGCGCGTCGAACTGATCGAGGAGCGTCCCTGGGAGCGGCGGCGTGAGCTTCTGGCGCTGAACCCGGCCGCCACGGTGCCGATCCTCGTCGAGGACAACGGCCCCCCGGTCGTGGGCGGCATCGTGGCCGGCGAGTATCTCGACGAGACGCGCGGCGCCTTCCAGCGCGAGCGCCGGCTCTTCGCCGACAAGCCGGCCGAGCGCGCCGAGATCCGGCGCCTGGTCGAATGGTTCCTCGGCAAGATGGACGCGGAGGTCACGCGCTATCTCGTGCGCGAGCGTGTCTTCAAGCGGGAGATGCACGCCGATCACGGCGGCGGGGCTCCCGATTCGTCCGCCATCCGTGCGGCGCGCACCAACCTCAAGAACCACATGCGCTATCTCGGCTGGCTGGCCGAAAGCCGCAACTGGCTGTCGGGGCCGCGTCTGTCCTATGCCGATCTCGCGGGCGCCGCGAGCTTCTCGGTGCTCGACTATCTGGGCGAGGTCGCCTGGGAGGAGGAGCCGGGCGCGAAGGACTGGTACATGCGTCTGAAGTCGCGCCCGTCCTTCCGCCCGCTTCTGGCCGAGCGCATTCGCGGCGTCTCGCCGGCCGGGCACTACGCCGAACTCGACTTTTAGAGCCTTTCAGGCTGGTTCCGTATCAGTCTGAGAGGCTTTCATTGCCCAAGCACGGTGCGCCGTCTATCTGACGGGCGATGAGCCAGAGCCTTCGACGCTTCCTCGACGACGACGCGCGCCGTCTCGGCTTCTCGGCCGTGGGCGTCGCGCTGGCGGCCGAGAATGCGGCGGCGGCGAGCGGGCTCGACGACTTCATCGCCGCCGGCCACCACGGGACGATGGGCTGGATGCCCGAGACGGCCGAGCGCCGGCGCTCTGTCCCGGCGCTGTGGTCGGACGCGCGGACCGTCATCGCGCTCGGCCTCAATTACGGCCCCTCCGGCGACGCGCTCGCCAATCTCGCACGGCCGCAGATCGGCAACATCTCCGTCTACGCCCGGCACCGCGACTATCATGACGTCGTCAAGGGCAAGCTGAAGGAGCTTGCCGGCCGGCTGATCGCGCGGGCGCGTCAGTCGGGCCTCGGCGAGCACGACGCCAGGGTCTTCGTCGACACCGCGCCGCTGATGGAAAAGCCGATGGGGCAGGCCGCCGGTCTCGGCTGGCAGGGGAAGCACACCAACCTCGTCAGCCGCGACTACGGCTCGTGGCTCTTCCTCGGCTCGATCCTGACGACGCTGGAATTGTCGCCAGATGTCCCCGGCCGCGACGCGTGCGGCTCCTGCCGCGCCTGCCAGGACGCCTGCCCAACCAACGCCTTTCCGGCCCCCTACAAGCTCGATGCGCGGCGTTGCATCTCCTACCTCACCATCGAGACCAAGGCCGTCGTCCCGCGGACGATGCGCCCGGCCATGGGCAACCGCATCTATGGCTGCGACGATTGCCTTGCCGTCTGCCCCTGGAACAAGTTCGCCGCCGAGGCCCGCGAGGCCAAGCTGCGCGCACGCGAAGACCTGATGGCACCGCCGCTCGAAGAGCTACTCGCGCTCGACGACGCCGCCTTCCGCGCGCTCTTCTCGGGCTCGCCGGTCAAGCGCGCCGGGCGCGACAAGTTCGTCTCCAACTGCCTGATCGCGGCCGGCAACAGCGGCGCGGCGCGTCTCGTCCCCGCCGTCGAGGCGCTGCTTGTCGACGAGGCGCCGCTGGTGCGCGCGATGGCGGTCTGGGCGCTGGCGCGCCTTTCGCCCGCCTCGGCCTTGGAAAGGCGCGCCAGCGCCCTCCATAGCGAGGAGGACGAAATCGTGAGGAGCGAGTGGCATGCTCTGGAAACAGAAGGCTGAAGCCGTGAAGGAGACCGCGCAGGAGAAGGGCGCGGCGGTGGCGGAGGCGTTCCGCCATGTGTCCCACGGCGATATCGAAAAGGCGCAGACCTCGCTGGCGGCGGGCGGCGTCGCCCTGCCGGATGCGCTGCGCGAGACGCGCGGGCTCGGCGCCGTGGCTGTCGGAGCGCTCGCCTTCGGGGCGGTCGCGATCGGCGCCTTCGCGATTGGCCGCCTGTCGGTCGGGCGTCTGGCGATCGGAGACGCGTCGATCCGCCGCCTGCATATCGGGCAACTCGAGGTCGATTCCTTCGACACGCCCCGGCTCGCGGCGCTTCGCGCGCGCCGCCGTGCGCTTTTCGGCGGCGAATGAAGCCGCCGGTCCCGGCCAACGACCGGCCGGCCGCCTTCTTCATCTTCGGCGGCGGCTATTCCGCCGGCGCCTTCGCGCGCGCGCAGCCCGCCGGGAGCATTGTCGGCGTGACGACACGCGGCGAGGAAAAGGCGTCGGATTTCGCCGCGCATGGCTGGAAGCCCTTCGTCTTCGACGGAGAGCGCCCCGGCGACGGCATCGATGGCGCGCTGCCGAAGGCAACGCATCTTGTTATCTCAGTGCCGCCCGGCCATGCGGCGCCCGAGGGCGTGTCGCGGGCCGGCGGCGCTGGCGCTGCGCCCGGCGACCCGGTTCTGCGCTGGTATCGCGACGAGATCGTCCACGGCATGCCCCGCCTCGAATGGATCGGCTATCTCTCCACGGTCGGCGTTTATGGCGACCATGACGGGGCGTGGATCGACGAGAGCGCGCCCTTGTCCGGCCAGTCGGAGCGCTCGCGAGAGCGCATTGCCGCCGAGGAAGCCTGGGGCGAGGCCGCGCGCGAGGCGGGCGTGCCGCTCGCCATCCTGCGCCTGCCCGGCATCTACGGGCCGGGCCGCTCGGCCTTCGACAAGCTGGAGAGCGGCAAGGCGCGGCGCACGGTGAAGCCCGGTCAGGTCTTCAACCGCGTCCATGTCGACGACATCGCCGGCGCCATCGCTCATCTCGCGGTCCGGCGCATCGGCGGGGCGTTCAACGTCACGGACGACGAGCCCGCGCCGCCGCAGGACGTGATCGAGCATGCCGCGCGCCTCGCCGGACTGCCCGTCCCGCCGGACGAGCCCTTCGATCCGGTGGCGATGAGCCCGATGGCGCGCTCCTTCTGGAGCGAGAACAAGCGCGTCTCCAACGCCGCGCTGAAGGCCACGGGCTACGCGCTGCGTTACCCGACCTATCGCGAGGGACTGGCCGCGATCACCCCTCGATCCGGTCGATGAACCAGCGCGTCAGGCGCGTCCAGACCTCGTCCTTCTCGGCCGCGTCCTCGACGCCGTGCTCCAGGTTCGGGTTGTCGTTCACCTCGATCAGGAAGACGCCGCCATCGGTCTCCTTCAGGTCGACGCCGTAGAGCCCGTCGCCGATGCAACGCGCGGCGCGCAGCCCCGCGTCCAGCACCTGCGGCGGCGCGTCGGCGAGCGCCACGGCCTCGAAGCCCCCCTCCATCGGCCGCCCGCCCGCGTCGTGGTTGATGATCTGCCAGTGCTCCTTGGCCATCAGATATTTCACCGCGAAGAGCGGCTGGCCGCCGAGAACGCCGATGCGCCAGTCGAAGGCGGTGGGCATGAACTTCTGCGCGATGAGAAGATCCGAATCCTCCAGCCAGCCGTGCGCCAAGGCCTCCAGCGCCTTCATGTCGGAGAGCTTCTTCACCCCGCGCGAGAAAGAGCCGTCGGGGATCTTCAGGACCATCGGAAAGCCGAGCGTGTCGGCGGCGCGAACGAGGTCCTCCTTGCCGCCGATCATCACCGAGGGCGGCACGCACACGCCGTTGCCGAGCATCAGCTCGTTCAGGAACACCTTGTTGGTGCAGCGGATCATCGAGACCGGATCGTCGATGACGGGCATGCCCTCCTGCACGGCGCGCCGGGCGAAGCGATAGGTGTGGTTGTTGATCGAAGTCGTCTCGCGGATGAAGAGCGCGTCGAAATTGGCGAGGCGCGGCAGATCCTTGCGGGTGATCGGCTCGACGTCGACGCTCATGCGCGAGGCGATCTTGGCCCAGTGCTTCAGGCTGTCGACGGAGGTCGGCGGCAATTCCTCGCGCGGATCGTAGAGCGTGGCGAAGGCGTATTTCGAAGGGCTCTTGGCGCGCGCGTCGCGCCATTCGCGGGCGGTGTAGCGCTCCATGGCCGCCATGAGGCGCCCGGTCTCGGCCTCGTCGAGCTTGCCCAGCGAGGCGAAGCCGATCCTGCGGATCCGCAAGCGCTCCTTCCATTCGAGGAAGACCTCCAGTGCAGGCGCGCGGAACCAGTCGAACAGGAGCTTGGCGAAACGGTCGAGGCGATGGTCCTCGGCATAGCCGAAATACACCCGCAACGGGCCGTCCGGCATCTCGGCTTCCTCGCGGAAGACCTTGGAGAGCGCCGATTCCAGTTCGGGGAGCGAATTCTCGTAGAGCTTCTTCTCCGAGAGGTCGATCATCGTCTCGACCGAGGGGATGACGCGGTGCCCGCGCGCGCCGGCGAGCAGCGAGGCGTAGTAGCCCCGACTCTGGTAGGCGTAGGAACGCGAGAGATTGATGACCTTGGGCCGCTGGCCGCCGAACAGGTTCGGGCGGGCGAGATAGTCCCGGCTCGTCATGATCTTGTGCGGCGTGGCGGCGTTGTCGATGTCGGCGCTGCGGCCGACCAGGACGACCCATTGGGACATCGGGCTCTCTCGGGAAAACGATCAGGCCGCACGCTTCTTCAGGAAGACGGCGGCGCGAAGGCCGATCTTGCCGAAACGCGCGATGCGGTCGAAGGCGGAATAGGGAATGGGCAACGAGGCAGCGTCGGCGATGGTTTCACCACGCTCGTCCTCCACCCAGGGATCGTGGACGATCAGGTGTCGCCCGTCGTCTCCGTGGACGAGAATCCAGTGCGGTACCTTCTTGCCGAACATCTGGTAGCCCGAGACGAGGACGATCGCCGTGCCTCCCTCATGGACAACATCGGCGATGTCGGCGATCGTGAAGGGGCGGATGCGCGCCTCGATCCCGTAGGCTTCCGCGCGGGTGCGGAAGTCCTCCTGCGCCAACGCCATGACATGACGCTTCTCCTCGGATCTCACACCCTCGAGGAAGAGATCGCCCGGCTCCGAGACGTGGATCTCGGCGCCGAGCCCGGCCTCGTGCGCCGCGACCGCCAGCCCATAGGGCTCGCAGCCGCCGGGGCCGGACATCATGAAGATCGTGGTCGCCTCGCGCCACAGCCGGATCTCCATCACCGGGCTCATCACCGTGCCCGGCACGTCGCGCGCCAGCGCCATCATCAGGCAGCAGGAGCCGCAGGTGAAGTCCGTCGTCTGTTCGTAATAGGGAACGCCCGTCTCCACGGGATGCTCGCCGCGCAGCGTCTTTTCGAAACGCAAAGCGGGCATGTGGTCGGCGTAATAGTCGAGGTAGCGGCCGATCGGGCGATAGCCCGCCTTGCGGTACAGGCCGATCGCCGCGTCGTTGTCCTCGCGAACCTCGAGGCGCAACGCGATCCGGTCCCGCTCGAACGCTTCGAGCTCGGCGCGCTTCAGGAGGGCGGATCCCACACCGCGACCGGAGGCATCGGCCGCGACCGCGATCGAATAGAGCCGGGCGAGTGCCGTGCCGGCGCGAAACAGGATAGCGGCATAGCCGAGGAGAGGCGCGCCGTCACCAGCTTCACCCTCGGCGACGACGATGGCCGCGCTCTTCGAGGCGAGGAGCGCGCGGAAGGAGCGGCGCGAGATGCGATCGGCGTCGAACGCGGCGTTCTCGAGCGCGACGAGGCGGTCGAGATCGTCCGCCACCGCGACGCGCAGACCTGGAGCGGGGCGCTGTGCGGATTGGGGGATGGGGGAGCGGAGGGACATGAGCATATGCCGAGTAACGCGCCACAGCATCGGCCCGAAAACCGCTTTCGGTTTTCGGAAAGCCTGATGCGTGACTTGACCTTGCCAGAGCGACCTTTGTGCGTCCGGACGGACGCACGGCGCTCTGGGTAACGCGCAGGCCGATTATCTCACATCCCGGACGGCGCGGCGAGGCCCGCCTTGGCACCGTTGGTGATGGCGGCCAGAAGCCTCGCGGCAAGCGCCGGATAGTCGCCGTCGAAATGGTGGCCGCCGTCGAGCCCGAGGATCGCGACGCTCGACAGGGCCGGGTTCGTGCAGGCCGTCCCGTCCTCGTCGCGCCCGTAGACGCACAGCACCTTGGCCGGCGGCAGCGCCTCGATCGCCGGCACCACCTCGTTCTCACCGGTGGCGAAACCCAGCCACCCGCCGACGGAAATCTCGAAGCCCGTCGCCGTGCCCGGCGCGAGAAGCCCGATCAGCGAGACGCGGTCCTGAAGATCACCTGGCAGATGCGCAAAGGCGAAGGGCAGCGTGTCCGCGCCGAAGGAATAGCCGAGAAGCGCGACAGGCATGCCCTGCGGCGGGGCGGCGCCCTGCACTATCTGCGCGATGTCGGCCGCCATCGCCTCCGGCGTCTTCTCCGACCAGAAGTAGCGCAGCGAATCGACGCCGATGACATGCACCCCGTGCGCCTGAAGCCATTCGCCGGAAATCTTGTCGAGGTCCCGCCAGCCTCCGTCGCCCGAGAAGAACACGGCGACGGCGATGGGCGGCCCGTCCGGCGGCAGGTCGACGACGGGCAGCGCGCTGGCGTCGGCCCGCGCGATCGCCGCGACCGCCTCGGCGAACCGCTGATCGGCCTCTTCGCCGGCCGGCGCGCCGGTTTCCTGCACCGCATATTGCGGGCCCGGCGCGACGGGCGGCAGATCCCCGCCGCCCGCCCCCGGCGTCACCGCCAAGAAGGGCTCGGGCAGGCCGTCCGAGGCGTCGTAGGAGAAGCCCCCCTCCCCCTGAGGCGCGGGCGTCGGCGTCGCCCCGGCGCAGACCGGCAGCGTGGTGGAGAGAAACGGCGCGGCGCCGAGCGAAACGCCGCCCGCCATCGTCGCGGCGGGCGCGTCGGCCACCGCCGCGAGCGCCAGCGCCCCGCCTTCGCCGCGCCCTGCGACGACCGGGTGGAAATAACTGTCGAGGTCGAGCGCGCGCTGGGCGTCCTTCGCCAACCCCTCGATCGCCGAGCCGAGATAGACGCAGGTGCCGCTCTGCGTGTTCAGCGCGCCGCGCCATGCCTCGAGATCAACGGGGAGCACGACGAGATTCTCGTCGAGGAGCCGGGCTGCGAGGTCGCGGTCGGCCTGCGCGATGCCGCCCCGGTCCGAGACGAGGATCACCAGCCCGTCCGGGTCGTCGCCCGGCGAGAGGATCGAGATGTTGGCGAGCGGCGGCGAGGAGGCCGTGCCGACGGGTTCGAGGCTCGGCCCGCGCGTCGCGCGGTAGACCGCAAAGCCGGCCGCGATCACCGCCAGCGCAGCCAGGCCCGCGATGAGAAGGCGCAGCCGGCGGGTCATGATGCGCGCGCCTTCACGCGGCGCGAGACGAGGGTCGTCACGTCGACCAGCGCGCGGGCCGCGTCCAGCCCCGGCGGGCAGACGAGGTAATGCGGCGTCCAGACGGGGCCGAATTTCTGCTTGAAGCCTCGCAGGCCGTCGAAGCGGTAGAAGTCTCCGCCACGCCGGTAGAGAAGGCTGCCGAAGCGGTTCCAGCGCGAGGCGCCCGGCCGGTCCGTCAAGCCCGAAAGCGGCGCCGCGCCGAGGTTGAACCAGCGATAGCCTTCTTCTCGCGCGTTCAGGATGAGCTTCACGAACAGCGTCTCCATCACCGCATGGGATGCGCTCGGAAGGTGCCGCATCAGGTCGATCGACATCTCGTTCTTCCCGCCCGAGCGCCACAGATTGGCGAAGGCGACGATCTCGCCGTGCTCCTCCAGCACCGCGACGTCGAAATAAGAGAGATAGCGCTCGTCGAAATAGCCGAGGGAGAAGCCCTTCTCGCTGCCGGACTTCGATTCCAGCCAGGCGTCGGAGATGCGCCGCAGCGTCGGCATCAGCTTCGGCACTCCATCGCGCGGCACGATGCGGAAGGTCATGCCCTCGCGCTCGGCGCGGTTGACGGCGCTGCGCAGCGACTGGCGCTTGGAGCCCTTGAGGTCGAAGGTCGCAAGGTCCACCCGCGCCACCTCGCCGAGCTTGAGCGCCGTCAGCCCCATGTCGAGGAAGAGCGGCAGGCGCGCGGCGCCGACCTCGTAGAAGACCGGGCGCAGGGCCTGCCGGTCGGCGCTGGCGCGGAAGGCCCAGGCGAGTTCCTCGGCCGCGGCCGGCGCGCCCACCGGCTCGCCGAGCGCGACGAGGCTGCCGCCCGAGCGCGCATACATCAGGAAGGCGTCTCGCTCCGGCGAGAGCATGAAGGCCTTGTCGCCCAGGAGCGCGAGCCACGCGGCCGTCTCGCTGGAGGCTTCCACCAGCGGCAGCACCTCGGGCGGGATCTCGCTCGCAGGCGCGGCGCGCGGACGCCCGTTCACCCAGAGATAGACGGCGGCGACGACGACCACGGCGACGACGAGGACACCGGCCCGCAGGAAGCGCGGCGCGTCGTCTTCCACGGCGAACTCCCACCACAGCGCGTTGGAATAGGCGACGTCCGAATAGGAGAAGAAGCCGAGCCAGACAAAGGCGACGACCACAGCCGCGATGCCCGCCAGCCAGCGCCAGCTCAGCGCGAAGGGGCCCTCCTGCGTGCGGCGGTAGAAGGCATGGCGGAAGATCGTGAGCGCCAGTGCCACGAAGGCGAGCGTCAGCGCCTCCTCCCAGTCGAGGCCCTTGGCGAGCGCGAAGACCGCGCCCGACAGAAGCAGGCACAGAGCCAGAACGAAGGCCCGGTGCAGGCGCAGCGCGAGCCCGCGCGCGATGACGAGAAGCACGACCCCGACGAGGCTCGACAGGAGATGCGAGACCTCCACGAAGGGCAGCGGCAGGATGTCCCGCAGAACCGCAAGGCGGGTGTCGATCGTCGGCGTCGAGCCCGAGATGAGGAGGACGACGCCGCCCGCGAAGGTGATCGCGGCCGAGAGCGGCGGGATCATCGGCTGCACGGCGCGCGCCGCGTCCGCCACCTTGCTGCGCTGGCGCACGAGTTCGGCTCCCGCCAGGACCACCACCGCCACCACGAGCGGCAGCGCGGTGTAGATCAGGCGATAGACGATGAGCGCGGCGATCGCGTTCGGATCGGCGCCGAGGCCGAGGCCGGCCAGGATCGTCGCCTCGAAGGCCCCGAGGCCGGCCGGCGCGTGCGAGGCCATGCCCGCGACGGTCGCCAGCGTGAAGATCAGCGCAAAGATGAAGAACGACGAGACGCTGCCCTGCGGCATCAGCACGTAGAGCGCGGCGGCGGCCGCCGTCAGGTCGACGATGCCCGCCACGATCTGCGCCAGCGCATGTCGCGAGGAGGGCAGCGGCATGACCGAGCCGCGAAAGGCGAGACGGCGCGGCGCGCGGCCGAGCCAGACGAGAAGGCCGCCGACCGCCGCGATCAGGACGATCCCGATGGCGATGTCGATCGCCGGGTCGATCCGGTCGAAGAAGGGTACGGCCCGCGGATCGGCGATGAGCGTGAGCCCGACGAGGACGGCGAAGGCGAACCACAGCGCGAAAAAGGAGGTGCCGACGATCTTCCCGATCGAGGCCGGATCGAGGTCGGCCGCACGGTAGAGACGGTAGCGCAGGGCGCCGCCGGTCAGAAGCGGAAAGCCCAGCGCGTTGGAGACCGCGTAACCGGCGGCGCCCACCAGTGCGGCGGTGGAGGGCTTCACCTTGCCTGGCACCACGGTACGCGTCGCGATGACGTCGTAGGTCGACATCGCCAGGAAGGACAGTGCCGTGAAGAGGAGGCAGGCAAGGATCGCGCCCGGCGGCATCGCGGCCACCGCGTCGCGCACCTCGTCATAGGAGACGTGCGTGACCACGATGTCGAGTGCCACGAAGGCGATGACGGTGAGCGCGAGGCCGAAGACGAGCGGCAGGATGCGCTTGATCCGGCTGGCGGGCCGGGGCCTGCCGGCCGCCTCCTGCGATGCGCTGTCCGCCACGGGTGTCACGTCTGGAAAGGCTCCGGCCTCGGAGAAGGAATCGTAGAGGGCGGAGGGAGCAAATCCAGCGCCCCCTCGCGAAAGCTTGCGTGGGGGCGCCCTCATGACACTTGCACTGTGGTCGGATCGCTTCCTAAACGCTGGCGCGAAGGGGCGGCCGGCGGGCGCCGGGCGATGCGGGACGGTGATGGATTCGGGCGGGCGACTTTTGGGCAAGGTGGCGCGGATCGCTTTCGCCGGCTTCGCCCTCGCGCTTCTGGGCGCCTGCGCCACGCCGGTCTGCGGGCCCTTCGAGGGTCGCCCCGCCCATCACGGCATCGGTGGCTTCTGCAACGAGCCCGGCGCGCCGAAGCCGGAAGCCGGCCCCGCCCTCGCCGCGATCGACGGCGTGAGGCTGGCGACCGCGCGCTATCGCGGCCCGGTGCCCCTGCAATATCTCGCCGACCCCGCCGAGACGCTCGCCGAACTGCGCCGTCCCGCCGCGCAGGACCGCGCGACCTGGCTCGGCCATGCGACGGTGCTTCTCGAGATCGACGGCAAGCGCGTCCTCGTCGATCCGGTGTGGTCCACCTACGTCACGCCGCTGCCGCCCTTCGGGCCGAAGCGCATCGTGCCGCCGCCCGTGCCGATCGCGGACCTGCCGCCGATCGACGCGATCCTCGTGACGCACGACCATTACGACCATCTCGACCGCGCGAGCCTCGACGCCATGCCCGGCAAGGACAGGATCGAGGTCGTCGTGCCGCTCGGCGTGGGCGCCAGGCTTGCCTCGATGGGCTTTTCCAGGATCGTCGAGACGGACTGGTGGCAGGAGCGGGAGGTCGCGGGGCTGAGGCTCGTCACGCTGCCGGCCTCGCACGAATCGGGGCGGACCGCCTTTCGCAAGGACGATACGCTCTGGGCCTCCTTCGCGCTGTTCGGGGCCGGCGCGTCGGGCTCGCGCGTCTATCTGACGGGAGACAGCGGCTACCACACGCATTATGCGCGGATCGGCGAGCGGTTCGGGCCGTTCGATCTCGCCGTGATGAATCTCGGCGGCTACGCGCCGCTGCCGGTGGCTAACGCCTATCACTTCACGCCGGAGCAATCGATCGCGGCCCTGCGCGACCTCAGGGCGAAGATCGCCGTCCCGGTTCACTGGGCGACTTATCCGCTGGGCTCGGAAGACCCTTTCGAACCCGGCCCCGCCTTCCTGCAGGAAGCATTTCGGCAAGGGCTCGACGCGGGCCGGGCGCGGCTGATGCGGATCGGCGAAACGCTGAGGATCAGTGCGGCACGAGGCTCATGAGCGTGAGCGGGCCGTTGCCCCTCACGTCGCTTTGCGAGGCGATCGGCCCTTCGTGCTCGCGACGGTTCACCTTCTCGTAGAAGGCGTTGCCGCCGGCGATCGTCACGTAGTTCATATTGCCGTAGCCGAAGGTCAGCCCGGCCTGGTGGAAGAACATGGCATTGTTCTCCTCCACGTCCGGGTGGCGCGCGCCGGCCAGCACGTCGGCGGCGACGTCCATCGCCAGATCCTTGCCGTTGGCCATCTCGCGGGACATGACGCCCGGCGCGAACTGGTTCCTTTGGCCGACGACGGCGCAGACGCTGTCGGGATACTGGCCCGACTCCAGCCGGTTCATCACGACGGAACCGACGGCCAGCATCCCCTCCTGGCTGGATCGGTTGCTTTCGAAATACATCGCGCGGGCGAGGCATTCCTGCTCGCGGGCATCGACCGGCGGCGCATAGGACAGCGGCATCGCGTCCTTGCTCTGCTGGCAGGCGCCGAGCGCCAGAAGCGAGACGAGACCGAGTGCGGCCTTACGCATGGATCATCCCCCGATGACAAATCCCCTGTGACGCCGTCCTAGGGGGAGTGTCGGGCGTGAAGAGGGCGAAGGCGACGCGATCTTAAGGTTAACGAGGCCGCTGTTGCCGATAGGCCACAAATCGCCTGCGGAAGCAGCCCGGATCCCTGCCGCACAGGCGTTCACGCCTTTCCGCCACGGCACACTGGCACGGCGCTCATGGGTGGGGCATCAACATCGCCCCAAGAAGGCGGAGGCCCCGCCTTTGCAGGCGTTCAAGGACGATTTCCACGTCTTAACAAGAGGTTAATCGTGCAACTGAAAGGTTCCCACCGCCTCTAAATGACCTCTTTCACGCCCCCTCGCCTCCCCATTCTCGCCCGCTCGGGCGTCGATGTGCGGGTCATCGTCAACAACGAATGCCACCAACGAATGAAGCTGACCGCAAAGATCGTCCTCGCGACGGCCGCCATCACCTGCGCCTTCAACGCACCGTTCACTACCGCCGCGCAGGCCGACCCCGTCATCGTGCGGACCATCTCCGGTCCTGCTTCCTGGTACGGCCCCGGCTTTCAGGGCCGCAAGACCGCCAATGGCGAGCGCTTCGACATGAACGAACTCACGGCCGCGCATCGCTCGCTGCCCTTCGGCACCAAGGTGCGTGTGACCTGCCGCAACACGGGCAAGTCAGTCACCGTTCGGATCAACGATCGCGGGCCGTTTCACGGCAATCGCGTGATCGATCTTTCGCGCGCGGCAGCCAGCCAGATCGGTATTACGAACGCCGGCGTCGGCGCGGTGAAGATCGACGTCCTGGCCTGAGTAACATTCGGGCGCTGGGCCCGTCAGGGCATGATGAGGGCCTTCGCCAGAACGGCGGCGCCTCCCGCCATGGCGAAGAAGGTCACGTTCACGAAGACGGTGACGAAGGTTTCGATCTTCATCGGGCTCTCCAGTCCTTAACGCTTCCTTAACGTCGCGCGCGGCGCAGCGTTCCCCTCGAACGGCTCGCTCCCACGGCCCGGCGCGCTAGTTGCACCGTCTGCGAGGCGGAAGAGGGTCGAGGATGAGCAGTGACAAGGACGCGCCGGGCGCTGACGAGGAACAGGCGCAGGTCGAGGCCGAGCCCGAACGCATGTCGTGGTTCGCTATCGGCTTCATGGCGCTCTGCGTTCTGATGACGGCTGCCCTCGTCTACTATGTCTGGATCGTCTACGAGGGTGCCGTATGAACGGGGCGACGCGAGCATCACCTGCGCGCGCAGGCAGCGACGAGGGCGAAGAGGTTCGCTTCGACAGCCTCGGCGAGCTCCTTGACGCCATCGACGCGCGATCGGACCGCGACGACGGCGTGACGCTGGACACCGTTCAGGACATGGCGGGCCGCTCGGCCTTCGGGCCGATGATCCTTCTGCCCGGCCTCATCGCCCTCTCGCCGCTCTCCGGCATTCCCACGCTTCCCACCATCCTCGGGACCATCGTCATCCTGATCGCCGCCCAGCTCGTCCTCGGTCGGCACGAGATCTGGCTGCCGCGCCGCCTTCTGAACGCGCGGCTGTCGCGCGAGCGCGTCGACAAGGGCATGCGCTTCCTGAAACCCGTCGCGCGCACCGTGGACAAGGTCATCAAGCCGCGTCTTGCCTTCGCGACGAAGGATTTCGCCCAGCGCGGGGCCGCGCTGATGTGCATCATCGTGGCAATGACCATGCCGCCGCTCGAGCTCCTGCCCTTCATGGCCACTTCGGCCGGGCTGATCCTCTCGATCTTTGGCCTCGCCATCACCGTGCGGGACGGCGTCCTGATGCTTGTCGCGCTGGCGCTCACATTCGCGGGCGCGGGCGGCCTCGTCTACTGGTTCTTCTTCTGAGGAACGCTCGCCAGCCCGCGCAACCAGGCATCGGCCACCGCATCGGAGGGCGCGCGCCAGTCTCCGCGCGGTGACAGCGCCCCGCCGGACGAGACCTTCGGCCCGTTCGGCATCGCGGTGCGCTTGAACTGGCTCGTCTGGAAGAAGCGCACGAGGAAGCGCTCCAGCCAGTGCCGGATGGTGGCGAGGTCGTAGGCGTTGCGCGCATCGGCCGGCATGTTGGCAGGCCATTGGCCGGCCTCCGCGTCGCCCCAGGCGTGCCAGGCGAGAAAGGCGATCTTGGCCGGAGACTGGCCGTAGCGCAGCGTGTGGAACAGGAAGAAGTCGTTCAGCTCGTAAGGGCCGATCTTCTCCTGCGTCGACTGGATCGTCCCATCGGCGCCCGCCGGCACGAGCTCGGGCGAGATCTCCGTGTCGAGGATCGCCGTCAGGATCTCACCCGTCGCTTCGTCGAACTGGCCGGAGGCGACCGTCCATCGGATAAGATGCTGGATCAGCGTCTTCGGCACGCCCGGATTGACCCCGTAATGGCTCATCTGGTCGCCGACGCCGTAGGTCGCCCAGCCGAGCGCGAGTTCCGAGAGATCGCCGGTGCCGATGACGAAGCCGCCGCGCTGGTTGGCGAGCCGGAAGAGATAGTCGGTGCGGAGCCCCGCCTGCACGTTCTCGAAGGTGACGTCGTAGACCGGCTCGTCCTTGGCGAACGGGTGGCCCATGTCGGCGAGCATCTGGCGGGCGGCGGGGCGGATGTCGATCTCATCGGCCGTGACGCCGAGCGCGCGCATCAGCGCCCAGGCGTTCGCCTTCGTCGCCTCGCCCGTCGCGAAACCCGGCAGCGTAAAGGCGAGGATGTTCTCGCGCGAAACGCCCATCACGTCGCAGGCCTTGGCCGCGACGATCAGCGCGTGGGTGGAATCGAGGCCGCCCGAAACACCGATCACCATCGTCTCGCCCGGCGTTGCCTCGAAGCGACGGATCAGCGCATGAACCTGGATGTTGAACGCCTCGTAGCAGTCCCGGTCGAGGCTTTCGGGCGCATTCGGCACGTAGGGGAAGCGCCGCGCCGGGCGGATCAGCCCACGATCCTGAAAATGCGGGCGATGCTCGAAGGCGATCCGGCGAAAGCGCGTCTCGGGATGGCCGGCCGCCGCCGCGCCGTCGTTGAAGGTACCGGTGCGCAGGCGCTCCAGCCGGATGCGCTGGAGGTCCACATCGGCGAGGATGTGCTGCGCCTCGCGGCGGAAGCGCTCGGATTCGGCGAGGAGATCGCCGAGTTCATGCACGGTCCCCTGCCCGTCGAAGGAGACGTCGTTCGAACTCTCGCCCGGCCCGGCCGCCGAATAGACATAGGCCGAGACCGTGCGCATCGCGTGGCTGGCGCACAGGAGGTGCCGGTCCGCCGCCTTGCCGACGGTGATTGGCGAGCCGGAGAGGTTGCACAGGATCAGCGCCCCGGCCAAGGCGCCGTTCGTGGAGGGCGGCGCCGGCGCCCAGACGTCCTCGCAGATTTCCACGTGAAACACGAAGTCGGTAAGATCGCTCGCGGCGAAGACGAGGTCCGGCCCGAAGGGCACGCGCGCGCCCAGAAGCTCCATCGAGAGGCCGGCCAGGCCGATACCGGGCGCGAACCAGCGCTTCTCGTAATATTCGCGGTAGTTCGGCAGATAGGATTTCGGAACGACGCCGAGGATCGCCCCGCGCGAGACGACGACGGCACAGTTGTAGAGCCGGCCCTCGCGCCGGACCGGGGCCCCGACGAGAAGGACGGCCGAAAGTTCACGGCTTGCCTCGACGACGCGTCCGAGCGCGGCCTCCACGTCGTCGAGCAGCGCCTCCTGCATCAGGAGATCGTCGATCGCGTAGCCCGACAGGCCGAGTTCGGGAAAGACGACGAGATCGGCGCCGTCCTCGCAGGCGCTCTTCGCCTCCGCGATCGTCCCCGCGGCGTTGGACGCGGGGTCGGCTACGAAGACGCGCGGCGTCGAGACGGCGACGCGCACGAAGCCGTGGCTGTGGAAGGCCTCGAAAGGCGCGCGCCCTTCCTGCGACATGCGATGCGTCCTTGCCCGAGCCGGCGTGCGCCGGCGCCGGCACTCCCTTAGCATCTTGTCGCGGCCTGTCCCACAGAGGGACGCGCCCCGTGGTTACTGCGCGGCCTCCATGCCGTCACCCTCGCGGCCGAGTTCACGCCGCACGATGTCCCGGATCTCGGTCTTCAGGAGCTTGCCCGTCGCCGTGTGGGGCAGCGCCTCCACCACCACGAGGTCCTCCGGCACGCTCCATCGCGCGATCTTGCCCTCGTAGAGCGCGGCCATGTCGGCGCTCGAGAGGCTGGCGCCCTGGGCCGGGACGACAACGAGAACCGGGCGCTCGCCCCATTTCTCGTCCGGTCGCGAGACCACGGCCGCCTCCTTCACGCCCGGATGGGTCATGGCGATGTTCTCGAGGTCGATCGAGGAGATCCACTCGCCGCCGGACTTGATGACGTCCTTGGAGCGATCGACGATGCGCACGTATCCGTCAGGGTCCATCGAGACGACGTCGCCCGTGTCGAACCAGCCCTCGATGGCATGGGCGGACGTTCTCTCGCTCTCGTAGTAACGCTCCACCACCCAGGGGCCGCGCACCAGCAGCGAGCCGAAGGCGACGCCGTCGCGCGCCACGTCATGGCCCTCGCCATCGACGACGCGGAACTCGACGCCGTAGATCGGCCGCCCCTGCGTCGCCTTCACGGCGAGCTGCTCGGCGAGCGGGCGGTCCCGATACTTCGCGGTCAGCGAAGCGACGGTGCCGATCGGGCTCAGCTCCGTCATGCCCCAGGCGTGGAGCACCGTGACGCCTTGCTTCTCGAAGCGCTCGATCATCACCGGCGGCATCGCCGAGCCGCCGACAGCGAGGCGCTTCAGCGTGGAGAACGACTTGCCGTTGGCTTTCGTCCATTCGAGGAGCGCGAGCCAGACGGTCGGCACGCCGGCGGTGAAGGTCACGCCCTCGGCCTCGATCAGTTCGTACAGACTTTCGCCGTCGAGCCTCGGTCCCGGCAGCACAAGCTTGGCGCCCGCCATCACCGCCGAATAGGGCAGGCCCCACGCGTTCACGTGAAACATCGGCACGACGGGCAGGACGCAATCGCCCGCCGAAAGCGCCAGCGCGTCCGGCATCGCCGAGGCCATCGCGTGCAGCACCGTCGAGCGGTGGCTATAGAGAACGCCCTTCGGGTTGCCGGTGGTGCCGGAGGTGTAGCACAGGCTCGATGCGGTCTTCTCGTCGAGGTCCGGCCAGTCGTAATCCTCGCTCTCGGCGGCCAGGAGCGTCTCGTAGCAGAGAAGGTTCGGCAGGATGTCCGAGCGCGGCATCGTGGCCTCGTCGGTCATGATGACCAGCGCGAGGCCCGTCAGCCGGTCGGCCAGCGATTCCAGCAGCGGCAGGAAGGTGCCATCGGCGAAGATGACGCGGTCCTGCGCGTGCTCGACGATATAGGCGATCTGCTCCTTGAAGAGGCGCGGATTGATCGTGTGGCAGACCCGGCCCGATCCCGAGACGCCGTAATAGAGCTCCAGATGCCGGAAGCCGTTCCAGGCGAGCGTGCCGACGCGCTCTCCAGGCTTGACGCCGAGGCGCTCCATCATATTCGCGACACGTTGGCTGCGCCGCCAGAGCTCGGCATAGGTGGTGCGGTGGATCGGCCCCTCGGCCGTGCGCGAGACGATTTCCGTTTCGCCGTGGTAGGTCGCGGCGTGCCTGAGGATCGAGGTGACGAGCAGCGGCACGTCCATCATCATTCCGAGCATGTGGTTCCTCCCTGCGGCGGTGCGAACGGCCGCTCCTCGAAGGGCGTGCCCGTTTCCTCCCGGGGCGCGCCGTTCGTCCAATGAGGGATATAGGGCCCGATCGCTTCCCGCCTGGCAAGAAGTCTTCCGCCCGATTCGCGGCCGGCGAAATCAGGCCTCCGCCGTCTTGCGGCCGGCGCGGGAGCGGCGCGCGACCTCGTAGCCGACCGCACCGAGGATTGTCACGATAATCATCACCAGCGCCAATGCGTTGACGGCCGGTGTCAGGCCGGTGCGCACCTGCGTTGCGATATAGACCGTGAGCGGCGTATCGAAGCCGCGCACGAAGAGCGTCGTGTTGTAGTTCTCGATCGACTGGAGGATCGCCAGCAGCGCCGCCGCGATCAGCGCGGGCCGAAGGAACGGCAGCAGCACGCGCCGGAACACCATGAATTTCGAGGCGCCGAGCCCGAGCGCGGCCTCCTCCTGCGTGCGGTCGAAGCGCTGGAGGCGCGCCGTGATCATCAGCATCACGTAGCAGGCGATGAAGCTCGTCTGTGCGACGACGATCAGGAAGACGCCGCCGCCGACCCCGAGGCTGCGCCACAGGATCAGGGTTGCGATCCCGATGACGACGCCGGGGGTCAGCAGCGGCGAGACCATCACCGCGTACATGAAGCCCCGCGCCCGCGCGTGGAGGCTGGTGAGGACGAGCGCGGCGGCCGTGCCGACCGGCAGCGCGACGGCGACGACGCAGAGCGCGACGAGGATCGAGGTGCGCAGCGAGGCCCACATCGCCGTGTCGGCCCAGAGCGCGTCGAACCATTGCAGCGTCGTGCCCTGCCAGGGGGTCACGGTCGGGAAGCGGCTGGTGTTGAAGGTCGCCGCGCCCATCACGGCCAGCGGCACGAAGAGATAGAGGAAGAAGGCGAGCGCGTAGAAGCCGAACAGCGCCTTGCGGATCGTCTCGGCGGCGTTCACTTGGCAACGTCCGTCAAATTGACGCGCGCGAGCTTGAGCGTGACGAGCACGACCGCGAGGCAAAGGACGAGCAGCACCAGCGCGTAGGCCGCGCCTCGGTTCCAGTCCCCGCCCTCGAAGAACCAGTTGTAGATGATCTGCGTGAACCAGCGCGAACCGGGGGCGCCGAGCAGCGAGGGCGCGACGTAGGAGCCGGCCGCCAGCATGAAGGTGAAGACGCAGCCCGTCGCGATGCCGGCCTTGGCGTGCGGAATGACGATGCGCGTGTGGATCTTCCACGTCGAGGCGCCGAGGTCCCGCGCCGCCTCCACCTGCGCCTTCTCCAGGCTCTCGATCGAATTGTAGATCGGGAAGAGCATGAACAGGATGTAGGCGTAGATCATGCCCACGAGGACGCCCGTGTCACCGTACCAGCGCACCGGTGAATCGATCAGCCCGATCTCCATCAGAAGCGCGTTCAACGGCCCCCGGAAGGCGAGGATGATGTACCAGGCGAGCGTGCGCAGCACCTCGTTGATCCAGAACGGGATCGTCAGCGCCAGGAGCACCAGCGCCGTCTGGTTCCGGCCCGCCGTCTGCGCCAGCCAGTAGGCCAGCGGGTAGCAGACGAGGAAGGTCGCGAAGGCGACGAGCGCGCTCGCCCACACCGTCTTGAAGAAGATCGCGCGGTGCGTCGCCTCGCCGGCGAGGTAGAGGACGTTGGAGAAGGTGTAGACGTCGTCCGGGCCGCCGATCGCGGCCGGCGGCAGGTTGGGCCGCAGCGCGTAGTCGATCATCATCAGGTTCGGCGCCAGCACCATGCCGGCGAGCCAGGCGCCGACGAGCGTGAGGAAGAGGGTCGACAGGCCCGCGCCGAAGCGCCCGAAGAGATCAGACATCGGGCAGGATCACCGCATGGGCCGGCGCGAAGGAAAAGCGCGCCGGGGCGCCGACGGGCGGCGCCGCCCCGAGATCGGCGTTGGCGAGTGAGGCGATCAGCGGCGCGCCGCCTTCCGTGCGGCCGTGGACGAGCGCGAAGGGGCCTTCGAAGTCGATCCGCTCGATCTGCGCCGACACGATGTTGGCTGCGCCCTCGCCGCTTGCCGGCTTCAGCGATTCCGGCCGCACGTAGAGGCGCGCGCTCATGCCGGACGACAGGCCGTGCCCGCCGCGCGCCAGCATCCGCCCGTGCGCCGTCTCGATCGCCGCCTGCCCGCCCGAAATGTCGCCCACCGTGCCGGAGATGACGTTCGTCTCGCCGACGAAGGAGGCGACGAAGGGCGTCTGCGGATTGTCGTAGAGATCGCGCGGCGCGCCGACCTGCTGCAAGACGCCCGCGCTCATCACCGCGACGCGGTCCGACATCGCCAGCGCCTCGGACTGGTCGTGCGTGATGTAGATGAAGGTGACGCCGGTGCGCTTCTGGAGCGCGCGCAGCTCGGCGCGCATGTGCTGGCGCAGCTTCAGGTCCAGCGCCGAAAGCGGCTCGTCGAGGAGGAGCACCTGCGGCTCGACGGCGAGCGCGCGGGCGATGGCGACGCGCTGGCGCTGGCCGCCGGAGAGCTCGCCCGGCATGCGATCGCCGTAGCCCTCGAGCGCGATGAGCTTCAGGAGCTCGTCGGCCTTCCGGCGACGCTCCGCCTTTGCGACGCCCTTGGCTTCGAGCCCGAAGGCGATGTTCTCCCACACCGGCATCAGCGGGAAAAGCGCGAGGCTCTGGAAGATCATCGCGGTCGGGCGCTGGTTCGGGCCGAGGCCCTTCATGTCCCGCCCGCCGATCAGGACGCGGCCCTCGCTCGGCTGCAGGAAGCCGGCGACGATGCGCAGGAGCGTGGTCTTGCCGCAGCCGGACGGGCCGAGGATCGAGAAGAACTCGCCGCCCTCGACCGTGAAGGAGACGTCGCCGACGGCGCGCGAGCCGCCGAAGCGCATGCCGACGTCATGAAGCTCGACGGAATGGGACATGGTTCCTCGTCGTCTGGAGAGAGGGGCGGCCGGCCAGCCGCCCCCGTCCGTTCGCAATCAGGCCGAGAGGAAGCGGTCCTGGTACTCGTTGCGCCGGGTGACGAACCAGTTCTCCTGGATCGGCCACCACCACAGCTTCTCCAGCGCGTCGCCCGGATAAGCGGCGGCGAAGAAGGCCTTGGCGTCATCGGAGATGAGGTCGGCCGCGCCGACCGCCGTCGAGTTGATCGAGGTCGCGTTGGTGTACATGGCGCCGGCTTCCGGCGTCAGCATCCAGTTGATGAACTCGTAGGCGCCGTCGACATTGGCGGCCTCACGCGGGATCGAGATGCCTTCCATCCAGGCAAGCGCACCCTCGACCGGGGCGAGGAAGCCGACCGGCAGGCCTTCCCTGGCGAGCGCGGCGCCCGTCGAATCCCACGTCTGGCCGACGGCGCAGCCATTGACGCGGAAGGCGCCCTGCGCCTCGTTCTCGTTCGACCAGAACTGGGCGATGTTGGCCTTGCGGGCGATCGCCTCCTCCAGGATGACGTCGTAGACCGCCGTCATGTTCTCTTCGGAGACGAAGGCCTCGCGCATCGGCATCGGCAGGCGACCCTCCGCCTCCAGCCACAGGCCGAGGCCGACGAGGCCGGAATGGCCGCGCACGGTCGCCAGACCCTCGGCCTCGGGCTTCCAGATGTCGCCGTAGGAGGCGGTGCCGTATTCGAGCGGCATCTGGTCGCGGTCGAAGGCGATGCCCTCGGTGCCCCAGTCGGTCGGCACCTGGTAGCGCTGGCCGTCGATCACCGCGCCGAGATCGCGCGAGCTTTCCCAGGCGCTCGGCAGGACGCGATCGACCTCGATGCGGCTCTCGTCGATCGGCTGGACGAGGTCGAACTCGACATAGTTCGGCACCCGGTCGACCGTCGGCCAGACGATGTCGAAGCCGCCGCCATTGTTGGCGCGAAGCTGGTTCAGGAGCTCGTCATTGGTGCCGTATGGCGTGAAGTTGGCGGTGAGGCCGGTGGCCTCGTTGAAGGCGGCCAGCATCTCTTCGTTGATGTAGCCGGCCCAGGCGAAGATGTTCACCTGGCCCGCGCTCTGCGCGAAGGCGCGGCGGGAAACGTAGGGCGCGGCGAGCGCGAGGCCGGCCACGGAGGCGGCGCCCTTCAGGACGGCGCGGCGTTTGATCATCGTCATCTCGGTTTCCCTCGCGTGAGTTGCAGGTTGGCGCGCTCGCTTAGGCGTGTTCTGTCACAATCGGATGACGCGCCACGATGTCAACGCTTCCCCGCCGGATCGCCGCCGCTTTTCGCGTGACTTACGCCGCAGCGTCGAACTCGAGGATGACGGCGTCGACCATCAGGCTGTCGCCAGGCGCGACCTCGACCTTGGCGACGGTCGCGGCCTTCTCGGCGCGCAGGATGTTCTCCATCTTCATCGCCTCGACGGTGGCGAGCGACTGGCCGGCCTCGACGCGATCGCCCTGTTTCACGTGAATCTGCGTCACGACGCCGGGCATCGGGCAGAGGAGGAAGCGCGACAGATCCGGCGGCGCGCGCTCGATCATGTGATGGGCGAGTGCGGCGACCCTCGGAGGCATCACCGTGACGGCATGCGCGGCGCCGCGCGTCGTCAGACGCCAGCGGCCCCGCTCGCGGTGAACGCGCACTGCCAGCGTCTCCTCGCCGAAGCGTGCCTCGGCCAGCCGGTCGCCCGGCCGCCAGTCGGTCACGACATCGAGTCTTTCCTCGCCGACGTACACGCCATCCTGCGAAACCGAGACGCGGTGCTCGCTCCCGCCGAGCCGCACCACCCAGTCCGCGCGCGGCGCGGGCCGCTTGCCGAGCTGCCCGTCGATCATCCCCGCGCGTTCGCTCTCGCGCGTCTGGAGAAGGGCGGCGATGGCCGCCAGCCGCGATGTCAGCGCCTCGTCCGCCGGCGCGCCGAAAAAGCCGTCGGGATATTCCTCGGCGATGAAGCCCGTCGTCAGCCGCCCGTCGCGGAAACGCTCGTGAAGCATCAGGGCCGAGAGGAAGTCGATGTTGTGGCCGATGCCGTCGATCTCGAAGCGGTCGAGCGCGTGGACCTGCGCGTCCACCGCAGCCTCGCGCGTCTCGCCATAGGTGACGAGCTTGGCGATCATCGGATCGTAGAACATCGAGATTTCCGAGCCCTCGATCACGCCGTCGTCGACGCGCACGGTCTTGGTTTCGACGGGCGGACGGTAACGCGAAAGCCGCCCGATCGAGGGCAGGAAGGAGCGGTACGGGTCCTCCGCATAGATGCGGGACTCCATCGCCCAGCCCCTCAAGGCGACATCGCCTTGCGCGATGCGCAGCTTCTCGCCGGCAGCCACCCGGATCATCTCCTCGACAAGATCGAGGCCGGTGACGAACTCGGTGACAGGGTGCTCCACCTGCAGGCGGGTGTTCATCTCCAGGAAGTAGAAGGAGCGGTCGGCCCCGGCGATGAACTCCACCGTGCCGGCCGAATGATAGCCGACGGCCTTGGCGAGCTGCACGGCCTCCTCGCCCATCGCGCGGCGCATGTCGGGTGTCACGAAGGGCGACGGCGCCTCCTCGACCACCTTCTGGTGGCGGCGCTGCACCGAGCATTCGCGCTCGCCGAGATGGAGCACCGTGCCGTGCGTGTCGCCCAGAAGCTGGATCTCGATATGGCGCGGGTGTTCCACGAACTTCTCGATGAAGATGCGGTCGTCGCCGAAGCTCGCCTTGCCCTCGCGGCGCACCGCCTCGAAGCCCTCGCGCACGTCCTTCTCGCGATAAGCGAGGCGCATGCCCTTGCCGCCGCCGCCGGCGGACGCCTTCATCATCACCGGAAAGCCGATCTCGGCGGCGATCTCGACAGCATGTTCGGTGTCGCGGATCTCGCCGATGAAGCCGGGCACCACCGAGACGCCGGCCTCGCGCGCCAGCTTCTTGGACTGGATCTTGTCGCCCATCGCGGCGATGGCGGCGGGCGGCGGGCCGATGAAGGCGATCCCCTCGTCCTTCAGGAGCTGCGCGAAGCTCTCGCGCTCCGACAGGAAGCCGTAGCCCGGATGCACGGCCTCAGCGCCCGTCTCGCGGCACGCGTCGAGGATCGCCTGCGCGTTCAGATAGCTCTCGGCCGCCGGGGCCGGGCCGATGCGCACCGCTTCGTCGGCCATCTCGACATGGGGCGCGCGCGCGTCCGCGTCGGAATAGACGGCGACGGTCGCGATCCCCATGCGGCGCGCCGTGCGCATGACCCGGCAGGCGATCTCGCCACGATTGGCGATCAGTATCTTCTTGAACATCGAGGGTCCGGTTCGGTGAGAGGTCAGGCGGCGTCGTCTTCGGCGGGCGGCATGTTGTGGCCGAGAAGGCGAAGGACGCGTCCGCCCGCGTCTACGAGATTGGTGCCCGGCCCGAAGATCTCGGCGACACCGGCCGCGCGCAGCGCCGCATAGTCCTGCGCCGGGATGACGCCGCCTGCCACGACACGGATGTCCGGCCGCCCGGCATCGCGCAGGCGCTCGAGCAGCTCGGGGATCAGCGTCGCGTGGCCGGCCGCCAGCGAGGAGGCGCCGACGACGTCGACATCCTTCTCCAGCGCCAGCGCGGCCACCTCCTCGGGCGTCTGGAACAGAGACCCCGAGGTCACCTCGAAGCCGATGTCGGCGAAAACGGAGGCGACGAGATTGGCGCCGCGGTCGTGCCCGTCCTGGCCCATCTTGGCGACGAGCATGCGCGGGCGCCGGCCGTTGCGCCGGGCCACCGCCTCGACGCCGTCGAGAAGCGACTGCCAGCGCCGGTCGTCCTTATAGGCCCCGCCATAGATGCCCTTCACCGGCGTCGGCTTCGTGCCGTAGCGCTCGAAGGCCTGTTCCATCGCACCGGAAATCTCGCCGAGCGTGGCGCGGGCGCGCGCCGCCTCGACCGCGAGTTCGAGGAGGTTCGCCGAACCCTCGGCACCTGCCTTGAGGGCGTCCAGCGCGGCGCGGCACGCCGCCTCGTCCCGGTTCGCGCGGTTGCGCTCGATGCGGGCGATCTGGCCCTGGCGGACGCGATGATTGTCGACCGCGAGGATGTGGAGCTCGTCCTCCTCGGGGCGTCGGTACTTGTTGACGCCGACGATGACGTCCTCGCCCCGGTCGACGCGCGCGGCGCGCGCGGCGGAGGCTTCCTCGATCATCGCCTTCGGCCAGCCCGCCTCGACGGCCCTGGCCATGCCGCCCTCGCGCTCGACGCGCTCGACGATCTCCCACGCCTTGTCGGCGAGTTCCTTCGTCAGAGCCTCGACATAGTAGGAGCCGCCGAGCGGATCGACGACCTTGGTGATGCCGGTCTCCTCGGCGATGACGAGCTGCGTGTTGCGCGCGATGCGGGCCGAGAAGTCGGTCGGCAGGGCGATCGCCTCGTCGAGCGCGTTGGTGTGGAGCGACTGGGTGCCGCCGAGGACGGCCGCCATCGCCTCGACCGTGGTGCGGATGACGTTGTTGTAGGGATCCTGCTCGGTGAGAGAGACGCCGCTCGTCTGGCAGTGGGTGCGCAGCATCTTGGAGCGCTCGGACTGGGCGCCGAGCTCCGTCATCGCGCGGTGCCACAACAGGCGCGCGGCGCGCAGCTTCGACACCTCCATGAAGAAGTTCATGCCGATGGCGAAGAAGAAGGACAGGCGCCCCGCGAAGGCGTCCACGTCCAGCCCCTTGGCCTTGGCTGCGCGCACATATTCCATGCCGTCGGCGATTGTGAAGGCGAGTTCCTGCACCTGCGTCGCCCCGGCCTCCTGCATGTGGTAGCCGGAGATCGAGATGGAGTTGAACTTCGGCATGTGCGCCGAGGTGTAGGCGATGATGTCCGCGACGATCCGCATCGAAGGCTCCGGCGGATAGATATACGTGTTGCGGACCATGAACTCCTTCAGGATGTCGTTCTGGATGGTGCCGTCGAGCTTCTCCTTCGGCACGCCGCTCTCCTCGGCGGCCACGATGAAGAAGGCGAGCACCGGGATGACCGCGCCGTTCATCGTCATCGACACGCTCATCGCGTCGAGAGGGATGCCATCGAAGAGGATCTTCATGTCCTCCACGGTGTCGATCGCGACGCCCGCCTTGCCGACGTCGCCCGAAACGCGCTCGTGATCCGAATCGTAGCCGCGATGGGTAGCGAGGTCGAAGGCGACCGACAGGCCCTTCTGCCCGGCCGCGAGGTTGCGGCGGTAGAAGGCGTTGGATTCCTCGGCGGTCGAGAACCCCGCATATTGCCGGATCGTCCACGGCCGGCCGGCATACATCGTGGCGCGCACGCCGCGCGTGAAGGGCGCGAGACCCGGCATGCCGGGGTCGAGGCCGGCGACGTCCTCGGCCGTGTAGAGCGGCTTGACGGCGATGCCCTCCGGCGTCTCCCAGGTGAGGTCGCGGTCCTTCGCCTCCTTGGCGGCCAGCGCCTTCCAGTCCTCAACCGTGGGCATCGGGCGCCTCCATGATTTCAGTGAGCACGCCGCCCATGTCCTTGGGGTGGACGAAGGCGACGAGCGTGCCGTGCGCGCCGGGGCGCGGCTCGCCGAGGACGCGCTTTCCCTCCGCCCGCAGTGCCGCCACGGCCTCGGCGACGCTCTCCACCTCGAAGCAGAGGTGGTGCTGGCCGCCGGCTGGCGCCTTCTGCAGAAACGCGGCGAGCGGGCTCTCGGTGCCGAGCGGCGCGATCAGCTCGATCTCGCTGTCGCCCGCGCGCACGAAACAGGCGGTGACGCCCTGCGCGGGCAGGTCGATCGGTTCGCCGACGGCACCCTCCCCGAACAGCGCCGCGTAGCGCGCGCGCGCCTCCGCCATCGCCGACACCGCGATGCCGACATGGTTCAGCCTGCCCAGACGCATCGCGCCGTTCTCCCTCACAGCGGAATGTTGTCGTGCTTCTTCCACGGGTTCTCCAACCGCTTGCCGCGCAGCTTGCGAAGCCCGGTGGCGATCCGGCGGCGCGTGGAATGCGGCATGATCACCTCGTCGATGAAGCCCATCGAGGCGGCGACGAAGGGGTTGGCGAAGCGCTCCTCGTATTCCTTCGTCAGCGCGGCGATCTTCTGAGGATCGCCCGCATCCTTCCGGAAGATGATCTCGACGGCGCCCTTGGCGCCCATCACCGCGATCTCGGCCGTCGGCCAGGCGTAGTTGAGGTCGCCGCGCAGGTGCTTGGAAGCCATCACGTCGTAGGCCCCGCCATAGGCCTTGCGGGTGATGACGGTGATCTTGGGCACCGTCGCCTCGCCATAGGCGAAGAGCAGCTTGGCGCCGTGCTTGATGATGCCGTTGTGCTCCTGCGCCACGCCCGGCAGGAAGCCCGGCACGTCGACGAAGGTGACGATCGGGATCTCGAAGGCATCGCAGAAGCGCACGAAGCGCGCCGCCTTCTTCGAGGCCGCGATGTCGAGGACGCCGGCCAGCACCATCGGCTGGTTGGCGACGAAGCCGACGGTGCGGCCCTCGATGCGCCCGAAGCCGACGATGATGTTGGCGGCATGGTCCGGCTGGAGCTCGAAGAAATCGCCCTCGTCGGCGACTTTCGCGATCAGTTCGCGCATGTCGTAGGGCTTGTTGGAGCTGTCCGGCACCAGCGTGTCGAGGCTCGGCTCCAGCCGGTCCGCCGGATCGCTCGTCTCGCGCTCGGGCACGCCGGAGCGGTTGGAGGCGGGCAGGAAGTCGAAGAAGTCGCGCGCGGCGAGAAGCGCCTCGATGTCGTTCTCGAGCGCGAGGTCCGCGACGCCCGAGCGCACTGAGTGCGTGACGGCGCCGCCGAGATCCTCCTGGCTGACCACCTCGCCCGTCACCGTCTTGACCACGTCCGGCCCGGTGACGAACATGTAGGAGGAGTGCTTCACCATGAAGATGAAGTCCGTCATGGCGGGCGAGTAGACCGCCCCGCCCGCGCAGGGGCCCATGACGAGGCTGATCTGCGGCACGACGCCCGAGGCGAGAACGTTGCGCTGGAACACCTCGGCATAGCCGCCGAGCGAGGCGACGCCCTCCTGGATGCGCGCGCCGCCCGAATCGTTCAGCCCGACGACCGGCGCGCCGACCTTCAGCGCCATGTCCATGATCTTGCAGATCTTGGCGGCGTGGCGCTCCGACAGCGAGCCGCCGAAGACCGTGAAATCCTGTGAGAACACGAAGACGAGCCGTCCGTTGATCGTGCCCGAACCCGTCACCACCCCGTCGCCCGGCACGCGCTGCTCGGCCATGCCGAAATCGGTGGCGTTGTGCTCGACATAGGTGTCGAGCTCCTCGAAGGAGCCCTCGTCGAGAAGGACGTCGAGGCGCTCGCGCGCCGTCAGCCGGCCCTTGGCGTGCTGCGCCTCGATGCGCTTCTGCCCGCCTCCGAGCCGCGCCTCAGCGCGCTTCTCCTCGAGCCTTGCCACGATTTCCAGCACCGCGGTCCTCCTCCTGCCGTACGGACGCCTGTTGTTCCAAGTCTCGTGCGCCATTGCAAACGCGAAGTTGGCGGGCGGCCCGCGACGCGATATGAGCGCGAGCCGATGCGCGGCGGACGAGGCCTTCAATCCGCCGGCTTCCGAGCCCACCCGCCCGCCCGGGGCTGGAGGGTCGCGGCATCCCCGCAGCGCGGCGCCGACGAACCGGAGGACGAAATCCTGCTGCGCATCCTGCAACGGCAGTTCGGCCGGCAACAGATAGCGCTTCTCGGTCGCGCCCTGCGGCCGGGCGGGTCCGGCGCGCGGGACGTCCTGTTCGCCGCGATCCGACGCCGGCTGGGGGGTGCCCTGCGCGCCGCCCCGCCGCCGCCCGTGCCCGAGGCGATCAACGACGAGGACCGCCGCATCCTGCGCGCGCTGCATGCGCGCGGCGACAGCCCGGCGACCTCAGCGCTGATCTTCTGCGATCGGTCCGCAGGCGCCGCCGACCTCGACCGCGCTCTGGCCGCCGCCCGCGCGCAGATCGTGCCCTTCGAGACGATCGTCCTCGCTGTGCGCGAAGGCTCGCCGCTTGCCGCCCGCGCCGCGGCTCTCGCGCAGGGCACGCCGGACGTCGTGAGCAGCCTCCAGGACAGCCGCTTCCCGACCGGCGCCTGCGTGATCCTCGACGCCTCCGTGACGCTGCGCCCGGAGGCCGGCGCCGTCCTGGCCGCGACGATGGGCGTCGCGGACGCCGAACTCGTCTATGCCGACCACGCGCTGCGCGCGCCGGACGGCTCGTGCGGCGAGCCCTTCCACAAGCCCGTCTATTCACCGCGCCTCGCCGAAGGCTCCCATTACATGGGGCCGTGCGCGCTGGTCGCGGTCCGGGCCGGGACCACGGCCGCTGCTCTTGCGGGCGAGATCGAGGCGGCGGGCGGCGTCGCGCCCTTCATCACGCGGCGCGCAGCCGCAAGCGGCACCGACAAGGTGCATCGCGCGCCCTTCGTCCTCTTCGAGGAGAGGGCGGCGCGTCAGGCGGCGCTTCTGCCGCCCGCGCCCCGCGCCCCGGCGCCTTCTGCCGCGAACGCGCCCACGGTCGCGATCATCATCCCCACGCGCAACCAGTTGGCCCTTCTTCGCCCCTGCATCGCGTCGGTCCTCGCGCGCACCGACTATCCTCGCGAGGCCATCTCGATCATCGTCGTTGACAACGGTTCGAGCGACGAGCCGACGCTGCGCTATCTGCGCGAGGGCGAGGCCTCCGGCTCCTTCGCCGTGATGCGCGATGCGGGCGCCTTCAATTACGCGCGGCTGAACAACCGCGCCGTGCGCCGGACCGAGGCCGAGATCCTCGTGCTCCTCAACAACGACACGCTGATCACCCAGCCGGACTGGCTGGCGCGCATGGTCGAGGCTGCGGCGCAGGAGGGCGTGGGCGCCGTGGGCGCCAAACTCCTCTACAGGGACGACACCGTGCAGCATGGCGGCGTGATCCTCGGCATTCAGGGCGTCGCCGCCCATGCCGACGTCAACATCGCCGCCGACGCGCCCGGCTATCACGGCCTCGCCTGGCACGACCGCGAGGTTTCGGCGGTGACGGCGGCGTGCCTCGCCACGCGCCGCGCCGTGTTCGAGGCCGTCGGCGGCTTCGACGAAACGCTGGCCGTCGCCTTCAACGACACGCTCCTGTGCATCCGAATGCTGGAGGCCGGCTACACGAACCTGCAGCTCAATTCGGTCCGCGTCACGCATCTGGAATCGAAGTCGCGCGGGCATGACGAGGCGCCGGAAAAGCGCGCCCGCTTCCTGCAGGAGACGTTGCACGCGCGCCGCGAGGGCAACGGCTTCTTCCTGGACGATCCGTTCTACAGCCCGCGCCTCTCCCTGCGCAGCCCCTACCAGGCCGCCGCCGTTCCGCGCCATCGCAAGCCATGGCGCGCGCCGCGCTTCTCGCCTGTGCCGAGCGTCCTCCTCCTCGCCGACATGCAGGACGAGGGCGTTGCCGCCGCGGTCCGCGATCAGGCCACCGCCCTCGCCGCGGGCGGGTTCACCGTGCATGTCGGCGGGATGGGCGGGCCCACGGATGGATGGGGTCAGACCGTGCTCCGCCTGCCCGATCCGCTGCACGCGGCCGCCTTTGCGGCGGCGCAGGACATCGACGTCGTCATCGCCCACACACCACCCTTCCACTCGGTGGTGCGCTGGGCCGGGGCGCGGCCGATCGTCCTGTGCGTCGACCACGCGACGCAGCCGCGCGACGAGGAGACGGCCTTCGCCTTCGCCGCCGCGCGCCGGGTCCTGCGGCCCGACGAGCCGGCCGATAGCCTTGCGGGCGACCTGATCGCGCTCTGGCAGGAAAGCTGAACGCTCAGCTTTCGCGGAAGGCGCGGCCGAAGCTGTCGAGGATCGGGCGGCTGAGATACTCGAAGAAGGTGCGCTCGCCGGTCTGGATGAAGCTCTCCACCGGCATGCCCGGATAGACCTGCTCGCGGGTGATCTCGGCCGGCAGCTCGCGGGTGATGGCGATGCGAGCGAGATAGTAGGGCTGATTGTTGGCCTCGTCGACGAGACGGTCGGCCGAGACGTAGGCCACTTCCCCGTCGACGCTCGGCGTCACCCGCGCGTTGAGCGCGCTGAACTGCAGGCGGGCCGGCTGGCCGACGCGCACCGAGTCGATGCTCTGGATCGGGATGCGCGCCTCAACCACGAGGTCGTCGGTCGTCGGCAGGATCTCGAGCAGCGTCTCGCCCGGCCGCACGACGGAGCCGACCGAATTGTGCGCGATCTGCACGACGACGCCCTTGGTCGGCGAGCGCACGCTGGTGCGCGACAGGACGTTCACAGCCGTCGTCAGCGCCTCCTCGGCCTGCTCGATTTCGCCGCGCACGGTGTTCAGCTCGGCCGAGGCGGTCTCGATGCGTTGCGTGTCGAGCCGCGCGATCTGCTCGTGCGCCTCCACCACCTGAATGTTGGTCGCCAGGATGTTGGAGCCGAGCTGGCCGGACTGGCCGACGAGATCGGCCTCCGAGCGCAGGAGCGCGGTGTACTCGGAGCGATCGGTCAGCCCGCGCTCCAGAAGCGAGAGCTTGCGTGCGCTTTCCTCGCGCACGACGACGAGCTGGCGTTCCACCGCGTCCTGCTGGGCCTTCAGCCCGACGGTCTGCTCCTGCAGCGCCTCCACGCGCTGGAACAGGATCGCACGCTCCTGGCGGAATCGCTCGAGCCGCACATCGAACTCGCGCGTCTGCTCGCGCAGATGCAGGGTCATGCCGGTGTCCTCGCCGGCCGTCTGGAGGGCCTCGCTCAGTTCCAGCCGCTCGGCGCCGTCGCGCTCGGCGACCAGGCGTTCGGCACGCGCGCGAAGCGAGACGGACTGCTTGAGAAGCCGGTTGCGGTCGGCGAGCGCGGCCGTCGGGTCGAGTTCGTAGAGGATCTGCCCGTCCTCGACGCGCTCCCCCTCATGGACGGCGATCTGCGAGACGATGCCGCCCTCCAGATGCTGCACGCGCTGGTTCTGGCCCATCGCGGAGACGAAGCCGCTGGCCACCGTCGCCCCCGCGAGCGGGGCGGTGACGCCCCATGCCGCGAAGCCGCAGAGGAAGACGCCCGTCAGCGCGAGGCCGAGGATGACGGGTCCGCGGGTGCCCGTCCTGATGTCACGGGCCCAATTGGCTTTCGGCGCGCTCACGATGCCGCCCCTCCGCTGACCACGCTGGTGAACCGCCCGCCGACGAGCGGCTGCGGCGGACGGACCTGTCCGCCCGCATTGGCGGCGGCCGCTTCCTGCGCCTGGCGCACACGCTGGGCCTGGCGCTCCAGCACCTCGGCGCGCGTGCCGTAATCCTCGATCGCGCCATCGCGCATCATCAGGATGCGATCCGCCACGTCCGCGACCTGGCGGCGCTGCGTGACCACGATCACGGTCGTCCCGTCGGCCTTGGCGGCGGCCAGAGCCCTGTCGAGCGCCTGCTCCCCGGCCATGTCGAGATTGGCGTTCGGCTCGTCGAGGACGAGAAGGCGGGGCGTGCCGAAGAAGGCGCGGGCAAGGCCGACACGCTGGCGCTGGCCGCCCGAAAGCTGGATGCCGCCCGGGCCGAGCATCGTGTCGTAGCCTTGAGGGAAGCCGAGCACGAGGTCGTGGACCTGCGCCTTGGTGGCGGCCGCGACGATATCGGCGTCGGATGCGTCGGGATCGAAACGGGCGATGTTCTGCGCAATCGTGCCGGGCAGCATCTCGACCTCCTGGGAGAGGTAGCCGACATGGCGGCCGAGCGCCTCGCTGTCCCAGTTCGCCATGTCGGCGCCGTCGATGCGCACCACGCCGCTGTTCGGTACGAGCGCGCCGGCCAGAACCCGTGCGAGCGTCGACTTGCCGGCGCCCGAGGCGCCGACGACAGCCACGCAGGCGCCCTGCGGAATCACGGCCGAAACGCCCTTGAGGATCGGGTCGCCGCGCTCGTTGCCGCGCGCGGCCACGATGACCTTCTGCACTTCGATGCGGCCGGTCGGCGTCGGGAGTTCGGTGCGCGTCTCGCCCACCTTGGCCGAGGCCAGCGCGGCCGAAAGGCGGCGCCAGGCGGCGCGGAAATCCACGAAGCCCTTCCAGCCGCCGATGACCTGGTCGATCGGCTGCAGGCCGCGCCCGGAAATCAGCGATGCGGCGAAGATCATGCCCGCCGTCATCTCGCCAGTGACGACGAGATAGCCGCCATAGCCGAGGATGGCGATCTGCAGGCCGAGCCGCACGACGCGCGAAAGCCCGCCATAGAAGGACGCGACGGAGTTGGCGCGCTCCTGCGCGGCCATCGCGCGGCCCTCCTGGCGGCCCCAGGCCTCGGTGACGTTGCCGCGCATGCCCATGGCGGAAATGCTCTCGCCGTTGCGGGTGAAGGCCTGCGCCATCAGCGAGGCGCCGATGCTCTCCTCGCCCGACGCGCCGAGTGCGCGATCACCGGCCCACTGGTTGGCGAACGCGACGGCGAAGAGGACGACGGCGCCGCCGGCCGTCAGCCAGAACAGGTGCGGGTGGATGAGATAGAGGATGCCGATGAAGAAGGGCGCGAAGGGCATGTCGAGAAAGGCCAGCAGCGTGCGCCCGCCGACGAAGCCGCGCACGGTGGACAGATCGCGCAGCGGCTGGATATCCCCGAGCGAGGCGCGCTGGCCGGCGATGGAGGCGAGAAGAGCCGAAGAACCGCCGGCGACCCCGATGCGGGCGGCGAGCCGCCCCGCCATGATGCTGCGCAGCGCGTCGATCGCGCCCAGGAGCAGGATCGCGCCGGCCGCGATCAGCGAGATGAAGGCGAGCGTCTCAAGAGAGGATGAGACGAGCACCCGGTCGTACACCTGCAGCATGTAAAGCGGCTGCACGAGCAGGAGGACGTTCGTGACGAAGGTGAAGAAGAAGAGGCCGGAGGCGCCGGACCACGCGATCTTCGCGATCTCGTCGATGGGTTTCTTCTTCACGGCGATACCTGGAAAACGGACGAAGAGCATGCCGTCGGCGGGCGTCCGGCGGCCGACGGGATACGCCGCGCAGATGACAGTTGGATTACGGACGCGACCTTCGCCCGTTCCGGCTGACGATGCGTCAGTTCGTCGTCCGCGTGTTAAAAAACCGCAACATGAAGCTGGTTAGTAGCCGTCGCGATCGCTGCGGTGAGCCGGATTCGATCGCGGAAGCCGAAACCCTTTCGCGCATCCGAGCCAGCACTGTCGACACCTCGAAACCGGCAAACGTGACAGGCCGGCGTTCGAGGCGAGTCTTTCGTGCGCGCGGATCCGCTTTCTCGTGGAGACCAAAATGCCGACGACACTGTCCGCGGGCGATATCGCCTTCGTCGACTTCGCTTCCGACAATCCGAAGAGCTTCGCCTTCGTCCTTCTGACGGACGTTGAAGCGGGCACCGCGATCAACTTCACCGACAATGGCTGGCGTGCCGACGGCAGCTTTCGCGCCAACGAGGGCGTCATCGGCTGGACCGCGGAAGCAGCGTTGACGGCCGGGACGGTCGTCCGCCTCGAGGGCGTCCAGGGAGGCTTCAACCTCTCCACCTCCGGTGACCAGATCCTCGCCTACCAGGGTGATGCCGCTTCGCCGGCCTTCATCTCCGCAATCCAGTTCAACGGCGCCGATTGGGACGCCGACGCGACCAACTCGAACTCGTCCGCTCTCCCCGCTGGCCTGACGGACGGCGTCAACGCGGTTTCGATCGCCAACGTCGACAACGGCTTCTATTCCGGCCCGACCTCCGGCGACCCTGCCGCGATCCGCGCGGCGCTGAACGACGCCGACAACTGGACCGTCAACGATAATGCGCCCGTCGCCTTCGACGGTTCCTTCGCCTTCGTCGGCTCCGACGAACCGGCCGTGTCGATCAGTGTCGATCCGGCGAGCGCGGTTGAAGCCGACGGCGCCTTCACCTTCACGATCGAGGCCACCAACCTCACGGAAGAGATCGAGGTGACGGTCAGCTTCTCCGGCACCACCGATGCCGACGACTTCGCAGGCACCTTCCCGGCCGACCGCGTCATCACTCTCGGGCCCGACAATCTGAGCGAGAGCTTCACGATCACCGCCAGCGACGACGACGTCTCCGAAACCGATGAGACGCTCGTCGGCACGATCGCCGTCACCAGCGGCACCGCGACCGTCACGCGAGCGAGCGCCACCGCGACCATTCTCAACGATGATTTCGACGATTCCGACCTGACGCTCATCTCCGCGATCCAGGGTTCGGGCGCGGCGTCTCCGATGGTCGGCCAGACGGTCACGGTCGAAGCCATCGTCGTCGGCGACTTCCAGGACGGCGACGCCGATGCCGGCCGCGACATGCGCGGCTTCTTCCTCCAGCACGAGCAGGCCGACTGGGACGATGACGCCTCGACCTCCGAAGGCATCTTCGTCTTCGAGGGCGGCAGCTTCCTCACCGACGTCGCGATCGGCGACCGCGTGCGCGTCACGGGCGTCGTCGGCGAGTATTTCGGCCAGACGCAGCTCACCGCACAGAGCGTCTCGGTCGTCGAGGCCGGAGCCGTCGAGGACATCAACACGATGGCCGTCGACGTCGACCTGTCGGCGATCACCAACACGACGGTCAACCAGGACGGCGACTTCCAGCCCGACCTCGAGGCCTACGAGGGCATGCTGATCCGCCTGCCGAACACGATGACGGTCACCGAGCAGTTCCAGCTCGACCGCTTCAACGAGATCAAGCTGTTCGACACCAACGGCTTCGAGCAGGTCGGCGCGAACGGCGAGACGATCACCGGCGAGCGCCCCTTCACCTTCAGCCAGCACAACACCCCCGACGCCGCCGCCTACCAGGCCTACCTGCAGGAGACCGGCGCGCGCACGATCACCTATGACGACGGCCTGAACTTCCAGAACCAGCCGATCGACAATCTCTTCCCCGACTACGGCACCGCGACCGCGCCGCGCATGGGCGACACGATCCAGGGCCTGACCGGCGTCCTCGACTACCAGTGGGCCGGCAACCAGGCTTCGGGCGCAACCTGGCGCGTGCGCTCCGTGGAGAACGAGGCGAACGAGTTCACCCGCGGAAACGGCAACCCCGAGCCCACCAAGGTGACGGCGGACGGCACGGGCCTGAAAGTCGCCTCCTTCAACGTCCTGAACTTCTTCACCACGCTGGACGGGGGTGGAAACACGATCGACAACGGCCAGGATCCGCGCGGCGCCAACAACGCCGTGGAGTACCAGCGCCAGCTCGACAAGCTCCTCGTTGCCCTTGAGCAGCTTGATTCCGACATCATCGGCCTGATCGAGATCGAGAACGACTTCGACCTCGAGGGCAACACGCCCGCCGTTGCGACTCTCGTCGAGGAACTGAACGCGCGCGCCGGCTCCGATGTCTGGGCATGGGTCGATCCGGGCCGCCCGACCATCGGTGACGACGCGATCGCGGTCGCGCAGATCTACCGCACCGACACGGTCCAGATCGCCGAGGGCAACGGCCCGAACGGCCAGGCCATCGCCATGCTCGAGACGGCCGGCATCTTCGATGCGACCGGCGGCAATCGCGTGCCTCTCACCGTCACCTTCGAGGAACTCGCGTCCGGTGAGGAGATCACCGTCACGGTCAACCACTTCAAGTCGAAGGGCTCGGCTTCGCCCGGCGAGGGCAACGCCGACCTCAACGACGGCGCCGGCGCCTCCAACGGCACGCGGATCAACGCGGCCATCGCCCTGAACGAATGGCTGGCGACCAACCCGACCGGCTCCTCGACCACCAACCAGGTCATCCTCGGCGACCTCAACTCCTACGCGGCCGAAGAGCCGATCCAGCACCTGCTCGACTCCGGCTGGGTCAACCTCGCCGCCCGCTTCCTCGACAACCCCTACGGCTATATCTTCGACGGCTTCGTGGGCACGCTCGACTACATCCTGGCGAGCGGCGACATGTTCGCTGACGTCAACGGGATCATCGACCGCGTCGAGGACTTCGTGATCGGCAACATCAACGCCGACGAGGCGGACGCGCTCGATTACAACACCGATTTCGGCCGCGACCCGTCCTACTTCGACGGCACTTCGCCGATCCGCGCGTCGGACCACGACCCGCTGGTCGCCAGCTTCAACCTCGGCGCCGACCAGCAGCCGGGCAACTACACGCTCCAGATCCTGCACTTCTCCGATGGCGAGGCCAGCACGCTGGCTCCCGAGACCGCTCCGCTCATGGCGGCGCTGGTCGAGGCGTTCGAGGAAGAATACGCCAACACGATCGTCCTGTCGGGCGGCGACAACTTCATCGCCGGACCGTTCCTTTCGGCCGGTGCCGATCCGCGCCTCGACGCCATCCTCGGCGTGACGGCCGGCGGGCGGGCCGACATCGAGATCCACAACCGCATCGGCGTGGACCTCTCGACGGTCGGCAACCACGAGTTCGACTTCGGGCCGGACTTCTTCGACCGGGCGATCTCGGGCGAAGGCAGCTGGACTGGCGCGCTCTTCCCGTATCTGTCGGCGAACCTCAACTTCGAGGGCACCTCGCTCGAGGACAACTTCATCGACACCTTCGCAGGCACCGGGCCGATCCCGACCGCCGGCTCGCTTCCGGCGGGTGCGATCGCCCCGATCACCGTGCTGGAAGAAGGCGGCGAGCGCATCGGCTTCGTCGGCGCCACCACGCAGATCCTCGAGAACATCGCCTCGGTGGGCGGTGTGACGGTGGCCGATCCGGGCGCCGGCACGGACGACATGGCCGCGCTGGCCGCGTATCTGCAGCCTTATATCGACCGCCTCACCGCGGACGGCATCAACAAGATCATCCTCACCTCGCACCTGCAGGACATCGCCAACGAGCGTGAGCTCGCCACGCTCCTGACCGGCGTCGACGTGATCCTCGCGGCCGGCTCCAACACGCGTCTCGGCGACGAGAACGACGTGCCGCGCGAAGGCGAGGAGTTCGCCGACACCTATCCGCTCGTCATCGAGGACGCGGCCGGCGGGACCACGCTGATCGTCAACACGGACGGCCAGTACAAGTATCTCGGCCGCCTCGCGATCGAGTTCGACGCCGAGGGCAACGTCATCACCGACAGCTACGATCCGGCGGTCAGTGGCGCCTACGCCTCGACGGTCGAGAACGTCGCCGCGGCCTGGGGCATCAGCGTCGAGGAAGTCGAGACGATCGCGCTGGCCTCCGGCACGAGGGGCGGTTCGGTCAAGGAAGTCACCGACGCGGTCAACGCCGTCATGGAAGAGATCAACTCTGAAGTGATCGGCTACACCAACGTCGCCCTCAACGGCGAGCGCAATCCGGGCGTGCGCTCCGAGGAGACAAATCTCGGCAACATCACGGCGGACGCGAACATCGCAGCGGGTCGCGCCGCGCTCGAGACCATGGGCGAAGATGCAACCTTCGTCGTCGGCATCAAGAACGGCGGCGGCATCCGCGCCGGCATCAATGCGGGCGAGATCACCCGCGGTGAAGCCAACGCGGCGCTGGCCTTCAACAACGCGCTGATGGTCTTCGACACGACGGCCGAGGGACTGCTCAACATCCTCGACGCCGCCGCCGGCGTCACCAAGGGCAACGGCGCCTTCATCCAGCTGGGTGGCCTGCGCTACTCCTATGACGAGGGCGCAGCTTCCGGTGATCGTGTTAAGAGCGTCGCGCTGATTGCCGAGGACGGCTCGATCGTCCCGATCGTCGAGAACGGCGCCATTCTGGAAGGCGCTCCGTCCCTCATCCGCGTGTCGATCCTGAACTTCGTCGCCGAGGGCGGCGAACTCCCGGTGTTCAAGGACAATGGCGAGAACTTCCGCTTCATCATGGCGGACGGGACCCTTTCCGAGGTGATACCCGAAACGGCGGACTTCAGCGACGCCTCGACGCTGCGTGACCAATCCATCCTGGAGCGGTCGCTTGGCGAACAGCAGGCCTTCGTCGACTACATCACGGCGAACTACGGTACGCCGGAGACGGCCTACAATGAGGCTGACACGCCGGAGGCTCAGGACGAGCGCATCCAGAACCTCGACCTGCGCGAGGACACCGTGTTCGAGCCGGCTCTCCCGCCGGTCGGCACACCGGGGGACGACATCATCGTCGGGACGCCCGGCGACGACATCATCGATGGCGGTGCAGGCTTCGACAGCTTCGTTCTCGCCGGCAACCTTGCCGACTACTCGGCCGAGGATTTCGGCCAGTACGTCACCATCGTCGGTGACGGCACGGACACGCTGCGCAACATCGACCGGCTCGTCTTCGCGGACGGCGAGATCGTCGTCAACGACGGCGACATCCTCTTCGACTCGCTCTTCTACATGCAGCAGAACGCCGACGTGTACGCCTCCGGCTTCACGGCGATCGACCACTACCGCATCTTCGGCGCCAGCGAAGGCCGGGCTCCCAACGCCCTCTTCGATAGCGTCGGGTATCTGGCGGCCAACGCCGACGTCGCGGCGGCGGGCTACGACGCCTTCGAGCACTTCCGCACCTTCGGCAACAGCGAGGGCCGCGATCCTTCGCTGAACTTCGACGCCCGCCTGTATCTCCAGGCCAACCAGGATGTCGCCGCGGCGGGCATCGATGCCTTCACCCACTACATGCTCTTCGGGCGCGGCGAGGGTCGCGAGACCTTCACCGCGGTGGGCGACGCGATCGAAGCCGACGGCTTCGACGCCCAGTACTACCTCCTCGCCAACAACGACGTGGCGGCGGCGGGCTTCGACGCCCGCACCCACTACGAGATCTTCGGCCAGTTCGAGGGTCGCGACACGAGCATCCTGTTCGACACGTCCTACTACCTCGAGAACAACGCCGACGTGGCGGCATCGGACATCAACCCGCTCCTGCACTACCAGACCTTCGGCTGGCGTGAGGGCCGCGACCCCTCGGCCGCCTTCGACAGCTCGGCCTATCTGGCGGCGAACGACGACGTGGCGGCCGCGGGCGACTTCAACCCGCTCACTCACTACCTGACCTTCGGCATCTACGAAGGTCGCGCGATCGACGACGTCCTCGTCGCCTGATCGCAGCCGAATGGATGAAGGACGGGGCCCTCCGGGGCCCCGTTTTCGTTTGGGGCCTCAGAGCGTGCTAACGACGACGCATCAGCGCCTTCAGCGCCCGTCTCGCCGGCCCGGGAAGCCCCCGGAACACGGAGACGACGAAGGGCAGGCGTCGCACGAGGAAGCCCGTCAGCGCATCGGGCTTGCGGTTGAAGGTGCGATCGGTATCGACGCTGGCGAGCACCGCGGCGCGGATCGTCGCCCGGGGCGTATCGAGCGTCGAAGTGAGCGCGACGTCCACCGGGACCGCGAGGCTGCCCGCCCCTTCCGCGATGGCAGCGAAGAGCCGTTCGAAGGCATGCGCGGCGGTGCCGTCGATCTGGCCCGCCTCCTCGGCGAAGAGATCGTCGAAGGCGGCCGACCGGAGCCCATCGAAGGCATCGCGGCGGAACCAGAACATCGTGCCGGCCGCGAAGAAGGGCGTCGTCTTCGGCAGCGCCGCGCCGCCGTCCTCCAGCCGCGCCGCCACGGCCTGCGTCACCGCCGCGTTCGGGCCGAGAAGCCGTGCGGTCGCGTGCAGCGATCCGCTCGGCGCCAGAAGCGCAAGGCGCGGATCGGCGGCCATCCGCTCGACGATCGGCCGGGCGCCCGTCTCCGGAAGGAGTTCGCCCACCAGCCAGTCGCGCCAGGCGTCGCCGTCCGGCCGGTGGACGGAGCGCTTGCCGTGCAATTTCAAGCCGAGATCGAACTCGCCCGCGGCTTCGAGCGCCTTGAGGAACGGGCGCACGTCACGGCCGCGGTTCTCCACCGTCAGGAGCGTGAAGCCGTTAAGATACGGAGTTTCGGGCCTTTTGATCGAGACATCGGGCCGGCTCGCCGTCACGAGCAGTCGGAACGGAATGTCGAGCGTTTTCTCGATGCGCGCGCGTAAGGAGGGCCAGACGTCCTCGTAGTGGATATGGACGAAGACCACGACCCGCGCAGGATCCCGCCTTGTGTTCCGATCGTTCAGGGGGGTGACGGGCGCGGGGTTTACAGGCAAATGCAGGGGCTCATGAGGCGTCGCGGCCGGGGCGCTGCGGCGCGGGTTTCGAGGCGGCCATCGAACGGCCATCGTCGACCCAATCTATGCCGCCCTCGCACGGCAGGAAAGCGCGCAGCCTGCGCTGCGCCGAACTGAAGGGAGCCGGATGCGGATCGGCGTGGACGCCCGGAACCTCGTCACGGGCATGAACGGGATCGCGCGCGTCGTCGCGCAGACGAGCCGGGCGCTCGCCGCCGCTGGCTGCGACGTGCGGCTCTATCTGCCCGAGCCGCCCCACGCGCAGGTCCCGCAGATCAGCGGCGTCTGCGTCCGGACCCGGCGTTTCAGGGGGCCGATCGCACGTGTCCTGTGGGGCCACGGCGCGCTTCCCAAGGCGGCCCTTGATGAGGACGTGGACGTTCTCTGGGGCCCGGCGCACCGCCTGCCCGGCCGCCTCGACCGCAGGATCGCCCGGGTCGTGACGATCCACGATCTCGTCTGGGTCCACGCGCCCGAGACGATGCGCCGACGCGGCCTGATGGGCGAGCGCCTCTTCATGGGCAGCGCCGTGCGCGGGGCCGACATCGTGACCGCGGTCTCGGCTTCAACGGCCGAGGACATCGGCGCGCGCTTCGGCGCGCTCGAGCAGCCCGTGGCGGTCGTCCATCCCGGCGTCGACATGCCCGCCCCGCTCGCCCCGGATGCGGACGCGGCGCGCGCGCGCCACGGCATCGACCGGCCCTATGCGCTCTTCGTGGGAACGCTGGAGCCGCGCAAGAACCTGCCGCGGCTTCTGGCCGCCTATGCGCGGCTTCCGGCCGCCATCCGCCAACGCTGCATGCTCGTCCTTGCCGGCGGCCACGGCTGGGGGGAACGTGATCTCGGTGCGCTCGTCACCGAACTCGGCCTTGCGGGCGACGTGCGCCTGACCGGCTTCGTGCCGGATGCCGACCTCGCCGCGCTCTATGCGGGCGCGCGCTTCCTCGCCATGCCCTCGCTCTACGAGGGGTTCGGCCTGCCGATCGCGGAAGCGCATGCGCGCGGCGTCCCGGTTCTGACCTCCGACCGCTCGAGCATGCCCGAAGTGGCAGGCGAGGCGGGTCTTCTAATCGACCCGACGGACGAGACCTCGATCGCGGCGGGCCTCGGCGCTCTCGCCTGTGACGACGCTCTGCATGCGAACCTGGCCGCCCATGCGCGGAAGAACGCCGCGCGCTTTACCTGGCGCCGTTCGGCCGATGCCCTTATCGAGGTGTTCGAGCGGGCGATCGCGATGAGAAAAGGGCGCTGAACCAGCGGATGCATGTCCTGCATTTCTTCAAGACCTACTGGCCCGACAGCTTCGGCGGCGTCGAGCGCACCATCCACGCCATCGCCAGCGCGAGCGCGCGCCACGGCGTCGGCACCACCGTCCTCTCGCTCAGCCGCGCCCCGCAGGCCCGCTCCGTCACCTTCGACGGCCACGAGGCGCCGAAGGCCCGGCTCGACCTCGAACTTGCCTCCACGGGCCTGTCCCTGTCCGCCATTCCGGCCTTGTCCCGCGCGGCCGAGAAGGCGGACATCGTGCACTATCACTTCCCCTGGCCGATGATGGATGTCGCGCATTTCGCCGCGCGGCACGGCAAGCCCAGTATCGTGACCTACCACTCGGACGTCGTGCGCCAGCGCCTGCTGGGCCGGTTCTACGCGCCCCTGATGCACGGCTTCCTCCAAAGCGTCGACCGGATCGTCGCGACCTCACCGGCCTATGCGCGGACGAGCCCGGTGCTCCGGCGCCATGGCGAGAAAGTCGCGGTCGTGCCGATCGGCCTTGCCGACATCGAGGCCGCGGACGAACAGTCGGAGGCGAAGTGGCGCGCGCGCTTCCCGCGCCCGTTCTTTCTCTTCACCGGCGTCCTTCGATACTACAAGGGGCTGCAATATCTCCTTGAGGCGGCACCGCTGGTTCCGGCGGAGATCGTCATCGTCGGCGCCGGCCCGATGGAGGCCGAATTGAAGGCGCAGGGCGAGGGCGCGGGCCTCTCCAACGTGCATTTCGTCGGTGCGGTGGACGACGCCGACAAGAACGCTCTTCTGGGCCTTTGCGCGGGTTTCGTGTTTCCGGCCAGCGAACGGTCCGAGGCCTTCGGCCTCGCCCTCCTCGAGGCGTCGATCGCCGGGCGCCCGCTCATCTCCACCGAGGTCGGCTCGGGAACGAGCTACGTCAACGCCGATGGCGAGACCGGTATCGTGGTGCCGCCGCGCGATCCGCAGGCTCTGGCGGGGGCGATGAACGCGCTTCTCGCCGACCCCGTGCGCGCCGCGGCGTTCGGACGCGCGGCGCGTCTGCGCTACGAGGCGCTGTTCACGGCCGAGCGCATGGGCGCGGCCTATGCCGCGCTCTACCGCGAGCTCGCCGGCCGCAGGTCCTGATCGCGATGTGAAAACGGCGGGCCGCATGCGGCCCGCCGACGCAGTCCGTCAGAAGCGGTAGGAGACGTTGAGCTTGAAGGCGCGGCCGGGCTCCGAATAGTAAAGGTCCGGCTGCGAAGGGCTCAGCGGCATATTGGCCGCGTCGTAATAGGTCTGGTCGAGGATGTTGAATACGCCACCGGCGATCTTCAGCCCCGGAAGCGCCTCCGGCTCGTACCAGGCCGTTAGGTCGACGATGCCGTAGCCCGGCGTCTCGACGCCCTCGTCCACCTTGTCGCGGCGCGCGGCGAGCTTCGTCGACACCTCGCCGCCCCACTGGTTGCGCTCGTAGCCGAGGGCGAGGATAGCCGTCAACGGCGAGATCGAGTCGAGATAGACGTCGTCGGTGCGGTTGCGGCCCTCGATGTAGGAGAGCGAGCCCCGCGCCGTCCAGTAGTCCGCGAAGCGAACGAAGCCCCCGAGCTCGACGCCCGAGATCCGCGCATCCGGGATGTTCGTATAGGTCGAGACGCCGCCCTGCGGGTAGAGCGGATTGCAGTTGACGCGATCCACGAAGCAGGACGGCGAGAGCTGCACCACGTCGATGAAGTTCTCGTAGTCGGTGTGGAAGACGTTGATGTTGGCACCGTAGGTTTCGCGCTCGAACCTGAGGCCGACATCGAAGCCGTTGCTTGTCTCTGCCTCGAGGTTGGGGTTACCGCCGCGCAGATAGGTGCCGACCGCGCCGAAGCGCGAGTAGAGCTCGCCCACCGTCGGCGCGCGGAAGCCGCGCGACCATTGGGCGTAGGCGGTCAGCTCGGGCAGGAGGTCGTATTCGACGAGCAGCTTTGGCGAGACTGCCGTGTCGCTGGACGAAGGCGGCAGCGTGCCATCATACGCGGCGCTTCGCTCGAACTCGGCCGTCAGCTGCGGGTTCTCCTCGTACCAGTCGAAACGCAGACCCGGCGTGATGCGCAGGCGACCGCCGGCAAGGCCGACCTCGTTCTCGGCGTAGAAGCCGACCGCGCTGCCGTCGACCTCGGGCGTGTCGGCCTGGTTGGTGTGGAGGTTGTTGCAGGTGGAGACGAAGACGACGCTGCAATTGTCGTAGCCGGCCGAATACTGCGTCGTCGTCGTGGTGCGAAGCTCCGTGCCGAGCGTCAGCTTCTGCGAAACCTCGCCGGTGATGAAGGTGCGCGAGCCGAAGCCGTTGAAGCCGAAGGATTCCTCATCGTAGCTGTTGTCGCGCCCATAGGGGCCGACGACCGAGACGGAGCGGTAGGCGTCGACCGTCGAGTTGCGCTCGTCCTTCTGGTAGTAGAGCACGGCCGAGGCCTCGTCGACGAAGGCCGTGCCGAGTTCCGGCGTCGCGTAGTCGTAGGTGAGCGTGATGCGCTCACGCCTGACGTCCTCGCCCGAGGCATGGTCGCCCGGCCGGTAGTTGTCGCGCGGGCCGGTTCCCTGCGAGGTCCGCGTGTCGATGTCCTCTTCGCGGCTGAAGATTTCGCCGGTGATGCCGAAGCGATGGCCCTCGCCGGCATATTGGTGGAGCTTGGCGAGGACGTTGTACTGGTCGTAGTCGAGCGGGTTCGGCGCGGTGCGTGTCGCGCCGTAGCCATCGAAGGTGCCCTGCGTATCCGTCTCGTTGCCGCCGCGATAGCCGCCCTGCAGGAGCAGGTAGGTATCGCCGTGGCGCACGGCGCCGGCATGGCTCGTGAACCAGCTGTCGTCGGTGGAATCGTAGCCGTTCTTCGTGAAATAGCCGAGCTGCCGGCCGCCGAGCAGCAGGTCCTCGGGGTCCAGCGTGCGCAGCGCCAGAACGCCGCCGAGCGCGCCCGAGCCGAGCATCGGGTCGGCGCCGCGCGTCAGGTCGAGCGCCGACAGCGTGTTGAAGTCGAAGCTGTCGGCACCGCCGGTCGCGCCGCGTGTCGCGTCCGCCAGATAGGGCACGCGGATGCCGTCGATCGTGGTCAGGACACGCGGCCCCTCAAGGCCGCGGATGTTCACCGAACGCGTGTTGCGGTTGAAGGTGACGCCGGCCTCCTGGCTGCGGCCGAGATCGTCGATGGAATCGATGAGCTGGTTGTCGATCGTCTCACGCGTGGTCGTCGAGGTCGTCACGGTTCCGGCCGCGCCATCCTGAGCGCCCTCGGTGCCCGCATCCACCACCACTTCGCGCAGGACGACCGTGCCGTCCGGCGCTTCTTCGGCCACCGTCTGCACGGTCTGGGCGCTGGCCGCGCCCACCGAAAGCGCGCCGAAAGCCGCGCCGATCCACAATCCGGCCAATACCCTGTTCATAACGAAGACCCCTCTGAATGCACCCCGGACATTCCTCAGCGGCGATCCCCCCAGATCGTCGACCTTTGAATCGTTCCAGATTTAGACTTGACGCACGGTCACAAAACGGCCGTCTATTGCGAGTCATCAATTAGAGTCAACTTACAATTTGCTTTCTGGAGACGTTTCAATCTAGACTTACTCTAATCTGGAACGGTTCTAGACTTGTTTATCGTGCGTATTTGCTTGACGCATGAAAGTCGATGGGCCTATCGAGGCGCCATCGTCCCCGCCCTCCAGCCCAAGGAGCCACGATGCGCTCTCGTCTTCTCGCCGGCTTCGCCCTCGCCGCAGCGCTCGGAACGGCGCCGGCCTTCGCGCAGTCCGTCGCGTCGCCCGAGCGCATCGTCTCCATCGGGGGCGCCGTCACCGAAATCCTCTACGCGCTCGGCGAGGAAGATCGCGTGGTCGCGGTCGATACGACGAGCCTTTTCCCGCCGCGCGCGCTGGCCGAGAAACCCGATGTCGGCTACATGCGCGCGCTTTCCGCCGAAGGGGTGCTCGCGCTCTCGCCGGATCTCATCCTGATGGACGAGGGCGCCGGCCCGCCGGAGGCCGTTGCGCTGATCGACCAGGCGGGCGTTGCCACGCAGCACGTGCCGACCGGGCTGACGGTCGAGGATCTGCTGGCCAAGATCCGCGCGGTCTCGCAGGCTGTCGGCGAGGAGGAGGCCGGCGAGGCGATGGCCGGCGAGGTCGCCGAAAAGTTCGCGGCGCTCGATGCCGATCTCGCCAATGTCGGCGAGAAGAAGCGCGTCCTCTTCATCCTTTCCCTCGCGGACGGGCGGCCGAACGCGGCGGGCAGCGGAACCGGCGCCGATGCCGTGATCCGGATGGCCGGCGCGGAAAACGTCTTCGGCGACGTCGAGGGCTACAAGGCGCTGTCGAGCGAGGCCGCAGCCGCACTCGCGCCCGACGTGATCCTCGTGGTCAGCCGGGGCGGCTCGACCGTTGATCCGCTGTCCGTGCCGGCTCTCGCAGCAACGCCCGCCGGCCAGGCCAACGCCGTGATCAGCATGGACGCGCTCTACCTCCTCGGCTTCGGCCCGCGCACGCCGGACGCGGTACGCGAGCTCGCGGCCCAGCTCTATCCCGAGGCGGGCCTTGCCCGCTGAGGCGACAGCCGGCGCCCCCGCCGCCGCGCGTCTTCGTCTTGCGGGAGACCGCAGCGCGCGCGCCCGGGTCGCCATGGCGCTTCTCGGCCTCCTCCTCGTCGTCTCCGCGCTCGGCGCGCTCGCCGTCGGCCCGGCCATGCTGCCGCCCGGCACGGTCGCGCGCATCCTGCTGGCAGGCCCGAACGGGCAGGCTTCCAGCCTCGCCGACACGGTGATCGTCTGGCAGATCCGCCTGCCGCGCATGCTTCTCGGCGCCCTCGTCGGGGCCTCGCTCGCCACCGTCGGGGCCATGATGCAGGGGCTCTTCCGCAATCCGCTGGCCGATCCCGGCCTCGTCGGTGTCTCGGGGGGCGCCGCCTTCGCGGCGGTCGCCACGATCGTCCTGTCGGGCTCGGTGCTCGCACCCTTCGCGGCCCTCTTCGGCATCTGGGCGCTGCCCGTCGCGGCCTTCTTCGGAGGCCTTGCCGCCACGCTCCTCATCTACCGCATCGGCACGCGCGCCGGGCGCTCCTCCATGGCGCTGATGCTGCTCGCGGGCATCGCGCTCGGCGCCTTCGCGGGCGCCGGCACGGGCTTCCTCGTCTTCATGAGCGACGACGACCAGCTTCGCACCCTCACCTTCTGGAGCCTCGGGGGCCTGGGCGGCGCGACATGGGGCAAGCTTGCGGCCGGCGCGCCGATGATGGTCGCGGCCCTCCTCCTGGCGCCGCTCGTCGCGCGCGGTCTGAACGGCATCGTGCTCGGCGAGGCGGAGGCCTACCATCTCGGCGTCGACGTACAGCGCCTGAAGCGCTTGACGATCGTGCTCGTCGCGCTCGCCACGGGCGCGGCCGTCGCGGTGTCGGGCGCCATCGGCTTCGTCGGCATCGTCGTGCCGCACCTCCTGCGCCTTGCCATCGGGCCGGACCATCGCGCGCTGCTGCCGGCCTCGGCGCTTGCGGGCGCAAGCCTGCTTCTGGTGGCGGACATGGCCGCGCGCACGCTCGTCGCGCCGGCCGAGCTGCCGATCGGCATCCTGACGGCCGCCATCGGCGCGCCGGTCTTCCTGTGGATCCTCCTGCGCCGCCGGGGCCTCGCCGATGTCTGAGGCGAATACGATCTGGCTCGAAGGGGCGAGCGTGCGCCACCGCACGCATCTCGCCCTCGCCCCGACCGATATCGCGATAAGGGCCGGCGAGCTCACCGTCGTCGTGGGTCCGAACGGCGCCGGCAAGTCGACGCTCCTGAAACTGATGACCGGCGAGCACGCCGCCGACGGTGGCCGCGTCCTCATCGACGGCGAGGACGTTTCCCGCCTCTCGCCTCTCGCCCTGTCGCGCCGGCGCGCGGTGCTGCCGCAGAGTTCGGCGCTCGCCTTTCCGTTCACGGTCGCCGAAGTCGTGCGCCTCGGCCTGGAAGCCGGCGGGCGCGGCGGGCGGGCCGCAGACATCCTCGCCGCGCTGTCGCGCGTCGACCTCGCGGGCTTTTCGGGACGGTTCTACCAGGAGCTGTCCGGCGGCGAGCAGCAGCGTGTGCATCTGGCGCGCGTCCTGTGCCAGATCGGCGCGCCGGTGCATGGCGGGCGGGCGCGCTTCCTGTTCCTCGACGAGCCGATCTCCTCGCTCGACATCCGCCACCAGCTTGCAGTCCTTGCCATCGCCCGCGATTTCGCGCGCGGCGGCGGCGGGGTCGTCGCGGTGCTGCACGACCTGAACCTCTCCGCCGGCTTCGCCGACCGCATCGTCGTCCTGTCGAAAGGCGAGGTGGCGGCGGACGGCGCGCCCGGCGCGGTCCTCACCGACGCGCTCCTGCAAAGCGTCTTCGGCGTGTCGATCGGCGTGCGCGCCGTGCCGGACGCCCCCACACCCTTCATCCTGCCGCAGGTCGCGGCCGCCTTCTGAGGAACCTCACCTTGTCCGATACCGCCCCGTTCAGCGAAAACACCGTCCCCTTCTACGCCACCGGCAGGCGCTCGCGCGATCTGGCGAAAGAGCTCGACCTTTCGGAAGCGGGCCTCCTCGCACGCCACGACGGCCCGGAGGTCGTACGGCTGCGCCCGGAGATGGCCGCTATCCTGGAGGCGCTGCCCGCGTTGGGCGAGGTGATGGCGCTGACGCGCAACGAGGCCGCCGTCCACGAGATCGTCGGCACCTTTGGCGGCATTTCCATCTCCGGCGCGATGGGCCTCGTCGTCCACCCGCCGCTCGACCTGCGCCTGTTCCTCAAGCACTGGCACCACGCCTATGCGCTGGAACTGCCGGACGAGAAGGGCCCTCGCCGCTCGATCCAGATCTTCGACGCGGCCGGCGAGGCGGTGATCAAGATCCATCTGCGCCCGGCCTCGGACGCGGCAGCCTTCGCCTCCCTCGTCGAGCGTTTTCGCGCGCCGGCCGGCGAGGAGCCGCCCGCCTTCGAGCCCTATGACGACACGCGCCCGGCTGAGCCGAGCGCCGAGGAGGCCGAAGCCTTCCGCACGGCCTTCGCCGGCATGGCGGATGTCCACGAATTCGTGCCGCTCCTGCGCCGCCACGGGCTTGACCGGCGCGGCGCGCTGCCCCTGATGGGCGAGGCGAACGTGCGCGCGCTGGCGCCGGGCGCGGCGCGCGCCGTCCTGGAAGGCGCCGCCGAAGAGAAGCTGCCGATCATGGTCTTCGTCGGCAATCGCGGCTGCATCCAGATCCACACCGGCCCGGTCGAGCGGATCAAGGCGATGGGGCCGTGGATCAACGTGCTCGACCCCGGCTTCGACCTGCATCTGCGCGAGGATCTGATCGCCGAGGCCTTCGCGGTCAGGAAGCCGACGGCCCACGGCCACCTCACCTCGATCGAGCTCTACGACGCGGCCGGAACGCTGATCCTTCAGTTCTTCGGCGTGCGCGAGCGCGCCGCGCCCGAGGACGAGCGCTGGCGCGCCCTCGTCGCCGATCTGCCGGCTGCAGAGCGCGTCGCCGCCGAGTAAGTGATCAAGCGCCCGGCGGGCCTTGTCGCTCGCCGGGCGCGCCGTAGCGCAGGCCGTCCATAAGAAGCCCGACGAGGCGCTGCGAGCGCTCGCGCCACTGCGGCCCGTCCGAGGCCGAGTAGATGCTCGAAAGCGCGTGCATCACGTCGCCGGAATCGGCGTCGGCGCGGATCGCCCCGGCCGCCGCAGCCGCCTCGACGAGGCCGCCCAGCGCCTGCGGTATCAGCCCCGAGGTCTGCGCGAACAGCGGCGAGTTGGATTCCATCAGCCGCTTCAGGCTTTCGCGCATGCCACGCTTGGTGGCCATGTAGTCCACGAAGCGCTGCATCCAGAGCGCCAGCGCCGCATCCGGCGCATGCGCCTCGCCCAGCGTGACGGCGGCTGCCGCCAATGCCTCCACCTCGCGGCGATAGGCAGCCTCCACCAAGGCTTCGCGCGTCGGGAAATGGCGGTAGAGCGTGCCGATGCCGACACCCGCCTCCCGAGCGATCCCCTCCAGCGAGGTTTCCACGCCGTCCCGCGCGAAGGCCTGTGTCGCCACCGCCATCAGCCTGTCGCGGTTGGCGCGCGCGTCGGCGCGCAACGGCCGCGCCGCCTTTCCCGCTCCCGGACCGGATGCCGGCGTCTTGCCCTCGCCGCTGTTTCTTGGAATCTTTCTCATCGAACCTTGAACCGCGGTGCGCCGGGTCTATCTCCAGTGCAAGCGGAGGCCCCTCCGCTTATCGATGTCCGCCCTCGCGCCCGCCACAGCCGCCGGGCCGCGCCGGGCGATGCGATCGCATCATGGGGACGATGTTCATGGACCATATTCGACAGATCGAGCTTTCGATCAACGGCGCCGCGCACGCGATGTCCGTCGAGCCGCGCGTCACGCTTCTCGACGCGCTGCGCGAAAGGGCCGCTCTCACCGGGACCAAGAAGGGCTGCGACCACGGCCAGTGCGGCGCCTGCACCGTGCATGTCGACGGAGAGCGCACGCTCGCCTGCCTGACGCTCGCCGTTCAGGCGGAAGGGCGCGAGATCACCACGATCGAGGGCCTGGCGGACGGCGACGGCGTGCTCCACCGCGTTCAGCAGGCCTTCCTGGAGGAAGACGCCTTCCAGTGCGGCTACTGCACGCCCGGCCAGATCATGTCGGCCGTCGCCTGCATCCGCGAGGGCCACACGGGCTCGGACGCCGAGATCCGCGAATACATGGCCGGCAACCTGTGCCGCTGCGGCGCCTATAACGGCATCGTCGCCGCCGTGCGCAAGGCGGCCGGAACGCATGCCGCCGAAACGAAGGTAGAGGCCGCATGATCGACTTCGACTATGCCCGCGCGGCCAGCCTGAAGGACGCCAGCGCCCGCAGTGCCGAGCCCGGCGCGATGCTGCTCGCCGGCGGCACCACGCTCGTCGATCTCGCCAAGCTTGACGTCCTGCGCCCGAGTCTCCTCGTCGACATTACCCGTCTTCCCGGCCTCGACGCCGTCGAACACGGGGCGGACGGCGTCACGCTCGGCGCCATCGCCACGATGGGACGCGTGGCGGCAGACCCGCGCATGCAGGCCGACTATCCGGCGCTGGCGGAATCGCTCCAGCTCGCCGCCTCCGCCCAGCTTCGCAACATGGCGACGCTCGCGGGCAATCTCATGCAGCGGACCCGCTGCTCCTACTATCGCGATCCCGCCGCCTACCCGGCCTGCAACAAGCGCGAGCCGGGCTCGGGCTGCTCGGCGCTGGAAGGCCCGGCCGGCGCCCATGCCGTCCTCGGTGCCAGTCCGTCCTGCATCGCGCTTTATCCGGGCGATTTCGCCGTCGCGCTGACGGCGCTGGACGCGCTCATCCGCACAGACCGGCGGGCGCTTCCCGTCGCCGACCTCTTCCTCGAGCCCGGCGACACGCCGCAGCGCGAGACGGTGCTGGAGCCCGGCGAGGTGATCACCGCCATCGAGGTCGCGCGCACCAAGCTCGCGGCCCGCTCCACCTATCTGAAGGTGCGTGAGCGCCAGTCCTACGAGTTCGCCTCGGCGAGCGCGGCCGTGGCGCTGGAGCTGGAGGAGGACGGGCGCACGGTGCGCCAGGCGCGCGTCGCGCTCGGCGGCGTCGCCACGCGCCCGTGGCGCGCGGTCGCCGTCGAGAAGGCGCTTGCCGGACGCACGCTGAGCGAGGCGACCGTCCGCGAGGCAAGCGCGCTTGCGATGGAGGGGGCCGTGCCCGTCGAGGGCAGCGCCTGGAAGATCGAACTCGTCCCCCGCGTCGTCGCGCGCGCCATAATGAAGATCGGAGGCCTGCAATGAGCCTGGTCGAACCGCAGACCAAACGCGGCGACGCCGCCGACGGCGGCAGCCTCGGCCGCGCGCTGATCCGCGCCGACGGCCCCGCCAAGGTGCAGGGCGCGGCGCGCTACGCGCTGGAGCATCCGGTGGAAAACCCGCTCCACTGCGTCATCGTCCAGGCGAGCGAGGGCGCGGGCCGCGTGGTGCGGGTGGACCGCTCTTCGGCGGAGGCCAGCCCCGGCGTGCGCCTCGTGCTCGACGCGTCCAACTGCCCGAAGATCGTCCCGCAGGCCGACTTCTTCGGAAACGCGCCGCGCGAGGACGAGGACACGCCCTTCGCACGGCACGTGCGCCACAACGGCGAACTCGTCGCAGCCGTGGTCGCCGACACGATCGAGCAGGCCCGCGAGGCCGCGCGCCTCGTGCGCGTCGAGATCGAAGCCGAGCCGGTGATCGCCGGCCTTGGCGATCCGCGCGCCGGCGCCGGCAACCCCGTGCCGATGGACAAGGACTGGGGCGATGTCGACAAGGCGCTCGCCGAGGCGCCCGTCACGATCGAGGCGAGCTACGACACGCCGCGCGAATACAACCTGCCGATCGAGCCGCACGGGCTGATCGCGCACTGGGAGGCCGATGATCGTCTGACGGTCTACGAGCACAGCCAGTGGGTCGACGGCATGGCGAGCCACTACGCCAAGCTTTTCGGCCTGCCCTTCGAGAACGTGCGCATCGTGTCGCCCTTCGTCGGCGGCGGCTTCGGCTCCAAGGCACAGGTGCTGCCGCACTCGGGCGTGGCCGCCATCGCCGCTCGCGTGCTCGGCCGGCCGGTGAAGCTCGCCGTCACGCGCCAGCAGACCTTCACGGCCTATGGCGGGCGCCCCGCCACGCACCAGACGCTGCGGCTCGGCGCGGCCGCGGACGGCACGCTTCTCGCCATCGACCATGACGGCGCGAACGAAACCGCGAGCGCCAAGAACTTCGTCGAGACGCTCGGCGTCGTCACCGCGATGATGTACGCGGTGGCGAACCTTCGCTCGCGCCAGCGCATCGTGCCGGTGAACACGGTGATGCCCGGCGCCTTCCGCGCGCCCGGCAAGAACCCGAGCGGCTTCGCGCTCGAAAGCGCGATGGACGAACTGGCGATCGCGCTGAACATGGACCCGGTGGCGCTGCGCCTGAAGAACGAGCCGCAGACCGACCCGGAGAGCGGCAAGCCCTGGTCCTCGCGCCGCCTGCGCGAGGCCTACGAGGCAGGCGCGAAGGCCTTCGGCTGGTCGCGCCGAACGCCGGAGCCGCGCTCGATGCGGCAGGGGCGTGAATTGATCGGCTGGGGCATGGCGGTGGGCACGCACCCCGTCTATTCCAGCCCCGGAGAGGCGACCGTGCGCGTTCTGAACGACGGCAAGGTCGAGGTCCTGTCCAGCGCCATCGACATGGGCACCGGCACCTATACGATCCTCGCGCAGACCGCCGCCGACGCGCTCGGCGTGCCGGTGGAGGACGTGAGCGTGAAGCTCGGCGATTCGACGCTCGGCCGCGCGCCCGTCGCGGGCGGCTCGCAGCTCGCCAATCTCATGGTCGGCGCGGTCCACAAGACGGCGCAGGCCGCGCGCGAGGAACTCGTGACGCTCGGCCTGTCGGACCCCGCCTCCCCGCTGCGCGACCAGGCCAACACGCTGTCCGTCGAGGGCGGGCGCATCGCGCCGCCGCGCGGCGAGGGGATGACGCTCGGCGCCTTCATGCAGGCGCTCGGCCGCGAGGTGCTGGAGGTGACACGCGACACGCTGCCGGAGGCGGACCGCACGCCCGAGGAGCGGCGTGCGATGTTCACCTCCACGGCCGGCATGGAGCGGGGCACCAACGTCCCCTATTCGCGCCATTCCTTCTGTGCCCATTTCATCGAGGTGCGCGTGGACGAGGATTTCGGCACGGTGCGGGTGTCGCGCGTCGTCTCGGCGATGGATGCCGGGCGGCTCTACAATCCCAAGCTCGCCGAAAGCCAGTTCAAGGGCGGCATCGTAATGGGCATCGGCATGGCGCTCCTGGAGGAGGGCGTGGTCGACCCGCGCAACGGGCGCATCCTCAGCGCCAATCTCGCCGACTATCGCATTGCCACCAATGCCGACGTCCCGGAGATTCAGACGATCTCGGTCGGCGTGCCGGACTTCGACGCGACGCCCCTGGGCGGCAAGGCGGTGGGCGAGCTGTCGATCGTGGGCGTCGCGCCGGCCATCTGCAACGCGGTGTACCACGCCACCGGAAAGCGCATCCGCCGCCTGCCGATCCGCCTCGAAGACCTGATGTGAAAAAGAAGGCGCCCGGTGGTTATCCGCTGCCGGGCGCCTTTTGCCGACGATCAGGCTGCGTCGAGGGCTTCCACGATGACGTTGTCGTTGGTGTAGATGCAGATCTCGGCGGCGATCCTCATCGCCTTGCGGGCGATCTCCTCGGCGCCGAGGTCGGTGTCGGCGAGCGCGCGGGCGGCCGCCAGCGCGTAGTTGCCGCCGGAGCCGATGGCGATCACGCCGTCCTCGGGCTCCAGCACGTCGCCGTTGCCGGTCAGCGTCAGCGTCACGTTGCGATCGGCGACGATCATCATCGCCTCCAGCCGGCGCAGGTAACGGTCGGTGCGCCAGTCCTTGGCGAGCTCGACGCAGGCGCGCATGAGCTGGTCCGGATACTGCTCGAGCTTGGCCTCCAGGCGCTCCAGCAGCGTGAAGGCGTCGGCCGTGGCGCCCGCGAAGCCCGCGATGACCTCGCCGCCCTTGCCGATGCGTCGCACCTTGCGCGCATTGCCCTTCATCACCGTGTTGCCGAGCGAGACCTGCCCGTCGCCCGCGACGACGACCTTGCCGCCCTTGCGGACCGTGACGATCGTCGTTCCGTACATCGTGGCGGGGTCGTGCTTTTCCATGGCGGTCGTTTCCGTGAGGTGGCGCGGGGCCCGGGAGCCTCGCCGTTTGAAGGTCGTCGCGCCCCATATGGGATCGCGGGGCTTCGACGCAAAGCCGTCCCTTCCGGCCGATTGGCGAAAGGCCACGCCTTGCGCTATGAACGCGCGAACCGTTCCGCGCGCGAGAGGCGACGACATGGCCCAGACAGCGGATGCCCGCGCCGCGAGCATCGAGCGCAAGACCAAAGAGACCTCGATTCGGGTCCGTGTCGATCTCGACGGCACCGGCACCTCGACCGTGTCGACCGGTGTCGGCTTCTTCGACCACATGCTCGACCAGCTCGCCCGCCATTCGCTGATCGACATGGAGATCGAGACGAAGGGCGACCTTCACATCGACGACCATCACACCGTGGAGGACACCGGCATCGCGCTCGGCCAGGCGATCCGCCAGGCGATGGGCGAGCGGCGCGGCATCCGCCGCTACGCCTCGCTCGACCTCGCGATGGACGAGTGCCTGACGCGCGCCGCCGTCGATGTCTCGGGCCGGCCGTTCCTGGTTTTCAAAATTGCCTTCCAGACCCCGAAGATCGGCACCTTCGACACCGAGCTCGTGCGCGAGTTCTTCCAGGCCTTCGCGATGAATGCCGGGCTGACGCTGCACGTCGAAAACCTCTACGGCGAGAATTCGCACCACATCGCCGAAACCTGCTTCAAGGCCGTGGCGCGCGTTCTCGGCGAGGCCATCGCCGTCGATCCGCGTCAGGCAGAGCGCGTGCCCTCCACCAAGGGCATGCTCGCGTGAAGCGCTTCGTCGTGATGGAGCCGGAGGGCGCCCTCGCCCCGAGCGAGGACGCGCGCGTCGTCCGCGACGGCTTCACCTGGGCGGCGGTGCCGATCCCGGCGCTGTGGCTGGCGGCGAACCGCGCCGTCCTGCCCACGCTCCTCGTCCTCGTCGCGGACATCGCGCTTCTCGTCGTCAGCGCCTCGCCGGTGCTCGGCAACGCCGCGTTCTGGCTGGCGATCCTCCTGCGCGTCGGCGTTGCGCTGGAAGGCCCCCGCCTCGTTCTCGCAAGCCTGCGCCGCCGTGGCTGGCGCGAGGCCGCCACACTCCATGCCGGCAACCGGACAGAGGCGGAGGTTCTTTATTACGATTCCGGTCCGAGGCCCGTGCGCAAGTCGATCAACAGCCGGTGGCAGGGGCTCGTCGACCTTCTGTGGCAGCCGAGGTCGAAGCTCGGGCGGCTCGTGCGATGAGCGAGCGCGTCGCCATCATTGACTACGGCTCCGGCAATCTGCATTCGGCGCTGAAGGCTTTTCAGCGCATGGCGCGCGAGGGTGGCACGGGTGCCGAGATCGTCCTCACAGGCGATGCCGCGACCGTGCGCGCTGCCGACCGCATCGTGCTGCCGGGCGTGGGCGCCTATGCCGATTGCCGGGCGGGCCTCGCGGCCGTGCCAGGCATGGAAGACGCGCTGCGCGAGGCGGTAGAGACGCACGGCCGGCCCTTCCTCGGCATCTGCGTCGGCATGCAGCTCATGGCGACGCGCGGCCTCGAAAAGACCGTGACGCAGGGCTTCGACTGGATCGCCGGCGATGTCGGCCCGATCGTGCCGAGCGATCCGGCGCTGAAGATCCCGCAGATCGGCTGGAACACGATTCACGTGAAACGGGCGCATCCGCTTCTCGACGGGATCGAGACCGGCGAGGACGGGCTGCACGCCTATTTCGTCCACTCCTATCAATTGCAGGCGCGAAAGGCCGATCAGGTGGTGGCCGTCACCGACTATGGCGGTCCGGTGACAGCCATCGTCGCCGACGGCAACAAGGCCGGGACGCAGTTCCACCCGGAGAAAAGCCAGCGGCTCGGCCTCAGCCTGATCGCCAATTTCCTGCGCTGGAAGCCCTAAACAGGTAGTTCAAGCTGTTCGGATATACTGACTCTACGAAATTTCGGTTGGTGAACGGCAAATCGGCCGACTAAGCTTAATCGAGGAAAGCGCGCCTTAAAGACCTCGATGGCCTTCTTCCGCGAGCCACGATGGGTCTTTTCCTTCCAAGCATCGTACAAACGGCGCGGGTCAACATCGAACCTCGCACCTATCTCTCGGATCTTGAAGCCCGCCTCCTTTAGTATCCAGGCTTCGACGGCTTCCTCGAAGGTCAACTTTTTTCCAGCCATTATCCACACTTCCTATCGATCGGTGGATACGCTCAAAGCCCTTACTCGCGCATAGCCGATGGATGTGATTACTCGGCTTGGCATCTCTCAGATGCGAGCCCCAGGGCACGGAGGTATCCGTCTCAGGGGGAGAAGCCGGGGCTCCTAACCCCCGGCTTCTCGTTAGCAAACGATGTTTACATCGATTCGCCAAGACGAGTCCCTTGCGGCAACTGTGCCGGGAGAGCTATCCACCGATTCAACTTCGGTTTGATTAGCTTGCGACCACAATGCCCACTCTCTTTCCCGCCATCGACCTGAAGGACGGCCAGTGCGTGCGCCTGAAGCTCGGGCTCATGGACCAGGCGACCGTCTACAACGACGATCCGGGCGCACAGGCGCGCGCCTTCCGCGACGCCGGCTTCACCCATCTGCATGTCGTCGATCTCAACGGCGCCTTCGAGGGCCGGGCCGTGAACGCCTCGGCGGTCGACGCGATCCTGTCGGTGGTCGGCGGCGCGATGAAGGTGCAGCTCGGCGGCGGCATCCGCACGATGGCCGACATCGAACACTGGCTGGAGCGCGGCCTGTCGCGCGTTATCCTCGGCACGGTCGCGGTGCGCGACCCCGAGCTGGTGCGCGAGGCCGCCCGGCGCTTTCCCGGCCGGATCGCCGTCGGCATCGACGCCAAGGGCGGCCTCGTCGCCGTCGAGGGCTGGGCGGAATCCTCCGAACTGACGGCCGTCGAGCTCGCCAGGCAGTTTGAAGACGCCGGAGTGGCGGCGATCGTCTATACCGACATCGATCGCGACGGCATCCTCGCCGGCATCAACTGGGATTCGACGATCGCGCTGGCGAATGCCGTCTCGATCCCCATCATCGCCTCGGGCGGGCTCGCCTCGATCGCGGATGTGGAACGCCTAACGCAACCGGACGCCGCCATCCTCGAAGGCGCGATCTCCGGCCGCGCGCTCTATGACGGGCGGCTCGACGTGCAGGAAGCGTTGGCGCTCCTCCAGGGCGCGGCCTGAAAATGTTTCACGTGAGTCACGATCGGCCCCGGCCATGAGCTTGAAAGCCCGCATCATCCCGTGCCTCGACGTGAAGGACGGCCGCGTCGTCAAGGGCGTCAACTTCGTCGACCTGATCGATGCGGGCGATCCCGTCGAGGCCGCGAAGGCCTATGATGCCGCCGGCGCGGACGAGCTCTGCTTCCTCGACATCACTGCCTCGTCGGACGCGCGCGACACGCTCCTCGATCTCGTCTCCCGGACCGCAGACCAGTGCTTCATGCCGCTAACCGTGGGTGGCGGGGTCCGCGCCGTCGCCGACGTGCGCCGGCTGCTGCTCGCCGGCGCCGACAAGGTGGCGATCAACACGGCGGCGGTGAAGCGCCCTGAACTCGTCGCCGAGGCCGCCGACAAGTTCGGCAACCAGTGCATCGTCGTCGCCATCGACGCGCGCCGCGTGAGTGCCGAGAACGAGGCGCCGCGCTGGGAGATCTTCACCCATGGCGGGCGCGAGGCGACGGGCATCGACGCTGTCGAATTCGCCCGGCGCGTCGCAGCCCTCGGGGCCGGCGAAATCCTTCTCACCTCGATGGACCGCGACGGCACCAGGTCCGGCTTCGACATCGAACTGACGCGCGCCGTGAGCGATGCCGTCGACGTGCCGGTGATCGCCTCGGGCGGCGTCGGCAATCTCGATCATCTCGTCGCGGGCGTTCGCGACGGCGGCGCATCGGCGGTGCTCGCCGCCTCGATCTTCCATTTCGGCACGCACACGATCGACGAGGCCAAGCGCCACATGGCCGCGGCGGGCCTGCCCATGCGCCTGAAGGTCTGACGCCATGAGCGACTTCACCCTCTCCGATCTCGAGGCGATCGTCGCGCGGCGCGCGGCCGAGACGGACGGCTCGTCCTACACGGCCAGGCTCGTTGCCGGCGGGCCGGAGCGCGCCGCCAAGAAGCTCGGCGAAGAAGCCACGGAGGCCATCATCGCCGCCGTTGCGCAGGACGAAAAGGCCCTGCGCGACGAGGCGGCCGACCTCCTCTATCATCTTCTCGTCGTCCTGAAGCTGCGCGGCGTGCCGCTCGCCGAGGTGATGGCCGAGCTGGAGCGCCGCACGGCGCAGACCGGGCTTGAGGAAAAGGCCGCGCGCGGCGCGCCCGGAGCGGGCGGACACTGAACCCGATGGACCAGATGACGCCCTCGGTGCTCTCCCCCTATCGTTTCTTCTCGGCGGAGGAGTGGAGCGGCTTCCGGGCCGGCACCGAGCTGACGCTGAGCGCCGAAGAGGTGAAACGCCTGCGCTCGCTCGACGATCCTGTGGATCTGAACGAGGTGGCGCGCATCTACCTGCCGATCTCGCGCCTGCTTTCGGCCCATGTCGAAGCCTCGCAGCACCTCTTCCGTGAGCGCCAGCGCTTCCTGCAGGCGCCGGACGCGGCCAAGACGCCCTTCGTCATCGGCCTTGCGGGTTCGGTCTCGGTGGGCAAGTCGACGACGGCGCGCCTTTTGAAGGAGCTTCTGGCGCGCTGGCCGACCTCGCCGAAGGTCGATCTCGTGACGACGGACGGCTTCCTCTACCCGAACGCCGTGCTCAACGCCGAAGGGCTGATGCAGCGCAAGGGCTTTCCCGAGAGCTACGACGTCGGCGCGATCCTGCGCTTTCTATCGGCGATCAAGGCCGGCGTGCGCAACGTGCGGGCGCCGGTCTACTCGCATTTCAGCTACGACGTCGTGCCCGGCGAGACGATCGCCGTCGACCAGCCCGACATCCTCATCTTCGAGGGGCTGAACGTCCTGCAAGTGCGCGACATGCCCAAGGACGGCAAGGTCGTGCCCTTCGTTTCGGACTTCTTCGACCATTCCATCTATCTCGACGCCGACGAGGCCGATCTTCGGCGCTGGTACATCTCGCGCTTCATGCGCCTGCGGCTGACGGCCTTCCGCCAGGAAGGCTCGTTCTTCCACCGCTATTCGAAGATCGGCGAGGCCGAGGCGCTGGAGATCGCAGAGGGCCTCTGGCGCGAGATCAACGCGCGGAACCTGCACGAGAACATCCTGCCGACGCGCCCGCGCGCAGACCTCATTCTGCGCAAGGGGCCGGACCATCTGATCGAGCAGGTTGCGCTGCGGCGAATCTAGGTCGATTCGAGTTGCAGTGCGAAAGTCGTGATCTATCTGCCACGCTGACGCCGCGATCCGCTTTATTCTGCCGAGCATCACGCCGCAGTGATAGCTAACTCGTCGTACGAGGGACAACGCATGATCGAGATGAACCGTCGCCAGCTCATGGCCATCCTGGCGGCCGCCGGGCTGCCGGCCGGCCTGCGCAGTGCCGAGGCCGCGGAGGGCCTCTCCTTCGGCCCCGCCCGCCCGTTCTCCTTCGATGCGCTGGTGGAAGACGCGCGCCAGCGCGCAGCCGCACCCTACGCGCCCGACCCGATCCGCGCCGGCGAGACGCTGAGCCGTATCGACTACGACCAGCACTGGCGCATCAAGTACCGGGAAGACCGCACGCTGCAGCTCAAGGGCGGCAACGCCCCGGTGCGCTTCTTCCATCTCGGAAGCTACTTCCAGGAGCCAGTCGGCATCCACGTCGTGGAGGACGGGCAGTCCCGCGACGTCCTCTACGACCCCACCGTTTTCACCATCCCCTCCGACAGCCCGGCGCAGGAATTGCCGGACGATATCGGCTTTGCCGGTTTCCGCGTGCTGGAGCCGGGCCGCGAGGCGGACTGGATCGCCTTCCTCGGCGCCTCCTACTTCCGCACCTCCGGCGAGGAGGACCAGTTCGGCATGTCGGCGCGCGCCGTCGCGGTGGATGTGGCGATGCCGACGCCCGAGGAATTCCCGCGCTTCACCGACTTTTACCTCGCGCCTTCGCAGAACGGGCGCATCCTCGTCCACGCGTCGCTGGAAAGCCAGCGCATCACCGGCGCGCTGCGCATGGACATCGCCAAGGACGGCCCCGTCGTCATGGACATCGAGGCCCGCTTCTTCGCCCGCGAGGCGATGGAGCGCGTCGGCCTCGCCCCGCTCGTCTCGATGTTCTGGTATTCCGAGACGGACCGGCGCCGCCGAGAGGACTGGCGCCCCGAGGTTCACGATTCGGACGGCCTTGCCATGTGGACGGGCGGCGGCGAGCGTATCTGGCGCCCGCTGAACAACCCCGAACAGGTGATGACCTCCTCCTTCGCGGACGAGAACCCGATGGGCTTCGGGCTCCTTCAGCGCGACCGCGATTTCCAGAACTACGAGGACGACGGCGTCTTCTACGAGAGGCGCGCGGGCGTCTGGGTCGAGCCGAAGGGCGACTGGGGCAAGGGCGCGGTGCAGCTCGTCGAGATCCCGACGGACGACGAAATCCACGACAACATCGCCGCCTACTGGGTGTCGGACACGCCGGTCGAGCGCGGCGACGCGATCGCCATCGACTATCGCCTCACCTGGTCGAGCCAGGAGCCGTATCTGCCGGCCGTCGGCCACGTCGTCGCGACGCGCCTCGGGCGCGGCGGCGTCACCGGCCAGCCCCGTCCCGAAGGCATCACCAAGGTGGTGATCGACTTCGACGGCGGCATGATCGCCGATCTCGACCGCGACATCGACGATGTCGAGACGATGGTCTCGGTCTCGTCCGGCACCGTCAGCCTGGTCGACAATTATTCGGTGAAGGTCGGCACGGCCTGGCGCGCGAGCTTCGACTTCGAGCCCGAGGGCGACGGTCCGGTCGACATGCGCCTGTATCTGAGGCGCGGCGACACGGTGCTGACCGAAACCTGGCTCTACCAGTTCCACCCGGCCGAGCCCGAACGCGGCTCCTGAAGCGGCTCTGGTTAGGGCTTCGTCACGCGGCGCAGCGTCAGGTTGATGCGCCCGCCCTTCTTCAGGAGCGCCGAGGTCGAGGGGTAGATCCGGTCGACGCCGTGAAAGGCGAGCCGGCCCTCCCCGCCGAGCACAACGACGTCGCCCGACATCAGCCGGATGGACGTCGTGCGCCCGCCGCGCGTGTTCTCGCCGACGCGGAACAGGCACTCGTCTCCGAGCGAAACCGAGACGACGGGCGCCTTCAGGTCCGCCTCGTCACGGTCCTGATGGAGGCCCATTTTCGCCTTGTCCTCGTAGAAGTTGACGAGGCAGGCCTCGGGCTCGGCCTCGTAATTGGCCACCGTGCGCCACAGCTCCATGAGCGCCGGCGGGATGGGCGGCCAGGGTTCGCCCGTCACGGGATGCAGCGGCTGGTAGCGATAGCCCGCCTTGTCGGAGACCCAGCCGAGCGCGCCGCAATTGGTCATGCGCACGGAGAAGGGCTTTTCGGTGCGCGGCATCACCGGGCGATAGAGCGGGGCGGCGGCCACGACCGCGCGGATGTCCTCGACGAGCGCGCGCTGCGCGTCCGTCGTGAACCAGCCCGGCATGTGCCGGACGCCGCGTGGCAGGACATTCACGTCGTGATCGACCGACATGGCAAGAGAAGCGCCGCCGTCAGAACCAGGGCCGATCGCGCGTCGTCCCAATATAGAGCAGGCCGGCCATCACGAGCGCGCCCGCTGGCACAATCATCCAAAGAAGAAAAAATTCCCACTCGCTCATCTTCGGTATTCCCGTCTGAGGATTCCGCGGGCCACCAGATGAAAGATCGCTCCGGCCAGTACAGATATAATCCCTGTGGCCGCCGTCGCCAAACCCGAGCCCATCACAAACTGGCCATTCGCCGACGTGGCGAGCGGTGTCAGAGCTCCGACGGCGACGATCACGATCCCAAGTCCGTTGAGGAACGTCGCCGTCAGCTTGGCCAGTTCGCGTCGCGTCTCGCGATCGCGGCCGGAGGTGCCCACGTCGAGGACGGGTGCCGGCGGCCGAGCCCGCCGCCTTGCGCCGTCATTCGTCGGCAGGCTCAGGAAAGATATCCGAGCTGGGCAGCCAGCGCGACCGCATGCGTGCGGTTGGAGGCGTTCACCTTCTTCGTCGCCGAGGCGAGATATTGCGACACCGTGTATTCGGACAGCGACAGGATGGTGCCGATTTCGGATGAGGTCTTGCCGAGCATGGCGAGCTTCAGGCAATCGCGCTCGCGCTGCGAAAGCGGGTTGCGGCGCCGGTTCTCCTCAAAGCGCGAGGCAGCGAGGATGCCGAAGACGGCGAAGGCGGCCAGATGCAGCTCCTTCACCTCCGCCTCGCTCGGCGGCGCGCGGTCGCCGGCCAGGAACAGCGCGCCGTTGAAGGTCGTCAGACCGTGCACGGGGAAATAGGCTCCCGCACGGCAACCGGCGGCGATCAGGAGCCGGACCTGCGGTCCCGCCTCCTCCGGCTCGTCGGGATCGAAGCCGTAGAGCGTCTCGATGTCCCAGACGAGCGGCAGCGGATCGGCCTTCAGCGCGCGCAGGACCGGCGAGAAGCGCGTCAGCCCCGCCCGCTCGAAGGCATGGCGGAACTCGTCGGACCAGTTGGCGATGACGGGCTTCATTTCCTCGCCGGCGTCGTCGGACGAGGGGATCGTGACCACCGCGACATGGCTGAAGCCGTAGGCCTCTGCGATCGCTTCCAGGCAGTCACAGAGCGCGGGCTCGCTCCAGGGGCGTTCCAGTTGGCCGATGATCTGGTGCGCGGCGGACATGGAAGCGGCGGCGATCCCTGGAAGGTGCTCGGGTTTCGCGCGGGGGCCGCCTCGCCGGACGGTGCGAATCACCGCACGTCCCTATCCATACAAAATGCCGTGGAATCGGAAAACTCTCACGGCGCGAAAGCCCGTGGACGACGCGCGAAATACAATCGCTGGCGATTTTCGCATAGCCTTCCCATGTATCGCCGGCAGGGCCGCTTCGGCGGCCGCCCGACAGCCCTTTCCCGCGAAAGCTTCCGCCCGATGACCGACTTTTCTCCCCGCGAAATCGTCTCCGAACTCGACCGGCACATCATCGGCCAGAAGGACGCCAAGCGCGCCGTGGCCGTGGCGCTGCGCAACCGGTGGCGGCGCCAGCAGCTCGACGGTTCGCTGCGCGAGGAGGTGATGCCGAAGAACATCCTGATGATCGGCCCCACCGGCGTCGGCAAGACGGAGATCTCGCGCCGCCTCGCCAAGCTCGCGGGCGCGCCCTTCATCAAGGTCGAGGCGACGAAGTTCACGGAGGTCGGCTATGTCGGCCGCGACGTCGAGCAGATCATCCGCGACCTCGTCGAGATCGGCATCGGACTGACGCGTGAGAAGAAGCGCGAGGCGGTGCGCGCCAAGGCCCACCAGGGCGCCGAGGAACGCGTCCTCGAGGCGCTCGTCGGCAAGAACGCCTCCCCGGCGACGCGCGACTCGTTCCGCAAGCGCCTGCGCGCGGGCGAGCTCGACGACAAGGAGATCGACATCGAGGTGGCCGACACGTCCAACCCGATGGGCGGCATGGACATTCCGGGCATGCCCGGCGCCAATATCGGCGTCCTCAACCTGTCGGAGATGTTCGGCAAGGCGATGGGCGGGCGCACCAAGTCGCGCCGCACCACCGTGAAGGAGAGCTACGAGCTCCTGATCGGCGAGGAATCCGACAAGCTCCTCGACAACGAGGCGCTGGTGGCGGACGCCATCGCTTCGGTCGAGAACAACGGCATCGTCTTCCTCGACGAGATCGACAAGGTCGCCAACAACGGCGACGGACGCGGCGGCGCCGGCGTCTCGCGCGAGGGCGTCCAGCGCGATCTGCTGCCGCTCGTCGAGGGCACGACCGTCGCCACCAAGCACGGCCCGGTGAAGACCGACCACATCCTGTTCATCGCCTCGGGCGCCTTCCACGTCTCCAAGCCGTCGGACCTCCTGCCGGAGCTGCAGGGTCGCCTGCCGATCCGCGTCGAGCTCCGCGCGCTGACCAAGGAAGACTTCCGCCGCATCCTGACGGAGACCGAGGCCTCGCTGATCAAGCAGTATGTGGCGCTGATGAAGACCGAGAACGTCGACCTCGAGATCACGGAGGACGCGATCGACGCGCTCGCGGATCTTGCGGTCGCGCTCAACGGCTCGGTCGAGAACATCGGCGCGCGCCGCCTGCAGACCGTGATGGAGCGCGTTCTCGACGACATCTCCTTCGAGGCACCGGACAAGGGCGGCCAGACCTACAAGGTCGACGCGGCCTATGTTCACAAGGCGCTGGACGGCATCGCCGGCAACACGGACCTGTCGCGCTACATCCTCTGACGGCCGCGGACTCGACGAAACAGGCGTTCGAAGGGCGGGCGGGATAGCTTTTAGTTGAACGGGCAGGCACCCGGTTGCCCGTTTCCTCCGGTCGCCCGGGCTCCATTTGGCTCTCATCCGAATTCGTTCGACGAGGACCGAAATGACCAAACGCCTGTCCCTGCTTCTGGCCGGCACCATCATCTCCGCCGGCGCCCTGATGGCGCCGGCGATCGCGCAGTCGACCGGCGACACCTCGCCGCTCGACCATGTGGACGGCGAACCGCCGGCCACGGGCGAGGAAGCCACGGCCGCCGGCGAGCCGGTGGAGACCGAGCCCGCCAACGCGCCGGACCAGGAGCCGGCCTTCCCCGAACAGACCCGCGCGCCGCAGCCGGCCGAGATGCCGGAAGTGATTGTCGAGACTGTTGCCGAGGACCTTCCGCAGCTCTGGTCGATGGAGTTCCTGCCGGACGGGCGCATGCTCGTCGCCGCCAAGGAAGGCGTGATGCACATCGTCTCGGCCGAGGGCGAGGCCGGTGCCGAGATCGAGGGCGTTCCCGAAGTCGACGACGCCGAGCAGGGCGGACTTCTGGATCTCGCGCTCGCGCCGGACTTCGAGACGTCCGGGCGCATCTTCTTCACTTTCTCCGAGCCCGTCGATGGTGGCAACCACACATCGCTCGGCACCGGTGTCCTTTCCGAGGACGGCGATGGGGGCGGCACGCTCTCAGACGTGGAGGTCGTCTGGCAGCAGAGCCCGGTCTATGACGGGCACAAGCATTTCGGCTCGCGCATCGTCTTCACGCCCGAGGGCAATATCTTCATCGGGCTCGGCGAGCGCTCCGACGACCCGATCCGCGAGATGTCGCAGGATCTCGGTGCGACGCTCGGCAAGGTGATCCACATCACGCCCGAGGGCGAGCCGGTCGAGGGCAATCCGTTCGCTGACGGTGCGCAGGGCGCACTGCCGGAGATCTGGTCCTACGGTCACCGCAACATCCAGTCCGCCGCGCTCGACGGCGACGGCAATCTGTGGACCGTCGAGCACGGGCCGCGCGGCGGCGACGAGCTTAACATGCCGGAAGCCGGCCTCAACTACGGCTGGCCGGTGATCACCTACGGCGTGGAGTACAGCGGCCAGCCGGTCGAGGAGGGCATCACCGCGCAGGACGGCATGGAGCAGCCGGTCTACTACTGGGACCCGGTGATCGGCCCGTCCGGCATGGCGTTCTACGAGGGCGAGGAGTTCCCGACCTGGGATGGCGCCTTCCTGATCGGCGGCCTCGTCTCGACCGGGCTCGTCGTGGTCCATCTCGACGGGAACCGCGTCGCCTTCGAGGAGCGCGTGCCGCTCGAGGAGCGCATCCGCGACGTGAAGGTCGGGCCGGACGGCGCGGTCTACGCCGTCACCGAGGAAGACGGCAGCTCGCGCATCCTGCGCGTCTCCAACGCCGGCTGATACCCGGTCGGCGGACATGAAAGGGGCGGGCGCCGCATCGGCGCCCGCCCCTTTTTCGTTCGCAGAGATCGTGCCGTTCAGAAGATCAGGCCGACGATCTCGTTCAGGCACAGGACGATGAACAGCGCCGCCGCAACGCCCAGAAGCCCGTTCGAGACCCAGCCCGAACGCCATTCCGCGGGCACGCGCTTGGAGTTCAGCAGCCAGATCAGCGTCAATGCCAGGAAGGGCATGAAGAACGCCCCGAAGGCGCCATAGGCGATGATCAGCGCGAAGGGCCGGCCGATCAGGAAGAGCAGCATCGGCGGGAAGGTCAGCCAGAGGACATAGAAGCGGAAGGCGTTGGTGGTCTCGAGGTCGCGCCGGTCGCGGCCGGCATTGCCCCGCACATTGCGCACGAAGTCGGCGAAGAGCAGCGAGACGCCGTGCCACACGCCGAGGATCGAGGAGAAGGTCGTCGCCACGAAGCCGATCAGGAACATCGTCGAGACGAAATTGCCGAAGCGCTCGCGCAGCACCTCGTCGAGGTCGAGAAGCCCGCGGTCGCCACCCTGCAGGGTGATCTGCGCCGTGTAGAGAAGCTCGGCACCCACGACGAGCATGGCGATCACGAAGATGCCGGTGACGATATAGCCGACCCGGTTGTCGAGCCGCATCAGGCCCATCCATTCGGGCGTGCGCCAGCCCTTCGCATTCACCCAGTAGCCGTAGGAGGCCATGGTGATGGTGCCGCCGACGCCGCCGATGAGGCCGAGCGTGTAGAAGATCGAGCCCTCGGGAACGGTCGGCACGAGGCCCGTCAGCGCGTTCCCGAGATTGGGCGAGACGTAGATCGCCAGACCGACGACGATGACGAACATCAGCCCGATCATCAGCTTCATCGCGTTCTCGAAGACCTGATAACGGTTCATCAGGACGAAGGCCGCGCCCAGGATGCCCGAAATCGCGCCCCAGGCCCAGAACGGCAGCACGTCCGGGAACAACGCGGCGAGAGGCAGGGCGGTCGCGCTCATGGCTGTCGCGCCGTAAACGAAGCCCCAGATTACGATGTAGATGCCGAAATACCAGGAGGTCCACTGGCCGAGCGAGCGCCAGCCCTCCAGCATCGTCGAGCCGGTGGCGAGGTGATAGCGCGCCGAGCCCTCGGCCAGCGCGATCTTGACGACGCAGCCGACGACGGCCGCCCACAGGAGCGCGTAGCCGAAGCGCGAGCCGGCGATCAGCGTCGCCACCAGATCGCCCGCGCCGACGCCGGTGGCCGCGACGACGATGCCGGGGCCGATCAGCTTCCAGCGGGCCGCCGTTCCGCTCGGCGGGGCGGCCTGCGTCTCCGCTTCCATCGTATGGGCGGGACGCCCGTTCGTATCGCTCATGCCTGTTGGCTCCTCGACTCGGCAGGATATCGCCGTTCGCTACTGCGAAATGAATTGATGTGAAAGAGCCGGAGCCGAATGCCCGTCAGGCGGCACGCGAGCGCGCGGGTGCCGTGACGCGCGCGGGATCGAAGGCGCGCATGTGCGCCGCGCCGTCCCGGCCGACCTCCAGCACGCAGCCGGGCGGCAGGGCGGTCCATTCGCCCGATGGCCCCTCGCACGGCTCGGAAGCGACGAGAAGACCTTGGCCTTCCTCGCGGCAGTAGAGGGAGGGCGGACGGCCATCGCTCGCCCACCGGAAGGCGTGCAGCGTCTTGCCGTTGCTGATCACTGCCGAGAAGCGCAGCGGCTCGGCACCGGCCTCCGTGACGCCGGGAAGCGCTAGAATCCTCGCCAGCGTGGCCTCCAGCGCGGACACCGGGTCCTTCTCCAGCCCATGCGCGAAGGCGGCGAGGAAGATCGCCTCCGAATCCGTCGTACCGCCCCGCGCGCCGTAGAGCGCGTCGGGGATCATCGCCTCCACGGCGCGCCGATGGCGCGCGTAGTTCCCGATCTGGCCGTTGTGGACGAAGAGATGCCGCCCGTTGGCGAATGGATGGCAGTTGTTTGTGGAAACGCCGCCGCTCGTCGCCGCGCGCACATGGGCGAGGAACAGCCCGGAGCGGATCTGCCGGCAGAGCGAGACGAGATTGGCGTCCGACCACGCCGGCTGGACCGCCCGGTAAAGCCCCGGCTCCTCGCGCTCGCCGTACCAGCCGAGGCCGCAGCCGTCGCCGTTCACCACGGTCTTTGCCTCGCGCGCGGCGCGCGACTGCGAGATCAGCGAACCCTCGGGCCGCTCCAGCAGCGTGTCGAGGAAGATCGGCGTTCCGCCATAGGCGAGGAGACGGCACATGAGCGATCGGGTCTCCGTGGGTCGGGCTCGCCCGACGCTACGCCGCGACGCGTTCGCGAGGCTGACGCGCGCTAAGCGCGAAATCCACCGCCGCCCGCGCGTGGATGCGGGTGGAATCGAATCCGGGAAGCGGCAGGGCCTCGGGGTCGAGCAGGAGGCAGATCTCCGTGCAGCCGAGGATGACGCAATCGGCGCCCTCGGCCCTGGCCGTCTCGATCAGCGCCGTCATCGCGGCGCGCGACGAGTCGCGCACGATACCGGCGCACAACTCGTCGAAGATCACCGAATGGGCGAGCGCCCGCCCCGCCTCGTCCGGCACGAGCGGGGTGATGCCGGCGTCGCGCTGCATCCGCTCGGCGTAAAAGCCGTGCTCCATCGTGTAGCGCGTCGCGAGGAGCAAAGGCTTCCTGTAACCGGCCTGCGCGATCGCGCGCCCTGTCTCCTCGATGATGTCGACAAGGGGCACGCCGGCGGCTTCCTCGACCGGCCGGGAGACGAGATGCATCGTGTTGGTGCAGATGAGCACGCAGTCGGCGCCGGCGGCGGCGAGCTTTCGGCCGCTGGCGGCGAGGAGCTCGGATGCCAGATCCCAGCGCCCGGCCTTCTGATGGGCCACGACGCGCTCGAAATCGAGCGAGTGGAGGAGGATCTCGGCCGAGGCGAGACCGCCCCTGGCTTCGCGCACCATCTCGTTGATCTGGCGGTAATAGACCGCCGTCGATTCCCAGCTCATGCCGCCGATCAGACCGATGCTGCGCATGGTGCCAGCCTCCACAATATTCGATGCGTCGACTATCGCACGCACCCGACGCATTCGGATCGCAAGTTTGCGGAGTTCGGCGAAAACCTCCACGATCCATTTGCGCGAAGGGCCGGCGCGATGCATTCTGCGCGCGCCGAAGTTTGGGGGAAAGCACTGAGAGAGCATGGATGATCGCGATCGCACGATCCTGACGCTTCTGCAGAAGGACGCCCAGACGCCGCTGGCGCAGATTTCGGAGGCAGTGTCCCTTTCGCCGTCCGCCTGCTCGCGGCGCATCCAGCGCCTGGAGGAGGAAGGCTACATCGCCAGGCGCGTCGCCGTGCTCGACCGGCGGCTCGTGAAGCTCCCGACGACGGTCTTCGTGCTGGTGCGCACGAGCCGCCATTCGGGCGAATGGCTGGAGCATTTCCGCAAGGCCGTGACGGCGATCCCCGAGATCGTGGAGGTCCACCGGCTGACCGGCAATGTCGACTACATCCTCAAGATGGTGCTGCCGGATGTCGAGCATTACGACATCGTGTACAAGCGGCTCATCGGCCGGCTCGAGCTCTTCGAGATGTCGGCCTACATCTCGATGGAAACGCTGAAGGCCGGCACCGAGGTGCCGACCTCCTATGCCTGAGCGTCAGTGGCCGGCCTGTTCGCGGGCCTTGCGCACGGTGTCGGTGAGCGTCTGCAGCGCCGCGTCGAAGCGCCCTTCCCGCTCGGCGTCTCGCAGGAAGCCGACCGACTTCACGAGGATTTCCGGCGGCGTCGGCTGCTTCTCGAACAGCGCCATCACCTCGTCGATGAAGTCGGCGAGCGGCAGGTAGCCCTCGCGCGTCTCCTGGCCGGGCGTCAGCCCCGTCTGGACCGCCGGCGGCGCCAGCTCGATCACTTCCACCTTGCCGCGCAGGAGCTCGCGCAGCGAGACCGTGTAGGAGTGGATCGCCGCCTTCGTCGCCGAATAGGTGGGCGTGAACACCAGCGGCACGAAGCCGAGCCCCGACGAAACGTTGACGATGACGGAATCGGGCCGACCCGAGAGCTGGTCGACGAGCGCGTTGGTCAGACGGATCGGGCCGAGGAGATTGGTCGTGATCGTCTCCTCCGCGTCCTTCAGGTCACGGCGCGCCTCTGCGTTTTCGTAGCGCATGATGCCGGCATTGTTGATGACGACGTTCAGCTCGGGATGCTCGGCGATCAGGCGCGCGGCGAAATCCTCGATCGCCTGCGCGCTCTCGACGTCGAGCGTCATCGTGTGGATGCGCTCGCGGCCCGCCGCCGCCTTGTCCAGCGCCTCCTGTCGCCGGCCGGCGATGATGACGGTGTTGCCGAGATCGTGGAAGCGATGGGCGAGCTGTTCGCCGATGCCTGAGCCGCCGCCGGTGACGAGAATGGTGTTTCCTGAGAGTTTCATGATGAGCCTCCTTCAACGTGGCGGGCCTGATGTACTCGCTTGCGCGCCGATGGTAAGAAGGCACCTGAAATATCCATACCCACCAGAAAGAGAGTGACTGCGATGCCGGCCCTTCGCTTCGATGAAAACGACATCGAGACCGCTCGCCGGGTGGCAGAAACCGCGCCGCCCGCCGAATTCGATCCGCAGGTGGAGGCACTCGTCACCGATCTCATCGGCCGCGTCGCCGACAAGTGGACGATGCTCGTCCTCGAAGTTCTGGAAGAACACGGCGAGCAGCGTTTCACGCAGATCGCGCGGCGCGTGCCCGACATCAGCCAGAAGATGCTGACGCAGACGCTGCGGCAGATGGAGCGCGACGGGATGGTGGTGCGCACCGTCCATGCCGTCGTGCCGCCGCGCGTCGACTATCGGCTGACCGAGCTCGGCATGACGCTCGGCGCGGCCTTCTGCGGCGTGTGGATCTGGGCCGAGGAGAATCTGCGCAAGGTCGAGGAGGCTCGCCGCCGCTTCGACGAGCGGTGACGCGCTTCGAGGTGCGCGACAGTCTTCAGCGCCGGCGCCGCTCGCGCTGCGCGGTTTCGGCGCGGGTGGCCGCCTCCTCGAGCTGGCGCAGCAGCGCCTCGACATCGGCAGGGGCGAGGATCGAAATCGATTCGGCGAGCCGGTTCGCCAGCGCGGTTGCCGCCGGGCCGAGGCCGCCCGTGTCCACCGTCACGCGCGGATGCGAGAGTTCGGCGAGGCGCTGCAGTTCCTCGGCATCGTCCCAGATGACGTTCAGATAGAGGATGATGCGCTGGAGCATCTGCCATGTCGGGCGCCCGCGCCGCCCGTGCTCCAGAGCCGAGAGATAGGCACCGGAGACGCCGAGCGCCTTAGCCATATCGCCCTGCGTGACGCCGCGCGTCTTGCGCAGTTCGCGGATCTTCGCGCCGAACGGGGTCATCTGCGCCGGATCCTCAGATAGAAGGCGCCCTCGCCGCCATGCGCGCGCTCGGCCGGCTCGAACCCCGCGACGAGAGTGCGGAACTCGCCGGTGTGCAGCCAGTGTGGCAGGGCGCGCTTCAGCGTCCCCTGCGAGCCGAAGGAGGCGCCACGCCCGGTGATGACGAGGACGTGCCGCAGCCCGCGCGCCTGTGCCTGTCGCAGGAAGCCGAGGAGCACGGTGTGGGCGACGGCCTCCGTGCGCCCATGCAGGTCGATCCGGTCGTCGATGGGGATGCGCCCCTTGCCAAGCCGGCGGCGCACCGGGCGCTCGATCGGGTGGAGCGGCAGGCTCGCCCTGGTTTTGCCCGGCACCGCGATCGACGTCGGCGCGACGCTCACCATCGCGATCTTCGGCGCGGCCGGCAGCGGGGCGACCGGCATCGGCACCGGCTCCGGCACGGCCGTTTCCGCATCGGGCGCAGCCTTGCCCGGAAGCGGGCGCGCGGTGCGCGCGATCTCGCCCCACAGGCGCTTTTCCTCGGCGCTGAGCTGGCGGCGGCGCCTCATGGCGCGGGCGCTTTCGGCAAAAGCGCATAGAAGTCGGCCGCGTGGCGGACCGCGCCGGCGAGGCTGCCGGCCGCTGCGCCGGAGCCAACGAAGATGTCGCCGCGCGCCGGCCCGGTGATCGCCGAGCCGGTGTCCTGCACCACCATCGGCCGGGCGAAGGGGACGCCTTCGATGACGAGCGAAGGCGCATGGAGGAAGAGCGGCATGCCGAAGGTGTGCAGGCGGTGGTCGAGCGCCAGCGAGGCGAGGGGCGTGAGCGGCACGCCCGCCGCACCGGGCGGGCCGAGGCTTTCGTCCTCGATCTCGCGCGGCTCGAAAAAGATGTAGGAGCGGTTGCGGTCGAGAAGCCCGCGCACGCGGTCGGGATTGGTTGCGAGCCAGGCGCGGATGCCGTCCATGTCGGCCTTTTCCAGCACCAGCTCGCCTTCGTTGACGAGGATGCGCCCGATGGCGGTGAAGCCGTGGCCCGTCTTGGCGGCGTAGCCGACGCGGATCGTGCGCCCGTCGGTCAGCTTCAGGCGCGCCGAGCCCTGGACGTGGATGAAAAAGGCGTCGACCGGGTCTTCCAGCCAAGCGATCTCGAGGCCCCGCCCGTCGAGGAAGCCGCGCGCGATGGCGGCGCGGTCGGGATGCTCGACGAGGCTGCCATCGGCCTGCCGGCGCGCGAAGGCGAAGCCCTCCGGCAATCTTCCGGGGGTTTCCCCGCGCACCGGCACAAGATCGGGCGGCGGACGGTGAAGCGGTACAGTGAAGCGCGCGGTGCGCTCGGCGGACGCCTCGATCACCGGCTCGTAGTAGCCCGTCACGAACCCCCGGCGGCCGCCTTCCGGCACGACCAGGGCCGGTGAGAAGAAGCGCTCGAAAAATTCACGTGAATCATCGACGGGCCTGAGGGCCGCATGCGCCGCCGGCCGCAGGGAAGCGGCGGAGACGCCGAGCGCGCCGCTCTTCGGCGGCGCATCCGAGAGGATGCGTGCCGCGGAACGCCGAAACGCGTCGAGCGCCGGCGCGAAATCCGCCGCACGCCAGCCGGGAAGCTGCTCGAAGGCGAGGGGGCGAAAGGCCGCGTCGTTCATGGCGCGCGGGCCTTCAGCCTATTCGTCTTCGGATTCGGTCTCGACGAGCTTCCAGTTCGGATCGCGGGCGCGCGTGTCGCGCGCGAAGGTCCACACGTCGCGGACCTCGACCACGGTCTCCGGGTCGCCCTCGATCACCTCGCCGCTCGGCTTGACCACCGCCGAGATGAGCTGAGAGACGATGCGCACCGTCACCAGCGCCTCGCGGTCCTTCAGCTCGGCGCCGACGATCTTGGCCTCGTCGATGCCGACGAAGGAGGACTGCATGCGCTCGCCGCGCTCCTCGCGGCCGGCGATCGCCGCCTCGAAGCCCTGGTAGACCTCCGGCGACAGAAGATTGCGCAGGAGCGCGCGGTCACCGTCCGCGAACGCGGTGACGACCATCTCGTAAGCGGCCTTGGCGCCTTCCATGAAGGCCGGCACGTCGAAATCGGGATCGGCATCGCGGATGCGGCGCAGTTCGCTGTTCAGAGGCGTGCCGACTTCGGCGACCGCGTCGATCGTCTCGTAGCTGGCGCGCGGCGCCGCGCCCGCCTGGCCGGCACGCCGGTTCGGCAGCGTCACCACGTTGCCGGGCTGGGCGCTCGGCTGCTCGTTGCGCGAGTATGGATCATAGGGCGGACGCTCGTTGCCGGTGCGCCGGCCGAGCACGGAGCGCAGCTGGTAGAGCACGATCACCGTGACAACAATGAAGAAGATCGTGCCAAAACCCATCCTGCCGTCTTTCGCCCGTATCGTGGAAAGAAGTTCGCAGGATATAGTCGTCCCACGTCGCGCATTCAAATTCGCGCCGATCCATCCTATCTCGGAGTTCCGTGGCCGCGACAAGGCATTCCAGCTTCGCCGGCGATCAAAACCTCGTCGCAGCGCGAACGACCAGCGAGATCCTTCCATGCCTCTCCTTCTGGCCCTTCTCTCCCTTCTGGCGCTGCCGCTGGCCGAGATCGCCGTGTTCATCGCCGTCGGATCCGAGATCGGTGTCGGCTGGACGCTGCTCCTGATCGTCGCCTCCATGCTGGTCGGCATCCTTCTCGTGCGCCGCCAGAGTTTCTCGACGCTGCAGGCCGCCCGCGCCCAGGCGCGCGCCGGCAATGTCCCCGCCCGCGAGATGGCGCACGGGGCGATGATCGTCTTCGCCGGCATCCTCCTGATCCTGCCGGGCTTCATCACCGACGTCCTCGGCCTTCTCCTCATGGTGCCGCCGATCCGTGACCTCGTCTGGGGTTGGCTCTCGCGCCGCGTCGTCGTCACCAGCGTCCGCGGCGGGCCGGCAACGGCCTCTCGCGGTTCCCCGCGCGGCCCTTCGCGAGGCGGCGTGGTCGATCTCGACGAGGGCGAGTTCACGCGCCGTCCCGACCTCGACGGCGGCGAACCGGATCCGGACAGCCCCTGGCGCGACGAGCCCCGCACGATCGGGGACGATACGCCGCGCGAGGGTCGCTAGGCCGATCGTCCTTTCGGCCGCGCAGAGGTCTCTGACCTATCGAACCGACGCTTCAGGCTTTGCGAAAACCGTGTTCGGTTTTCGGGCCGATGCCGTAGCGGGTTCTGAAACCTTGTAAGGTCACGCGCGCGCGTGCTAGCAGCCCGCGCGAGGAGGCCCGGCGGCCCCTCGAGGCGCGACAAGCGCGAAACCCGTAGAGGAAGACCCGATGTCCGACACCGCGAACACGCCGAACGGCGCGCAGGCCAACGGCGGGGCTCCGGCGTCCGCCACGCCGGCCAAGGCGCCCTCCGTCAACATCCTCGCGCAGTACATCAAGGATTTGTCCTTCGAGAGCCCGAAGGCGCCCGCCGCCCTGCGCACGCAGACGAAGTCTCCCGCGATCAACATCGGCGTCAACGTCGCCGCCAATCCGGTCGCAGGCACCGAGAACGAATACGACGTCAAGCTCACGCTGAACGCGCGGGCGGGCGAGGGCGACGACACGCTCTTCCACGCCGAGCTCGTCTATGGCGGCGTCTTCCGCCTGACCAACCTGTCGAAGGAGCACGTGCTGCCGGTGCTCTTCATCGAGTGCCCGCGCCTGCTCTTCCCCTTCGCGCGCCAGATCATCGCCGACGTTTCGCGCAATGGCGGCTTCCCGCCGCTGATGATCGACCCGATCGACTTCACGGCACTGTTCCAGCAGCGGCTGGCAGAGGAGCGCGCCAAGGCGCAGGTCCAGCCGAGCGCCAACGCCTGAGGGCGGACGATCTTCGAGACTTCGGCGGCGCCCTTCGGGGCGCCGTTTTCGTTTCGGCGCTTATTCGGCCGCGACGGCTTCAGGCGCGGCCCAGAAGCGTGGCCAGGCCGGCTCGTCGCCGAGCGTTGCGACGAAGGCGCGGTGCGCGGCGTCCTCCTGCGCGGTGACGCGCGAGGGCAGGGGCACGGGGCGCGGTTTGGCCCGGCGCCAGTTGCGCGCGTGCCCGCCGCCCACACCGCCGCGCTCGTCGTCGGACAGGAGCAGCGCGGCCTGCCGGCCGCCGATCAGCTCGATATAGACCTGCGCCAGAAGGTGCGAATCGATCAGCGCGCCGTGCTTGTCGCGCCGCGTCGTGTCCACCGAGAAGCGCGAGCAGAGCGCGTCGAGCGTCGCCGGGGCCATCGGAAACTTGCGCCGTGCCATCGGCAAAGTGTCGATGATCCGCGTTTCGGGAATCGGCGGACGTCCGAGGCGCTCGAGCTCGGCGTTGAGGAAGCGCATGTCGAAGGTGGCGTTGTGCGCGATCAGGACGGCGTCGTCGAAGAAGTCGCTGAACTCCTCGACGATCTCTGAGAACAGCGGCTTGTCGGCCAGGAATTCGTCGGAGAGGCCGTGGACGTCGAAGGCGCCGGGATCGACCTTGCGGCCTGCGGGCCGCACGAAGCAGTGGAACTCGCGGCCCGTCGGGATGTGGTTCCACAGTTCCACGCCGCCGATCTCGATCACGCGGTCGGCCTCGAAGTCGAGGCCGGTGGTCTCGGTGTCGAAGACGATTTCACGCATGGAGCACTCCCGGTCTTCGCCCGGTGTGCCGCAGCGAGCCGCCGCGCGCAAGAACGCGGCGCGCTTATCAAACGGCTTAAACCGATGTTCCTGCTTTGTTTTCGATCACGGGACCGTGAGGATCGCCTGATGCACCGCTTCGATCTGGAGGCGCGTCTCTTCGACAGGCCCGGAGGTGTCGATCACATAGTCGGCGCGCGCGCGCTTCTCGGCGTCGGGCATCTGCTTCTCCAGGATCGCCTCGAACTTCTGCGCGCTCATGCCGGGGCGCGACAGGACGCGCTCGCGCTGGATGTCGGCCGGCGCCGAGACGACCACGATCTTGTCGAGCGCCTTCTCGCGCCCGGTCTCGAAGAGAAGCGGGATGTCGAGGAGGATGGCGGGCGTTCCCTTCGCGCGCTCTGCCGCGATGAAGGCGGCTTCCTCCTCGCGCACCATCGGGTGTACCAGCGCCTCGAGCGCCGCGAGCGCTTCGCCGTCGCCGAGAACGCGGGTACCGAGCGCGGCGCGGTCGACGACACCGTCCCGGACCGTGCCGGGAAACAGGGACTCCACCTTCGGCGCCGCGCGTCCGGCATAGAGCGCATGCACCGCGTCGTCGGCCGAATGGACGGGCATGCCGAGCGCGGCGAAGGCTTTGGCCGCCGTGGTCTTTCCCATGCCGATGGAGCCTGTGAGGCCGACGAGGATCATCCGGGCCCTCAATCGTTGACGACGGTGACGATGCGCCAGTCGTCCCCTTCGGTGAGGACGAGCGTGTAGTGGCACCGGAAGGACAGCGCCTCCTCCCCGTCCTCGCGCTCCTGTCGCCAGTCGAGGACGGCAAAGGCGCAGGTGCCTTCCACCACGATGTCGACGATATCGAAATCCGAGCGCACGATTTCCTCGCGCTCCAGAACGGAGAGAAGCGCCTCGACATTCTCCATCAGCTCGTCGCGGTCGGCGAAGACGTTGCCGCGGCCGAACTGCCAGATCGTCGCCGGATAGAGGAAGCAATCGGCGATCGCCTCGCCATCGAAATCGTCGAAGCCGTCGCGATAACCGATGAAGACGTCCTCGACCCCCGCCTCCTGCGTGTCCACGCCGTCCAGATCGCCTTCGGCGTCCATCACCCTGTCGTCCATCTCCGCCTCCTCAGGCGCCTGCGTCCTTCGTCACCAGCGCGCGCAACGCCTCGCTGACCTCGGGGCGGACCCCGAACCAGCGCTCGAAACCCGGCACGGCCTGGTGCAGCAGCATGCCGAGCCCGCCGGCCGTGCGCAAACCCCGCGCGGCGGCCGCCGCCAGAAGCGGCGTCACCGCCGGCACGTAGACGATGTCGGTGACGAGCGCATGGCCGGGCAGGGCGTCGAGCTCAGGCAGCGCGCCGTCGCCGTCCAGACCCGCACCGGTCTTCGGCGAGGGCCGCGTGTTGACGAGGAGATCGCAGGCGCGAAGACACTCGGCCTCGCGATCGAGGCCATGCGCTTCGACGGCCGGGCCGAAGGCGCTCGCCAGCGCTTCGGCCCGCGCCGCATTGCGGTTCACGACGCGCACGCGCCCGATCCCGGCTGCGATCAGCGCGTGGACGACGGCGCGCGCGGCGCCCCCCGCCCCCAGCACCACCGCCTCGCCGGCATCGCGCCAGCCGGGCAGGAGTTCGTCGAGATTGGCCGAAAAGCCGTAGGAATCGGTGTTGCCGCCGATCAGAACCCCGTCCTCGAACCAGAGCGTGTTCACCGCGCCGATCGCTTGCGCCGCGCCGTCGCGGCGCGCGACCGCGGCGACCGCGGCCTCCTTGTGCGGAATGGTGACGTTGCCGCCGGCATAACCCGCCTGCCGCAGCCCGCCGAGGAAATCTGCGAAGTTCTGCGGCTCCACCGCCAGCGCCTCGTAGCGCCCTGCAATGCCGTATCGCTCGAGCCAGTGCCCGTGGATCAGCGGCGAGCGCGAATGGGCGATCGGCCACCCGGTGACGAAGGCGCGCGCACCGCTTTCAGACATCGAGGGCACCGAGTTCGCGCAATTTGCCCAGGAGCGGCAGGAGCGGCAGGCCGACGATGGTGAAGTGGTCGCCCTCGATGCGCTCCATCAACGTGATGCCTGGCCCCTCCACCTGATACGCCCCGACGCAGGACAGCGCCGCCTCTCCGGCTTTGGCCAGATAACGCCCGATCTCCGGCGGCGTCAGCTTTCGAAAAGTGATATCGGCGCTGTCGGCGAGACGCCACAGGACCTCGCCGTCCCGCGCGATGACGACGGCGCTCGTCAGGCGGTGCGTGCGACCGGACAGCGAGAGGAGCTGGCGGCGCGCCTCCTCCATGTCGGCCGGCTTGTGCAGCGCCGCGCCGCCGAGGTCCAGCGTCTGGTCCGCACCGATGACGAGGGCACCCGGAGAACGCTCGGACACGTCGACCGCCTTCGCTTCCGCCAGCACCTCCGCGATATCCGCCGGGCTCGCGCCGCTGCGCTCCAGCGGAGCCTCCAGTTCACGCTCGTCCAGCGTGGACGGGCTGACGGTGAAGGCAAGCCCGGCATTCCTCAAGAGCGCCGCGCGGTGTGTGCTGCCCGAAGCCAGCACGATCTTTTGGCTGCTCAAAACGGTCTCCTCCGGTGTCAACGCACCCCTTCCGGGGTCCTTAAGTTTTTATTCAAACTTCCCGGCCTAGTTTTAGGAGTGCCGATGGAACGATTCCATCGCTCGTGGATTCGATTTGAGCGCCGCGCGCAAGGGACGTCGTGCGAACGGCCCCATGATTCTGCGGTGCATGTGGGAATCGGTGGGCGACGGCCCCAAGCGAAATCGATCGATTTCGCGCCTGCGGATAAGCCGGTCTGTCATCCACAGGTCACATGCAGGCGCGGCTTGTGCCGGGCGCTTCTGTGGATCGTGGACGAATCGCCCGCCGGGTTCGCCCAGCCGAGACACTCTTCCACGACTGTCCCCGCAGCCTCTCCCGGCAGATCGCCTTGAATCTGCTAGCAACTGGCCTGTTTTCCGCAGCGCGTGTCCGCACGGCGCAGCGCCGGCCCGACGGCCCCTGCGTCAGAGGGGACAGCCTCGCTCGCGGCTGTGAATTCCCGTGATCCACCGAGTCATAGAATCAGAAATCTCTCTCTTTAAGAATTTCTTTTCTATGGGAGCCTGTGCGAGACACGCTGGCGTCCGGCATCCCTCAGCCGGGAAACGAGCAGGACCTTCATGACCAGCCGCAAGCTTCTTCGCGTCCTCGAGGGCGAGAGCCTTCTCCCGCCTCCGGTCTGGCTGATGCGCCAGGCGGGGCGCTACCTTCCCGAATACCGGGCGACGCGTGAGAAGGCCGGCGGCTTCCTTGAACTGTGCTACAATCCCGATCTCGCGAGCGAGGTGACGCTCCAGCCGATCCGCCGCTTCGGCTTCGATGCCGCGATCCTCTTCTCCGACATTCTCGTCATCCCCGATGCGCTCTCGCGCAACGTGCGCTTCGTGCAAGGGGAGGGGCCGCGCATGGACCCGATCGCCGCGCACGAGATCGCCGCGCTCGATCCCTCGCGGGCTGAGGCGCATCTCGCCCCGGTCATCGAGACCGTCGGCCGCCTGCGCGCCGAACTTCCGGACGAGACGGCGCTGATCGGCTTCTGCGGCGCGCCCTGGACGGTCGCGACCTACATGATCGCGGGGCGCGGGACACCGGACCAGGCGCCCGCGAGGCTCTTCGCCTATCGCGAGCCCGAGGCGATGGAAAAGCTCCTCTCCCTCCTGGCCGAGATGAGCGCGGACTATCTGATCCGCCAGTTGAAGGCTGGCGCGGACTGCGTGCAGATCTTCGATTCCTGGGCGGGCGTCCTCGACGAGATTTCCTTCCAGCGCTTCTCCGTCGCGCCGACGCGCGCGATCGTGGAGCGCGTGCGCGCCGCCGTGCCGGGTGCGAAGATCATCGGCTTTGCCAAGGGCGCCGGGCCGCTTCTTTCGGCCTATCGCGAGGGCACGGGCGTCACGGCGATCGGGCTCGACTGGTCGGTGCCCTTCAGCCACGCGGCCGAACTCCAGAGGCAGGGCCCCGTGCAGGGCAATCTCGATCCGCTCCGCCTCATCGCCGGCGGGCGGGCGCTGGAGGAAGGCGTCGATGCCATCCTGGAGGCGCTCGGCGGCGGCCCCCTGATCTTCAATCTCGGCCACGGCATCACGCCTGACGCACCGATCGCCCATGTCGAGGCGCTCTTGAAGCGCCTGCGCGGATAGCGCTGCGGGACTGGCGTCGGGCAAAACGCCCCGTTGGATTCCCGCCGGCGGCGCGTTACTCAGTCTCGAACCGTTCCAGGATATTCGCGAGACATCGATGACCGCCGCCCATGACACAGACCGTCCGGCCCCTGATCGTCCCGCGAGGGATCGCTCGGGCATGATCGCCGGCATTGGCGGGCTCGTCCTCGCCGTCGTCCTGTTCGGCTTCGTGCCGCTCTCGGCCTCGCTCTGGGTCACCGCGCTGCATGTCGTGGCGGTGATCTCCTGGATGGCGGGGATGCTCTATCTGCCGCGCCTGTTCGTCTACCACGCCGAGGCCGGCCCCGGTTCGCCGCTGTCCGCGACCTTCAAGGTCATGGAGCGGCGCCTGATGAACGGCATCATCAACCCCGCCATGATCGTCACCTGGATCGCCGGTCTCTGGCTCGCCTGGAACGTCTTCGCCTTTCAGGGGGGCTGGCTGCACGCCAAGATCGCGCTCGTCGTCGTGCTCTCGGGCATCCACGGCTATCTCTCGGCCTCGCGCAAGCGCTTCGCGCGCGACCGCAACGTCAAGTCGGCTAGACACTGGCGCATCCTGAACGAGGTGCCGGCGGTCTTGATGGTCGCGATCGTCATTCTCGTCATCGTCAAGCCGTTCTGAGGCTTTCGCCTCGCACCACAGCGGCTCTGGCTGCTGCTCGGCCAGGCCTCCGAAGCCGGGAAGCCGAAGATCGTTGGTGCCGAACGATCTCGATGGCTCCGTGGACTTCTTCGACGAGGCGTAGGATGGAGGGGGGGCCCGGCGTCGACCGGGCCCTCTCCTTTTGTGAGCCTCCGCGATGATCTCCTGGCCCGCGCTCGCGCCGATCCTGCTTCTCCTCGCCTCCAACGTTTTCATGACCTTCGCCTGGTACGGGCACCTGAGGTTCGAGAACAAGCCGCTGATGCTCGTCATCGCTGCGAGCTGGGGCATCGCCTTCTTCGAATACTGCCTGGCCGTGCCCGCCAACCGCATCGGCCATCAGGTCTATTCGGCGGCCGAACTGAAGACGATCCAGGAGGTGATCACCCTCCTCGTCTTCGCGATCTTTTCGGTGTGGTTTCTCGGCGAGCGCTTGACGTTGAACCATTTCGTCGGCTTTGGCTTGATTTTTGCCGGTGCCGTCTTCGTTTTTCGCGGACCGCTCTGAGCGGGAAGGGAGAGACATGGCGGACAGCAGACCCGAACGCTTCTCGATCATCGTGATGGGGCCGTCCGGCGTCGGCAAGACGACGACGGCCGAAGGCATCGCGAACCACCTCGGGCTCGCCTTCGCCGAGGCGGACGAATTCCATCCGCCGGCAAATATCGAGAAGATGTCGAACGGCATTCCCCTCGACGACGACGACCGCGCGCCCTGGCTCGAGACGCTCCGGGACTGGATCAGCGAGAAGGCGCGCGGCGGCGAGGATACGGTGCTGACGTGCTCGGCGCTCAAGCGCCGCTATCGCGACGTTCTGCGCGAGGCGGACGCGCGCGTGCGCTTCCTGGAGCTCGTGATCGATCAGGAAACGGTGGCGGGCCGGCTTGCCAAGCGCAAGGGCCACTACATGCCCGCCTCGCTTCTCGCCTCGCAGTTCTCCGCGCTGGAGGAACTCGGCGCGGACGAGGACGGCGTGAAGGTGACGGTCGATGCCGCGCCCGAAATCGTCATCGAGCGCGCCATCGAGGCCATGGGCCTTGCCGGCAAGGACTGACACTCTCGCCTTCGGGTGCAACATTCCGGCCCGCTAGAGGCCTTTCGGAGGGATATGCCGTGAACGGCTTCGAACAGACCATGGGCGCGGGGCCCCTTCTGGGGATCGCCGCGGGGGCGATCGCCCTGATCCTCGTCCTCATCATCTATTTCCGCATCCACGCCTTCATCACGCTGATCCTCGTCAGCCTCCTGACGGCGCTCGCGGCTGGCATTCCGGGCAGCCAGATCATCTCGACGCTGACGACGGCCTTCGGATCGACGCTCGGCGGCGTGGCCCTGCTCGTGGCGCTGGGCGCCATGCTCGGCCGGCTTCTCGAGGTTTCGGGCGGCGCGCAGGCGCTGGCCGACGGGCTGATCGCGCGCTTCGGAGACAAGCGCGCTCCCCTCGCGCTCGGCATAGCCTCGCTGATCTTCGGCTTCCCGATCTTCTTCGACGCGGGCCTCGTCGTGATGCTGCCGATCGTCTTCACCGTCGCGCGGCGCCTCGGTGGGGGTCTCCTGCGCTACGGTATTCCCGTCGCGACGGCCTTCTCGGTCATGCACGTCTTCGTGCCGCCGCATCCCGGCCCCGTCGCCGCCTCCGAGCTTCTGGGCGCCGATGCCGGCCTCCTGATCCTCGTGGGCCTCCTCGTCGCTATCCCGACCTGGATCGTTGCCGGTCAGCTCTTCGGCCTGTGGATCGGCAAGCGCATCGTCCTGCCCGTGCCCGACATCCTGTCCGGCGGCCCGCAGGTCGAGGATCGCACCGATCCGCCAAGCCCGGCGACGGTGGTCGGCCTGCTGCTGCTGCCCTTGGCCCTCATCTTCCTCAACACTGGCCTCGACTTCGCCCGCGCGCAGGGCTGGGTGAACGCCGACGCCGAATGGTTCGGCATCGCACGCGCCGTCGGCTCGACGCCGGTCGCGCTGCTCGTCGCGGTGCTGGTAGCGTCCTACGTCATCGGCGTGCGGCGCGGGCGCAGCGCCAACGAGGTCGAGTCGAGCCTTGATTCGGCGCTCGGCCCGGTCTGTTCCATCATCCTCATCACCGGCGCGGGGGGCATGTTCGGCGGTGTCCTGCGCGCTTCCGGCATCGGTGACGCGCTGGCCTCCGCGCTGGATGGCGTCGGCCTGCCGGTCTTCGTCGCGGGCTTCGTCATCGCCACTGCGCTGCGTGTTGCACAGGGCTCGGCAACCGTTGCTCTCATCACGGCGGCCGGCCTCGTCCAGCCGGCGATCGCGGCCTCCGGCTACGAGGGCGTGCAACTCGCCGCGATCGTCCTGTCTCTCGCGGCGGGATCCGTGATGCTCTCCCATGTGAACGATTCGGGCTTCTGGCTTGTCGGCCGCTTCTTCCAGATGGACGTGAAGACGACCTTCAAGACCTGGACGGTGATGCAGACCCTCGTCGGGCTCATGGGCTTTGCCCTCTCCGGCCTGATCTTCTTTCTCGCCTGAGACGAGCTCGCCGGCACCGCTCCGGCTGATTCACGTGAAACGACGCCGGCTTGCGCATGCGCATGGCCGGCGTTATATCATGGGCTCCCGCCTTTCGAACGCGTCGGGCCGGCATCCATGCCCCCGATCTTCGCGTTCACTTTGCATCGCCGACAGTCGCTTACGCTTTCAGGCCTGCAATCCATTCCCCGCGATCACTTGTCCCCCGATCCGACGGATCGCCGGGACGGAGCCTAGACGAACATGCCTGAGATCAAACTCCAGGACCTCAAGAACAAGACCGCCGCCGAGCTGGTGGCCTTCGCCGAGGAGAACGAGGTCGAGAACGCCTCGGTCCTTCGCAAGCAGGAACTTCTTTTCGCCATTCTCAAGCGCCTTGCGGCGCAGGAGATCGAGATCATCGGCGAAGGCGTCGTCGAGATCCTGCAGGACGGCTTCGGCTTCCTGCGCTCGCCGGAAGCCAACTATCTGCCCGGCCCCGACGACATCTACATCTCGCCCTCGCAGCTTCGCCGCTTCCAGCTCAAGACCGGCGACACCGTGGAAGGCCCGATCCGTGGGCCGAAGGACGGCGAGCGCTATTTCGCGCTTCTCAAGGTCAACACGATCAATTTCGACGACCCCGAGAAGATCCGCCACAAGAGCCATTTCGACAATCTGACTCCGCTCTACCCGAACGAACGCTTCAAGATGGAGCATCCGGATCCGACGAAGAAGGATCTGTCGGCCCGCGTCATCGATCTCGTCGCGCCGCTCGGCAAGGGCCAGCGCGCACTGATCGTCGCCCCGCCGCGTACCGGCAAGACGGTGCTCCTGCAGAACATCGCCCACTCGATCACCGCCAACCATCCGGAATGCTACCTCATCGTGCTCCTCATCGACGAGCGCCCCGAGGAAGTGACGGACATGCAGCGCTCGGTGAAGGGTGAGGTCGTCTCCTCCACCTTCGACGAGCCGGCGAGCCGGCACGTGCAGGTCGCCGAGATGGTCATCGAGAAGGCCAAGCGCCTCGTCGAGCACGGCCGCGACGTCGTCATCCTGCTCGATTCGATCACCCGCCTCGGCCGCGCCTACAACACCACCGTGCCCTCTTCCGGCAAGGTGCTGACGGGCGGCGTCGACGCCAACGCCCTGCAGCGCCCGAAGCGCTTTTTCGGCGCCGCGCGCAACATCGAGGAAGGCGGCTCGCTGACGATCATCGCGACCGCGCTGATCGATACCGGTTCGCGCATGGACGAGGTGATCTTCGAGGAGTTCAAGGGCACCGGCAACTCCGAGATCGTGCTCGACCGCAAGGTCGCCGACAAGCGGACCTTCCCGGCGATGGACATCCTCAAGTCCGGCACGCGCAAGGAGGACCTCCTGGTGCCGCGCCAGGATCTGCAGAAGATCTTCGTCCTGCGTCGCATCCTCGCCCCGATGGGCACGACGGACGCGATCGAGTTCCTCAACGACAAGCTCAAGCAGACCAAGACGAATTCGGACTTCTTCGATTCGATGAACACCTGATCGCGTAGAGCGCCGTGCGTCCCATCGGGCGCACAAAGGTCGCTCGACCACTTTGCATCCATGCGCCGTGCGTCCTTTCGAACGCGCAACGCTTGGTCTATCGAAGGGCGCCCGCTTTCGAGCGGGCGTCCTTTTTCGTTCAAGGAGCCTGCGATGAGCGACCCGACCGACCTGCCGGACGCCGTGCGCCGTGTCGAGATGGCGGCGATGCAAAAGGGCCTGCCGATCCGCGTGGTGAAGACGGCGACGAGCGCCCGCACCGCACAGGAGGCGGCGGACGCCGTCGGCACCTCGCCCGCGCAGATCGTGAAGAGCCTCGTCTTTCGTGGCGCTTCCAGCGGCCGGGCGGTGATGATCCTCGTGTCGGGCGCCAATCGCGTCGACGAGGCCCGCGCCGCCGGCTGGCTGGGCGAGGCCGTAGAGCGCCCGGATGCGGCTTTCGTCCGCGAGGCGACGGGCTTTGCCATCGGCGGTGTCTCGCCGCTCGGCGCCTCGGGCGCGCTGCCTATCTATATGGACCGCACGCTTCTCGGCTTCCCAGCCGTCTGGGCCGCGGCGGGAACGCCGTTCCATGTGTTCGAGGCCGTGCCCGACAGCCTGCGATCCGTCCTGGACGCGACAATTGTCGATCTCTGAAGCCTTCAACTCCGGCGCTGGATTCGCCGGCGAAACGATCGTCGCCTTGTCCAGCGGCGCCCTTCCCTCGGGCGTCGCCGTCCTGCGGGCCAGCGGCCCCGGTGCGCGCGATCTCCTCGTGAACCTTGCCGGAGGCGTCCCGGAAGCGCGCCGCGCCAGCCTGCGCACGATCCGCGACAGCGACGGCCAGACCGTTGATCGCGGCCTCGTGCTGTTCTTTCCAGGGCCGAATTCGGTGACAGGCGAAGACCTCGCCGAATTCCATCTCCACGGCAGCCGCGCGACCGTTTCGGCCTTCATAACGGCGGCCTGTGCGGTGCCGGGCGTCCGCCTCGCCGAAGCCGGCGAGTTCACCCGGCGCGCCTTCGTCAACGGCCGCATCGACCTGACGGAGGCGGAAGGTCTCGCCGATCTTCTGGCCGCTGAAACGGACGGTCAACGCCGCCGTGCGCTGACGCAGACCGGTGGACGGTTGCGCGCGCTCTACGAGGGCTGGGGCAGCCAACTTCTCGAAGCCCGCGCGCTTCTCGAGGCCGACTTCGATTTCGCCGACGAAGGCGAGGTCTCGGACGAGGTCGCGGAGGGTGTCGCCCAGGCGGTGGAAACGCTCGCTTCCGAGATCGAAGCTCACCTTGCGGGTGCCGGCCGCGGCGAACTGATGCGCGAGGGTTTTCGCGTTGCGCTCGCCGGTTCACCCAATGCCGGCAAGTCCAGCCTTCTCAACGCGCTGGCGGGGCGGGAAGCCGCCATTGTCACGGACATTCCCGGCACCACCCGCGATCTGGTGGAGGTGACGCTCGACCTCGGCGGCGTCCTGGTGCGGCTGACCGACACGGCGGGCCTTCGCGACACTTCCGACGCGGTCGAGGCTATCGGGGTCGCGCGGGCACGCGATGCGATGGCGCGGGCCGACCTCGTTCTGCTGCTGGTGCCGCCGGGAGAGCCGCTCGCCGAGGCGCAGATTCACGTGAAACAGATCGAGCCGGACCGCCTCGCGATCCTGCGGTCCAAGGCTGACCTTGACGGTGAGGAGTTGTCCGGGCTGGCGATCTCGGTCAGGACCGGTAGCGGCCTCGGCCAACTCGAGCGTCTGATCGCGGCGCGCGCCCAAGAGGCCGCCGGCGATCCCGACCTGCTGGTGCCGACCCGCGCGCGCCACCGCGCGGCCCTGGAGGCGGCGCTGGCGATCCTGCGCGAAGCCCCGCCGGCTTCGCTTCCCCCGGAAATTCTCGCCGAAAACCTGCGCCGCGCCGCCGGCGCGTTGGAGGCGCTCACCGGCCGCCAGGGCGTGGAAGACCTTCTCGACGTGATCTTCTCGCAGTTCTGTATCGGCAAGTGATGCGTCGCCATCGTTGACAAGGCGGGGCGCGCGCGGCTTCTACGCGGGCATGGCTCAGGATCACCACTTCGACGTCGTCGTCATCGGCGGCGGACATGCCGGCTGCGAGGCGGCGGACGCCGCCGCGCGCGCCGGTGCGCGCACCGCGCTTCTGACACATCGCTTCGAGACGGTGGGTGCGATGAGCTGCAATCCGGCAATCGGCGGCATCGGCAAAGGGCATCTGGTCCGCGAGATCGACGCGCTGGGTGGTCTCATGGGCCGCGCGGCCGATGCGGGGGGCATCCAGTTCCGCATCCTCAACCGGCGCAAGGGCCCGGCCGTTCACGGCCCTCGCACGCAGGCCGACCGCAAGCTCTATCGCTCGGCGGTCCAGCACATGATTCGCGCCCGGAACAATCTGGCCGTGGTCGAGGGCGATGCGGTGTCATTGGCGCATCGTGACGGTCGCTGGACGCTCGGCCTGCGCGATGGCGGGGAGCTCGGCTGCGCCGCCGTCGTGCTGACGAGCGGGACGTTCCTGAACGGCCTGATCCATATCGGCGAGACGCAGATCCCGGCGGGGCGGATGGGCGAGGCTCCTGCGACCGGGCTTTCCGACGCGCTGCGCGGTTTCGGCGTTTCGCTTGGGCGTCTCAAGACGGGCACGCCCGCACGGCTCGACGGCCGGACGATCGATTGGGCCGGTCTCGATCGCCAGCCGCCCGACGACGAGCCGGTGCCATTCTCCTATCTCACGCAGAAGATCACCAATCCACAGATCGATTGCGGCATCACGCGCACCACGGAACGCACCCACGCGATCATTCGCGACAACCTGCACCGCTCGGCAATGTATGGCGGGCGGATCGCGGGTACCGGGCCGCGCTACTGCCCGTCGATCGAAGACAAGATCGTGCGGTTCGGCGACCGCGAAGGCCATCAGATCTTCCTGGAGCCGGAAGGACTGGACGATGATACGGTCTACCCGAACGGTCTTTCGACATCGCTTCCCGAGGACGTGCAGGATGCGTTCCTGCGCTCCATTCCGGGGCTGGAACGGGTGCGCATCCTGAAGCCCGGCTATGCCATCGAATACGACCATGTCGATCCGCGCGAACTCTCGCGCTCGCTCGAGGTGAGGAAGGCACCGCAGGGGCTGTTCCTTGCCGGGCAGATCAACGGCACGACGGGCTATGAGGAGGCCGCTGCACAGGGTCTCGTCGCCGGCCTGAACGCCGCGCGACGCGCGAGTGGGCAGGAGCCCGCCGTTTTCGGCCGCGAGGAGGCCTATATCGGCGTGATGATCGACGATCTCACGCGGACCGGTGTCACCGAGCCCTATCGCATGTTCACCTCGCGCGCCGAGTTCCGCCTTTCCCTGCGGGCCGACAATGCCGATCGCCGCCTCACGCCGCGCGGGAGCGCGCTCGGTTTGGTCGAAGCAGAGCGGGAACGCGCTTTCGAGGCAAGCGAAAGGCGGCTCGCGGAAGCGCGCGCCACGCTCGAAGGGTTGACCCTGACGCCTAGCGAGGCGGAAAGGAACGGTCTTTCCATCAACCAGGACGGCCGTCGTCGCAACGCCTTCCAGCTTCTGTCGCATGGCGATGTCGACCTCGATCGGCTGCAACGCATCTGGCCGGAGCTGAGCGGGATCGAGGGCCGGACACGAGAACGCATCGCCATCGAGGCGACCTACGACGTCTATCTCGATCGTCAACGCAACGAACAGCTCCGTCTCAAGCGCGACGAGCAGCGGGTGATCCCGCAGGATTTCAATTTCGCGGCGCTCAAGGGCCTGTCTCACGAACTGCGTGAAAAGCTCTCCCGCCGGCGGCCATCGAGCTTGGCCGAGGCGGAGCGGATCGACGGAATGACGCCGGCTGCGTTGGCGATCCTGCTGATGGCTCTCCGTACACCGAAGCGCGTGGCGGCATGACGACAGGCCTGGCACAGGACCGCGCGGCAGTTCTCTCCCGCAACGGCGTTTCACGTGAAACGCTGGAAAGGCTGGATCACTACGCTGATCGTCTGAGAGCTTGGCAGAAGACGACGAATCTGGTCGCGCCATCGACACTGGATGCGCTGTGGTCGCGGCATCTGGAGGAAGGGTTGCGGCTCTATCCGCTGGTCGGAGCGGCGCCGAAGATCGTCGATCTCGGCTCGGGCGGCGGGCTGCCGGGTCTTGTCCTCGCGATCAAAGCGAAAGACGCACAGCCCGGCCAGAGCGTCACGCTGGTGGAGAGCAACAGCAAGAAGGCGGCCTTCCTGCGCACGGTGATTCGCGAGCTGGCCCTCCCGGCGGACGTTCGTGCCGAGCGGATCGAGCAGGCGGGAGCGGCATTGGCCACGGCCGATGTAGTGACCGCGCGCGCTCTCGCGTCGCTGGATGTCCTGCTCGGCTTCGTTTCAGGCCATATCGGCGACCACACGCGGTGCCTTTTCCCCAAGGGGCGCCAACATGAGGCCGAAATCGCAGAGGCCTCTGCCCATTGGCGTTTCGACATGGTAAAGCATCCGTCAACGGGCGAAGAGGGCTCGGTCGTCCTGGAGCTGCGCTCCATTCGACCCATCGGCGCCTGAGGGCCGCCAGACGGCGCTCGAACCGCCTGCGGTTCGATCATCGGGAAACGTGAAGTGGACATTCCGACACGGCCTGCGATGCGCGTCATTACCATCGCCAACCAGAAGGGTGGCGTCGGCAAGACGACCACGGCCATCAATCTCGCGACGGCGCTCGCCGCGATCGGCAAGCGTACGCTGCTGATCGACCTTGACCCGCAGGGTAACGCCTCGACGGGCCTCGGGATCGACAAGGACGACCGCGCGACCTCTTCCTACGACGTTCTCGTGGAGCGCGCCTCGATCACGCAGGCGGCGATGGCGACCGCGGTGCCCGATCTCTCCGTCGTCCCATCGACGCTCGACCTTCTGGGCGTCGAGATGGAGATCGCTGGTGCCGGCGGTCGTGCCTACCGGCTGCGCGATGCCCTGCACTTCCACGGGATGGAGGATGCGGCCTTCGATTTCGTCTTGATCGATTGCCCCCCCTCGCTGAACCTCTTGACGATCAACGCGATGGCCGCCGCGGACGCGATCCTCGTGCCGCTGCAGTGCGAGTTCTTCGCGCTGGAAGGTCTGAGCCAGCTTCTGGAAACCGTGGAGCAGGTGCGTGACACGCTGAACCCCACGCTCGGCCTGCATGGCATCGTCCTCACCATGTATGACGGCCGCAACAATCTCGCCGCACAGGTGGTCAAGGACGTCCGCGCCTATATGGGCCGGCATGTCTACGAGACGGTGATCCCGCGCAATGTGCGCGTTTCGGAAGCGCCGTCCTTCGGCAAGCCGGCGATCCTCTACGACATGAAGTGCACTGGCAGTCAGGCCTATATTCGACTCGCCTCCGAAATCATTCAGCGCGAACGCGAGCAGGTCGCCGCATGAGATTTCGATTCACGTCCGTTTCGATCCAGTTCCACAAAGTTTCACGGAGGTCCGGCCGATGAGCGAGGACACGTCGCGCGCGCGCCTCGGGCGCGGTCTGGCTTCGCTGATCGGAGCGGGCGGCACTGCGGGCGCGGGGCCCAGGACGCCCCTGCCCTTCGCGGGACCGGGAGGCGCGGGCGAGCGCAAGGTCGAGATCGGCCGCCTTTCGCCGAACCCGAAGAATCCGCGTCGGCAGTTCACGCAGGCCGACCTCGATGACCTTACGGCGTCGATCAAGGTTCACGGCGTCGTGCAGCCGATCCTCGTGCGCCAGCTTTCGGGCGGCGAGACCGGCTATGAGATCGTGGCGGGTGAGCGTCGCTGGCGTGCCGCCAAGGCGGCGGGGCTCTCCGAGGTTCCCGTGGTGGTGCGCGCCATCGGCGACCGCGAGTCGCTCGAGATCGCGATCATCGAGAACGTCCAGCGTGCCGACCTCAACGCCATCGAGGAGGCGCGCGGCTACCAGATGCTCGTGGACGAGCACGCCTACACGCAGGCCGATCTCGCGGAAGTGCTGGGAAAGAGCCGAAGCCATGTCGCCAACACGCTGCGCCTGCTGAAACTGCCGGAAGCCGTCCTGACGATGGTCGAGCGCGGCGAGCTCTCTGCGGGCGCCGCGCGCACGGCGGTCTCGATGGACGACCCGGAAGCCTTCGCACGCCGCATCGCCGATGGCGGGCTCAGCGTGCGCGAGGCCGAGGAGGCGGCACGCACCGAGACGGCCGCTCCGCCCAAGGCGCGCCCACGCGGCGCGAAGGCGAAAACACCGCAGCCGGTGGCGCCGGTGGGCGTGATGCCCGCGCCGCAAGCGCCGGCCGTCGTGAAGGACGCCGATACGCTGGCACTGGAGGCGCTTCTGACGGAAGCGCTGTCGATGCCGGTTTCGATCGATCTCGCCGGACGTGGCGGGCGGCTGTCGCTGAGCTTCGCCGATCTCGACCAGCTCGACGACATCTGCCGGCTTCTGCAGGCGCGCCGCACCGCGTCGGAACCGCGCATCCGCGAACTCTGACGATCAGCGTCGCCGCGTGCGGTTGCGCGCGGCGCCGACCCCGATATCGACGAGCGTGCGCCGCATGATCGTCGTCGACAAGGCGGCCTCCTTGCGGCTGACGAGAATGTCGGCCTCGATCCGCGACAGGACATCGGCGATCTCGTCCTCGCTCCAGGCGCCGAGCGCCGTCTCCATCGCCTGACGACGGCGGAAATGCGGGCGTCGGCGCTCGACGACGGAGGAGAGCGTCGCGCCCGAGCGCTCGACCTCCTGGCGCATCGAGAGGAGCCCGTGGAAATAGCGCATCAGCCCCTGATGGAGCTGGAAGCTCGCCGTCCCCGAGGAAATCAGCCGGTCGACCAGCTCGGGGATCTTGCGCACGTCGCCGCAGGCCGCCGCGTCGATCGCCTCGTCCACCGTATCGAGCGAAACGTCGCCGACCACGGCGATGACGTCCGCCTCGGTGATCCCGGCCTGGCCGCGCGCATAAAGGCACAGTTTGCGGACCTCGCCGCGCGAAGCGAGGCGGTCCGCGCCGAGGCGCTGGCGCAGCGCCTCCCGGGCGGCGCGCTCGATCACGAGACCGGACAGGTCCAGCTCCTCGTCGATCATGCGGTCCAGAGCGCGGGCCTCGTCAGGAAAACACGGCAAGGCGATCGAAGCGCGGCCGCGCTCGGCGTTGACGCGCAGCGCTGAATTCTTCTTCAGATCGCCCGCCTCGATGACGATCGTGGTCTCGGCCGGCGGCGCGGCGGCGAGATCGGACACCGCATCGGCGAGGTTCTTGCCGTTGCCGGCGTGGCGCACGCGGATAAGCCGCCGCCCGCCGAACATCGAAACGGTGCGGGCCTCGTCGAAAAGGCGGCCGATGTCGCGCTCCAGTTCGTCCGCGTTCATCGAGACGGCGGCGAAAGCGTCGGAAAGGTCGGTGCCGGACAGCCGCGCGACGGTGTCCGCGCGCTCGGAAACGAGACCGGGATCGGGGCCGTAGAGGAGGACGATCGGGAAGCTGGTGTCGGGGCGGGAGAGGAAACCGTCGACCTCGCCCGCCTTTTTCTGCGCCATTGATCAGCTCGGCGGCGCGGCGAAGGCCTCGCGCTGCAGGATGGGTAGAACGGCGGCCGCCACGCGGTCGGCGAGATCGCGGCCGGCATTGTCGCGCGCGTCGAGAAGCGCGCGGCGGGCGGCGTAGAGCTGGTCGGAACGGTCGAAGGGCGCCGTCGTCGTGCGCGACCCGGTGCCGAGCACCACGCGGTCGGAGACGCGTCGCACCGTATAGGTGGCGCGCATGGAATAGATGCTGGCCGTCGGCACGCCCGAACCGCCGCCCTGCACCGACACGCCCTGTTCGGTGCCGGACACGGCGAGGTCGACGACGTAGAGCGGGTCGCGCACGCCTTCGGCGCCGTTCAGGCGGAAGAGCAGCGAATTGCGCACGATCTGCGCGGTGCGGGTCGTGGCGAGCTGCACGTCGATGCGCCCGGCGAGCTGGTCGAGAACGCTCTGCCCCTGCCCGGTCACCGGATCGACGCTGGTCGGCCCGTAGAGCGGCCCGGCCGTGCAGGCCGACAGCGCGAGCGCAAGACCGAGCGCCGCGAGGCGCAGGCCGGACGACGAGGGGCCGGGGTGCGACCTAGAGAACGACATTGACGATCCTTCCCGGAACGACGACCACACGCTTGGGTGTCGCACCATCCAACAGGTTCTTCACCGCGTCGAGAGCCAGCGCGGCACGCTCCACGTCTTCGCGCGCCGCATCGGCCGAAACCCGCAGGTCCGCGCGTTTCTTGCCGTTGACCTGGACGGGCAGGACGATCTCGTCATCGACGAGGAGCGCTGGATCGACCGTCGGCCATGGCGCCTGCGCCGCAAGTCCGCCTTCGCCGAGCACGGCCCAGCATTCCTCGGCCAGATGCGGCATCATCGGCGCGACGAGCCGCGTCAGGATGGACAGCGCCTCGCGGGCAGCCGTGCGCAGCGCCGGATCGCGCTCCAGCGCTTCGGGCTTGAGGCTCGCGGCCAGAAGGTTCACCAGCTCGTAGAGCCGCGCCACGGCCTTGTTGAAGGCGAGGCGCTCGATGTCGTCGCCGACGCCGGCGGCCGTGCGATGCGCGGCGCGACGAACCTCGTCGGCCGCCGGGCTCGCGCCGGTATCGCCGCCGCCGGTATCGCCCAGCGCCTCCGCCGTCTCGGCGACAAGGCGCCAAACGCGCTGTACGAAGCGGTGGGCACCCTCGGCGCCGGCCTCGGTCCAGATCACGTCCCGCTCGGGCGGGGAGTCCGACAGCATGAACCAGCGCGCCGTGTCCGCGCCGTAGCCGGTGATGATGTCGTCCGGGTCGACGACGTTCTTCTTCGACTTCGACATCTTCTCGATGGAGCCGATCTCGACGCGCTCGCCTGTCGAGAGGCGCCGCGCGGTGCGCACGCCGTCCACCTCCTCGATGGCGATGTCGGCCGGCGCCACCCATTCGCCGCGGCCGTTCTCGCCGACGATCCGATAGGTCTCGTGGACGACCATGCCCTGCGTGAACAGGCCCTTGAAGGGCTCGTCCAGCGAAAGGTGGCCGGTGGCGCTCATCGCCCTGGTGAAGAAGCGCGAATAGAGGAGGTGCAGGATCGCGTGCTCGATGCCGCCGATATACTGGTCCACCGGCAGCCAGCGATCGGCGATCGCGGGAACGGTGGGCTCGGGCGCACGCGGCGCGGTGAAGCGCGCGTAGTACCACGAGGAGTCCACGAAGGTGTCCATCGTGTCTGTTTCACGTGAAGCATCGCTGCCGCACTGCGGGCATTTCGCTCGGCGCCAGGTGGGGTGGCGATCCAGCGGATTGCCCGGCTTGTCGAAGTCGATGTCGTCCGGCAGCCTGACCGGCAGGTTCTCGCGCGCCTCCGGCACGGTGCCGCAGGCTTCGCAATGCAGGACCGGGATCGGGCAGCCCCAGTAGCGCTGGCGCGAGACGCCCCAGTCGCGCAGGCGGAACTGCGTCTCGCGCTGGCCCCAGCCGGCCTTCTCGAAGATTTCGAGAGAGCGATCCATCGCCTGCTGGCAGGTCTGCACCGTGCCCGGCTCGCCGACCCAGCGCACGTAGCGCACTTCCTGCGTCTTCGGTGGCACGAAGGCGGTGTCTGTGACGCGCTCATCCGAATCCAGCGGCACGAAGACGTCGAGAACCGGAAGGCCGTATTTGCGCGCGAAGTCGAGGTCGCGCTGGTCGTGCGCAGGGCAGCCGATGACGGCGCCTGTGCCGTAGTCCATCAGCACGAAATTGGCGATGTAAAGCGGCAGCTCCCAGCTTGGGTCGGCCGGATGCGTGACCTTGATGCCGGTGTCGAGGCCGAGCTTTTCGGCGGTGTCGATCTCGGCCTGCGAGGTGCCATGGCGCCGGCATTCCTCCGCGAAGGCGGCGACCTTGGGGTCGCGTTCGGCGAGCGCCCTGGCCAGCGGGTGGTCGGCGGCGATCGCCGCGAAGGTCGGCCCGTACATGGTGTCGGCGCGGGTGGTGAAGACCGGCAGCGTCTCGAAGCCCTCGGGCGCACCCTTCAGGCCGAATGCGAAGGAGAGGCCCTGCGACTTGCCGATCCAGTTCTTCTGCATCACACGCACCTTCTCCGGCCAGCCCGGCAGGTGGTCGAGCGCGGAGAGGAGATCCTCGGCGAAATCGGTGATGCGGAAGAACCACTGCGTCAGCTCGCGGCTTTCGACGAGCGCGCCCGAGCGCCAGCCGCGCCCGTCGATCACCTGCTCGTTGGCGAGCACGGTCATGTCGACCGGGTCCCAGTTGACCTTGGACTTCTTGCGGTAGGCAAGGCCCTTCTCCAGCATGTCGAGGAAGAGCATCTGCTGGCGGTGATAGTATTCGACGTCGCAGGTGGCGAATTCGCGGGACCAGTCGAGCGACAGGCCCATCGACTTCAGCTGCTTGCGCATCGTCGCGATGTTCTCGTAGGTCCACTTGGCCGGGTGGACCTTGTTCTGCATCGCGGCGTTCTCGGCCGGCATGCCGAAGGCGTCCCAGCCCATCGGATGCAGGACGTTGAAACCCTTGGCGCGCTTGTAGCGGGCGACGACGTCGCCCATCGCATAGTTGCGTACATGCCCCATGTGAATGCGCCCGGAGGGATAGGGGAACATCTCAAGGACGTAGTAGGTCTCGCCGGGCGCTTCCGCGTCGGTCTCGAAGATGCGTGCCCCGGCCCAGGCCTCCTGCCACTTCGGTTCGGCGCTGCGCGCGTTGTAGCGTTCGATCGGCATGAGGCGGTCTTGGGTCTCGATATGGGGAAGCGATTGAGGGTAGGTAAGCATTACCTGCGCAGGAGGGCATACGCGCTCCCCGCGTCGATTTCCAGACGATACGAACGGCAGCGGCATGACGAACGAATCCACTGAGCGCCTGAAGAACATCCGCGAGCGGGTGGAGCGGGCGACCGAGGCGAGCGGCCGAGGGGATGGCGCGGTGCTGCTCGTCGCCGTCTCCAAGACCTTCGAGGCTGAAGACATCCGCCCGGTTCTCGCGGCCGGCCAGCGCGTCTTCGGGGAGAACAAGGTGCAGGAGGCGAAGGCCAAATGGCCGGGCCTGCGCGAGGAGTTCGACGGGGTCGAACTGCATCTCATCGGGCCGCTGCAGTCCAACAAGGCCGGCGAGGCTGTGGCGCTGTTCGACGTGATCGAGACGGTGGACCGCGAGAAGATCGCCCGCGAACTCGCCAAGGAGATGACGAAACAAGGGCGGCGCCCGCGCCTCTACGTGCAGGTCAATATCGGGGAGGAACCGCAGAAGGCCGGCATCGCGCCCGGCGAGGCGGCGGCCTTCGTGGAGCGCTGCCGGACGGTGCATGGGCTGGAAGTGGAAGGGCTGATGTGCATTCCGCCCCTCGAAGGCGATCCCGCGCCCTTCTTCGACACGCTGGCAAGGCTCGCCACGAAGGCGGGCGTCGAGAAGCTGTCGATGGGTATGTCCGGCGACTTCGAGACGGCCATCGCTCACGGCGCGACCAGCGTGCGCGTCGGCTCGGCGATTTTTGGCGAGCGGTAGCGAGCTGTTTGGTTTGCAGGCTGCGACACGCTATATTGTGGTCGAGCAAGGAACGGATCATGACCATCGGCGCAAGACCTATTACGCATCAGGTGGCGAAGCCTCAGAAGCGAGGTTCGGGCAACGGCAACGTTGGAGACGTTAGCCAAGAGAGCCGGGCCGACGCCGTCGAAAGGGCTCTTTCTGCCACGGTGCGTAAGCATGGTGAGGCTTTAAAACGTCTCGCCAAGGCGTGAGCGAGCGCATCTTTCTTTCAGCCGGCGATATCGTTCGCATTCACGACGACATGGTCGAGCGGTACGGCGGACTTCGCGGAATCCGTGACGAGAACGCGCTCGGGTCGGCTGTTCAACGCCCAGATGATAAGTCGTATTACGAACCGGACGCATCCCTGCCCGAGCTGGCAGCATCGCTCGCCTACGGGCTCGCAAAGAACCACGCGTTCAACGATGCCAACAAACGAGCGTCCTTAGCTGCGATGAGCGTTTTCTTGAACCTCAATGGCTTCGAGCTGGACGCCGAAGCGGATGTCGTCATCGAGACCTGGGTCGCGCTGGCGGCCGGCCGTCTCTCCGAGGCCGAGCTCGCCGCGTGGATCGCGGCGCATTTGGCCGCCTTCTCCGACGCGCGGGAATAACGCCCTTCGCCTGTACTGCGGCGCAACCGGCGCCCTAACTAGCCTCGCGCCGGCCTGAAGGCGCGCGCCGCGCGTCGCCGAGCCCCCGCGAAGGTGCGTTCGATGTCCGTAACCCCTACCAAGTCTGAAATCGCGCGCCGCACGGTCGTCGTCACCAGCATTGTCCTCGCCTTCCTGTTGATCGCGACGGTCATCTACGCGAGTTCGACGGCCTTCTTCCTGCTGTTCGCGGCATTGATTCTCGCGGCGATCTTCGACGGGCTCGCCTCGCTCCTCGGCCGGCTCGGTGTGCCACGCAAGGTGGGGCTCATCCTCGTCTTCCTCCTGACGCTGGTCGGGCTGGCCGCGTTGTTCTTCTTCGGCGGCGCGACTCTCTTCCAGCAGGGCAGCCGGCTGGTGCAGGCGGTCGTCTCGCAGGCCGAGAGCCTGCTGACGCGCGCACAGGAGGCCGGCCTGCCGATCGACTTGGAAAGCATCAACGCCCAGAGTCTCGGCAACATGCTGCCGGCGCCCGGCGGCATTGTCGCCTCCGCCGGCAACGCGCTGTTCGCGCTCGGCGGCGCGTTCGGCAACATCTTCGTGATCTTCTTCCTCGCCGCCTTCTCGGTCTGGGAGCCCGGCGTCTACAAGCGCGGTTTCCTCTCGCTCCTGCCCAGGGACAAGCGCCAGAAGGTCTCGAACGCCATCGACGACGGGGCCCAGAACCTCAAGATGTGGCTGCTTGGCCAGGGGTTCTCGATGCTGACCGTCTTTGTCGTCAGCTGGTTCGGCCTCTGGCTCATCGGAATGCCCTACGCCTTCCTGCTGGCGCTCCAGGCCGGTCTTCTCGCCTTCGTGCCGACGATCGGCGCGTTCGCGGCCGGTGTGCCGATCATCCTCACGGGCCTGTCGGTCAGTCCGTCGATGGCGTTGTGGGGCCTTGGCGTCTACGTCCTCATCCAAGGCGCCGAGAGCAATATCTCGACGCCGATCGCCCAGCGCTGGGCGACCTCGCTGCCGCCGGCTCTGACGCTGACGGTGCAGCTCGTCTTCGGCATTCTCTTCGGCCTCGGCGGCTTCATTCTCGCTGTGCCGCTCATGGCCGTGATCATGGTGATCGTCCAGCGCCTCTACGTCGAGGACACGCTCGGCGGCGGCGTGCCCTCGCCCCGGGACTGAACGCGCACGCACTTCAAAACCGGTCGCGACCTGTTAGAACGGAGACGACACAGCCAAGGGAGGGCGCGTATGAGCGAGGCGATCGTCGAGATCAAGGACGAGTGGAAGAACGGGGCGCTGATCTCCGAGGCCCAGTATCGGGAATGGTACGAGAAGAGCCTCGCCGACCCGGACGGGTTCTGGGGCGAGCAGGGCAAGCGTGTCGACTGGATCAAGCCGTTCAGCAAGGTGAAGAACACCTCCTTCGCGCCCGGCGCCGTCTCGATCAGATGGTACGAGGACGGCACGCTCAACGTCTCGGCGAACTGCATCGACCGGCATCTCACTGAGAAGGCCGACCAGACCGCGATCCTGTGGGAAGGCGACGACCCGAAGGATTCCAAGGCGATCACCTACCGGGAGCTCCACGAGGAGGTCTGCCGCATGGCGAACGTCCTTAAGGCGCGTGGCGTCAAGAAGGGCGATCGCGTCACCCTCTATATGCCGATGATCCCCGAGGCAGCCTACGCGATGCTGGCCTGCGCGCGCGTCGGCGCGGTGCATTCCGTCGTCTTCGGCGGCTTCTCGCCGGACGCGCTCGCCGGGCGGCTGGAGGGCGCCGGCTCGTCGGTCCTGATCACCGCCGACGAGGGCTATCGCGGCGGGCGCACGGTGCCCCTGAAGAAGAACGCCGACCGCGCGATCGAGATCGCGAAGGAGGCCGGCCAGAGCGTCGAGACGGTGCTGGTGGTGAAGCGCACCGGCGGCGACGTCGGCTTCACGGACGGGCGCGACGTGTGGTGGCACGAGGCGCGCGAGGCCGCCTCCACCGACTGCGCGCCCGAGGAGATGAACGCGGAGGATCCGCTGTTCATCCTCTACACCTCGGGCTCGACCGGCAAGCCGAAGGGCGTGCTGCACACCACGGGCGGCTACCTCGTCTACGCCTCGATGACGCACCAATACGTCTTCGGCTACCGGCCGGGCGACGTCTACTGGTGCACCGCCGATGTCGGCTGGGTCACGGGCCACAGCTATATCGTCTACGGCCCGCTCGCCAACGGCGCGACGACGCTGATGTTCGAGGGCGTGCCGAACTATCCCGACCAGTCGCGCTGCTGGCAGGTGGTGGACAAGCACAAGGTCAACATCTTCTACACGGCGCCGACGGCGATCCGCGCGCTGATGGGCGCGGGCGACGAGCCGGTGAGGAAGACCTCGCGCGCCTCGCTGCGGGTGCTCGGCTCGGTGGGAGAGCCGATCAATCCGGAGGCCTGGACTTGGTACTACCGCGTCGTCGGCGAGGAGCGCTGCCCGGTGGTCGACACCTGGTGGCAGACCGAGACGGGCGGCATCCTGATCACGCCGCTGCCCGGCGCGACGGCGCTCAAGCCCGGTTCGGCGACGCTGCCCTTCTTCGGCGTGCAGCCGCAGATCGTCGACAACGAAGGCAAGGTGCTGGAGGGCGAAGCCGACGGCAATCTGTGCATCGTGGACTCGTGGCCCGGCCAGATGCGCACGGTCTACGGCGACCACGAGCGCTTCGAGCAGACCTATTTCGCCACCTACGAGAACAAGTACTTCACCGGCGACGGCGCGCGGCGCGATGCCGACGGCTATTACTGGATCACCGGCCGCGTCGACGATGTTCTGAACGTCTCGGGCCACCGTATGGGCACGGCCGAGGTCGAGTCCTCGCTCGTCGCCCATCACAAGGTCTCGGAGGCCGCCGTCGTCGGCTATCCGCACGATCTCAAGGGGCAGGGCATCTACTGCTACGTGACGCTGATGGCGGGTGTCGAACCCTCCGACGAGCTTCGCAAGGAGCTTGTGTCTCACGTGAGACAGGACATCGGCGCCATCGCCTCGCCGGACAAGATCCAGTTCGCGCCCGGCCTTCCGAAGACGCGCTCGGGCAAGATCATGCGCCGCATCCTGCGCAAGATCGCCGAGGATGATTTCGGCGCGCTCGGCGACACCTCGACGCTGGCCGACCCCGCCGTTGTCGACGATCTGGTGGAGAACCGGCAGAACAAGCGGGGATGAGCTAACCGGGCGGACCCGGGCCGGCGCACCCGCCTCGCCCAGTTGCGCCGGGATGGACGGATCGCCGACCACCCCCTTGCGCAATGCGGGATGAGGCCCCATCCTTCTTCTCGTGTTCAACGTAATGGAAGGAGGTGATCCGATGTCGAGTGATTTCCCAATGCCGGCCGGGTCTTTCATGTCTCGTGGTGCGGAAGGGGCAGCCTCCTTCTGAGCTTCGGACTGTCGATCCAGCGGGTCAGCCCGCCGGCATGACAGACATCACGGAGGCCGCTTCCCGGGACCGGGAAGCGGCCTTTTCGTTTGTCACGGCTCCTGCGCGCTCGTCAGTGGATGAACCGGATCGCGGCGAAGCCGCCGATCAGGAGCACCAGCCCAAGCGTGAAGACGAGGCCGAGGCGGCGCTCGATGAAGTCACGGATCGGCGGGCCGATCCAGCGCAGCAACCCTGCGACGAGGAAGAAGCGCAGGCCGCGTGCCGCGATCGAGGACAGGACGAAAACGAGGAGGTTGAAACCCGTCGCGCCGCTGGCGATGGTGACGACCTTGAAGGGGAAGGGCGTCAGCCCGCCGATCAAGACGATCCACGCGCCCCACTCGTTGTACATGGCGGCGAATTCGGCAAACTTGTCGCCATAACCGTAAAGGGTGAGGATCGGCCGGGCGACGCTCTCGAAGAGCAGCGCGCCGATGAAATATCCGGCGACCGCTCCCGCGACCGAGGCCGCCGTGCAGACGAAGGCGAGCCACCACGCGCTCTTCGGGCGCGCCAGCACCATCGGCAGGAGGAGCGCGTCCGGCGGGATCGGGAAGAACGAGCTTTCGGCGAAGGAGACGATGCCGAGCGCGTAGGTCGCGCGCGGGCGCGCGGCGAGCCGCATCGTCCAGTCGTACAGGGCACGGATCAAGGCATTGCTCGCTGAAGCGTTGCATGGGGGCCGAGCCCGTGGCCCTGCCGCGCCCGCTCCTAGCGCAGGATCGCCGTGCGATGAACCCCTCGAGGCGGGAAGAGCCGGGCGGGCGGCCTCAGCTATAGAGGTCGCGGCGCGTGGGCGGCAGGCCCGAGGGGCCGCGCTTGCGCTTGGAGGCGAGGGTCTGGTTGATCATCGCCGTCGAGGAATCGAAGCCGAGCGAACAGCCTGCGAGATAGACCAGCCACAGCCGTGCCTTCGGCTCGCCGATCTCGGCGACGGCCGTCTCGAAATTGGCCTGCAGGCGCTCGGCCCAGAGCCGGCAGGTGCGGCCGTAATGCTCGCGCCAGTTCTCGACGTCGTGGACCTCGAACTTGTGCTCCTCGAGCTTCTGGACGGAATGGCCGATGAAGTCGAGCTCGCCACCGGGGAAGATGTAGCGCGTGAGCGCCTTGTATTCGCGCGAGCGCTTGGTTCGGAATTCGCGAAGGGTGCGCCGGGCGCTGCGGGTGATGGCGTGGTGGAGATAGAGCCCGCGCGGGCGAAGGAGGCGATGGATCGCCTTGAAGTATTCGTCGTGGTGCTCGAAGCCGACATGCTCGAACATGCCGATCGAGGCGATCTTGTCGAAGGTGCCGGTCAGTTCCTGGAACGGCTTCAGCTCGATGGTGACGCGATCGGACAGGCCGGCGGCCGCCACGCGCTCGGTGGCGAGGTCGAACTGGGCCTGTGAGAGCGTCACGCCATGCGCGGTGATGTCGCGCGTGGAGGCGGCGTGAATGAGCAGCGCGCCCCAGCCGCAGCCGACATCGAGGAAGCGATCCCCGTCCGCAAGGCGCAGCTTGCGGCAGATCATCTCCAGCTTGTCGGCCTGCGCCTTGTCGATATCGTCGTGCCAGCCGTCGAAATAGGCACAGGAATAGACCATCCGTTCGTCGAGGAAGGTCTGGTAGAAGCGGTTCGACAGATCGTAGTGGAACTGGATCGCGGCCTTGGACGAGCCGCTGGCGCGCGCGTCGGCGCCCTCCTCCGGCGCGGCGTAGCGCTCCTGCCTGTGCAGGCGGAAGAGCGAGGGCAGCGAACGCGCGACCATCCACTTGTCGAGCTTTCGCAAGGTCTCCCGCGTCTTCACCTTCGGACGAAGCTCGGCGATGTCGAAGATCGACCCGTCCTCGATGTCGATCGCCTTCTCCATCCAGAGTTCGATCAGCGTGTCGATGCGGGGCCGAAAGGGGAGATGGGCGAGGGCCAGCGGATCGTTCAGCGTCACCACCGGCCCGTCCGGTGGGCCGAGGCGCTCGCCGGTCCACAGCCGAACGGCGAAACGCGGCTGGAACACCTCCACCGCGTGCCGGACCAAGGCCTCAAGCCGCCGCAACGGGCCGGACGCCGTCTTCGGGTCGAAATGCTTCATCGCCATCACCTCCGCAGAACATGCCAAGGACGCTGGGGAAACCCTTTGCCTCGCTTACGATAGCGCCGTTCGCGCCGCTCGCCAATCGGGCTCGATCACGATGTGGAGGCGAGCTTCATCAATGCGATGCCGCCGACGATCATCGCGGCTGCCGCAAGGCGCATGGGTGAAGCGCTCTCGCCGAAGAACGCGATGCCGACCACGAGCGCGCCGACGGCGCCGATGCCTGTCCATACGGCATAGGCCGTGCCGAGCGGCAGGGTGCGCATGGCGCCGGCCAGAAGGAAGAAGCTGGCGAACATGAAGACGATCATCGCCGCTGTCGGCACGGGGCGGGTGAAGCCCGCCGAAAGCTTCATCGCGCTCGCCCAGACGATTTCGAACATGCCGGCCAGAAGAAGAAGGATCCAGGCCATGAGGGCCTCCCTCGCAAAAGCGGGCCGTCCCGAAGCGCTGTCCCGAAATGGGGGAGGTCGTCCTCTCTGCGATGCGATCTGGCACCGGGCGCGTGCCCGGTCAAGAGCCGCGCGTAACGCACCAGTCCCGCCGCCGACCGCCCTCGTAAGGCGCGACGAGGCCCTCGGCGAGGAGGCGGCGCGCGACGTCGGGCTCGCCGGCACTGGAAATGTCGGCGAGGACGCGGCCGAAATACTTGTCGCCCGCGATGCGATGGAGATGCACGGGGCCATCGCCGATCAGCGCGACAAGGCGCGCCTTCGCCTTTTCGGCGGCGTCGCTTTCGGCCTCGCAGCGCGCGCGCAGTTCCGGCGCGTCGATGCCGCGCAGGCGCACGGCGACATGCACGGCCTGCATCGGCCACACATGGGCTGCGACCTCCACCGTGTCGCCGTCGCGCACCCGGATCACCTGCGCCTCGACCGGCCCGGCGATCTCGCGCGGCGGCGCCTCATAGGCCGCGCCGGCGGCGAGGAGGGTGACGAGAAGGGTGGAGCGAAGCAGCATCGCGAGCCGACCGTGATAAAGGACAAAAATCCTATATCAGATTCGACGGCGCGATGAAAGCGGGGGAGCACCCGAGGGTCCCGCGCATTAAATCCTACAGAAGACGTCAGAAGTCGGAGATGATGCCGTTCTTCTCCCAGTCGCCGAAGCGCGTCGGCTCGGGGCCGTCGCGACCGTTCACCTCCTCGGGCTTGCCAGGCCCGGGCGTGGCCTTCGCGCGGCGTTCGTTCGCCTCCTCCAGCGCGCGGCGGGCAGCGGGGGAGAGAGGGCGCGGCGCGGTTCCGTCTGCTTCGCGCGGACGGGCGCCGGGCAGGTCCTCGGCAGGGGCGTTGTCGTTGTCGGCCACGGTCTGATTTTCCTCTTGCGGCGGAGCGGGCGCTCACGTTGAAGAAGACGCGCCCGCGCACCAGATCATAGCCGTCAGATCGCTCTTCAGGGCGTCGCACGCAAGCGGAGATGTCCAAGGCCCATGAACACCGTCAAGACTGCGATGCTCATTGCCTTCATGACAGTCCTTTTCATGGGCGTCGGTTTTCTGATCGGCGGCAGCCAGGGCATGATGATCGCCTTCGTCATTGCCGCCGGCATGAATCTCTTCTCCTACTGGAACGCCGACAAGATGGTGCTGCGCATGCACCATGCGCACGAAGTGGACGAGCGCACGGCGCCCGACTACTACCGCATGGTGCAGGGGCTGGCGCAGAACGCAGGCCTGCCGATGCCCAAGGTCTTCATCATCCAGAACGACCAGCCGAACGCCTTCGCGACAGGCCGCAACCCGCAGAACGCGGCGGTGGCCGCGACGACGGGGCTGCTCCAGCGCCTCACGCCGGAAGAGGTGGCGGGCGTGATGGCGCACGAACTCGCGCATATCCAGAACCGCGACACGCTGATCATGACGATCACCGCGACGCTCGCCGGCGCCATCTCGATGCTTGGCAACTTCGCCTTCTTCTTCGGCGGCAACAGCGGCGACAACCGCAACCCGCTCGGCATCATCGGCGTGCTTCTGGCGATGATCGTCGCTCCGCTCGCGGCGATGATCGTGCAGATGGCGATCAGCCGCACGCGCGAATATTCCGCCGACCGGCGCGGCGCGGAGATCTGCGGCAACCCGATATGGCTTGCCTCGGCGCTGGCGAAGATTTCGGCGGCGGCAGGGCGTACGGTGAACGTCGATGCCGAACGCAATCCGGCGACGGCGCACATGTTCATCATCAATCCGCTGAACGGGCAGCGGATGGACAATCTCTTCTCCACCCACCCCGACACCGGCAACCGCATTGCCGCGCTGCAGGCTTTCGCCGCCGAGATGGGCGGCGGGCATGGCGGTCCGTCCGTCGCGCGCGACAGCGCCTTCGGCGCCGGCCTTCGCCACACGAGCGAGCGCGGATCGTGGACGGGCGGCCGAGGCGGTCGCGGCAGTGGCGGTCCGTCGTCGCGCGGCGGACGCGGGCCCTGGGGTTGAGCGAGACGAGCCCGAAGGGGCCCAGGACCAAGCGCCCCGCCGGCCGGCGCAGCCAGCCGGCCCCCACCCCGAAGACGGCCGCTCCAAGGGCGCCGGGCGTCGCGGCACGGGCGGTTGCCGCAAGGCTTCTCTCGGCCGTCACCGATGCGCGCACCTCGCTCGACGGGCTGACCGACCGCACGGGCGGGCACCCCGAATTCCGCAAGCTGGAGGCCCGCGATCAGGCGCTCGTCAAGGCGATTCTGATGGCGGCGCTGCGCCGCCGCGGCACGATCGAGGCGATTCTTTCCGCCTGCCTTGAGCGCCCGCTGCCGAAGCAGGCCGCCTCGCTTCGCGCGCTCCTGCATGTGGGCGCGGCGCAGATTCTCTTCCTCGACGTGCCGGATTCGGCTGCCGTCGACACGGCGGTGGAACTGGCCGGCGCGGATCCGCGCAGCGCCCGCTTTTCGGGACTGACCAACGCGGTCCTGCGGCGCATCGCGCGTGAAAAGGACGCGTTCCTCGCCCGTTTCGACGACCCGATGATCGATCTGCCGGACTGGCTCGCCGCGCGACTGGCGGCGGCTTATGGCGAGGAAGCGACGCGCCGGATCGCCGCGATCCATCGCACGCCCGCGCCGATCGATATCACGATAAGGAGTGACGGAGAGGGCTGGGCCGGGCGCCTGCGCGGCACGCTCGTCCTGCCGCGCACCGTCCGTCTCGAGAACCCCGAAGGCGCGATCGGCGAGTTGCCGGGCTTTACGGACGGCGAATGGTGGGTGCAGGACGCGGCCGCCGCGATCCCCGCACGGCTGTTCGGCGAGGTTTCGGGCCTTCGCATCGCCGACCTGTGCGCGGCACCCGGCGGCAAGACGGCGCAGCTCGCGAGCGCCGGGGCGCAGGTGACGGCCTTCGACATCTCCGCCAACCGCATGAAGCGGCTGAACGAGAATTTCACGCGGCTCAAGCTCGACGTCGAGACACGCGTCGGCGACATCCGCGCACTGGAGCCGGGCGACGGGTTCGACGGAGTCCTTCTCGACGCGCCCTGCTCCTCCACGGGAACGATCCGTCGCCACCCGGACGTCGCCTACACAAAGGATGCGGCCGAGATCGGCAAGCTCGCCGGCGTACAGGCTGGGCTTCTGGAAAGCGCCGCTGCCTTCGTGAAGCCGGGCGGGCTCCTCGTCTTCTCCAACTGCTCGCTCGACCCCGAGGAGGGCGAGGCGGTGGTCGGCGCGTTTCTCGAGGCTCATGCCGATTTCGTCCGCGAGGCGGTGCGCGCCGAAGAGCTGCCGGGGCTGGAGGCGGCATTGACGCCGGCCGGCGACGTGCGCACCACGCCCGCGATGAGCCTCGGGGAGGCCGCCATCGCACAGGGCCTCGACGGGTTCTACGCCGCCCGCCTGCGCCGCGCCGGCTGACGCGAAACGACGCGCGCCGTCACGCGATCTTAGCGAAGCGTTTACCTCGATCGTCGAAAGTTCGTCCTCGGGCATGACGCGCGCTCGGGCACCGGCCCGATGCCGCGCGAGGGGCGAAAGGTGTCGGTATGGCGGCCGAACTCATCGATGATCCGCGGCTTGCGGGACTGATGCTGAAGGAAGCGTGGCGCCGTGCGCGCCACGGCCTGCGCACCCATTCGCTCACCGCCCTCCTGCATCGCCGCGCCGGCGAGGCCGATCGCCTCGCCGTCCTGCCGCGCGACCTCGAACGCAGCCGCCCGGCCGGGGCCGAGGCGATCTATTGCGGCGTCTTCGACTTCGCCGGCCATCGCCTGGAACTCGCCGGTGCATCGCCCTTCGAGCACGTGAACGCGCCCGTCGCCTGGCGCGAGGCGCTGTTCTCCTTCGAATGGCTGCGCGATCTGTCCGAGGTGGAAGACGCGCTCGCCTGCGAGAACGCCCGCGCGCTCGTCGACGATTATCTCTCGCTGAAGCGCTCGCGCCGGCCTGCGCTGGCCGCGCGCCCGGAGATCGCCGCGCGCCGGCTGATCGCGTTCCTTTGCCATTCGCCCGTGGTGCTGGCGCGCGCGGAAGGGCCGTTCCGGCGGCGCTTCCTCGACCACATGGCGCGCGAGGCGCGGCTCCTGCGGCGCGTCGCGCCCGAGACGAGCGACGGCGTGCCGCGCCTTCTGGTGCGCATCGCGCTCGCCTACGCCGCCCTCTGCCTGCCGGGCGGAGGTGGGCAGATCCGCCTCGCGGGTGGGCATCTTTCGGCCGAGCTCGACCGGCAGATCTTCGCCGATGGCGGCCATGTCTCGCGCAACCCGCAGGCGATCGCGACGCTGCTGCGCTATCTTCTGCCGCTGCGCCAGCTCTTTGCAGCGCGCAACCAGCCGGTGCCGCGCGGCCTCTTCGCCGCCGTCGATCGGATGCTGCCCTCCCTGCGCTTCTTCCTGCACGCCGATGGCGGCACCGCGCTCTTCAACGGCGCGGCCTCCGTGCCGCTGCCGCTTCTGGCCGCGCTCGTGCGCTACGACGAAACGCTGGGCGAGCCGATGGGCCATATGCGCCAGTCCGGCTACCAGCGCCTTTCGCAGGGCAGCACCGTGCTGATCGCTGATACCGGCCTAGCGCCGCCGACGCCGGTCTCCGGCGAAGCCCACGCCGGCACGCTGGCCTTCGAGTTCTCCTCCGGGCACCAGCGCTTCGTCGTCAATTGCGGCGCGCCCCGCGCGCGTTCGGACGCGCTGCGCCGCATGGCGCGCATGACGGCCGCCCATTCGACCCTCACCCTCGCCGACACGTCCTCCTCGCGCTTTGCCCGATCGCGTGCGCTCGACCGCTTCCTCGGCGGGCCACTCGTGGCGGGACCGACGCGCGTGCCTTCCACGCGCGAGGACACGGCCGAGGGCCAGCGCCTCTTCGCTGCCCATGACGGCTACCGCGCGAGCTTCGGCCTCGTCCATGAGCGCGAGATTCTCCTTGCGGAAGGCGGCATGGCGATCGAGGGCACGGACCGGCTGCACCGGGCCGCGAACCGCAGCCGCTGCCAGGAGCCGAAGGACGGCGCGGTGGTGCGCTTCCACCTCCACCCGGACGTCGTGGTGGAGCAGGCGGGGCGCGGAATCCGCCTTGCGGGTGGCGGGGAGATCTGGTGGTTCTTCTGCGATCAGCCGGCGCATCTGGAGGATTCGATCCTCTTCTCCGACCCCTCCGGCCCGCGCGCGACGACGCAGATCGTCGCCGAGATGGCGCCGGGGGTGAGCGAGGCGAACTGGCGCTTCGAGCGCCAGCGTTGACGGGCGGGGCTTCGCACCCCACCTCGGCTCCATGCGCATCACGATCCTCTGCCTCGCCGCGCTTCTGGCGCTCTCCGCCTGCGGGATGAACCGGGCCGTCGGCGTGTTGCCGAATACGCTCGACGATCTCGAACGCCGGACGCAGGGCGAAGAGCCCGCATCCGAACGGGCGCCCTGACGGGTTCCGGTGACGGCGCCGATGCTCTATGGAGCGCGCGACGCACCTCCGGAGAGCCCCGCCCATGGCCATTGCCGCCAACACCACCCCCGCCCCCGACCATCGCCCGATGCAGCGCGCGCTCCTGTCGGTCTTCGACAAGACCGGGCTGGTTGAGCTGGCGCGCGGGCTGGCGGCGGCCGGTGTCGAGCTCCTGTCCACCGGCGGCACGGCCAAGGCGCTGAAGGCCGAGGGGCTGACCGTCACCGACGTCTCGGACGTGACCGGCTTTCCCGAGATCATGGACGGGCGCGTGAAGACGCTGCACCCGATGGTGCACGGCGGCCTCCTGTCGATCCGCAACGACCCCGCGCATGACGAGGCGATGAAGACGCACGGCATCGCCGGCATCGACCTCCTCGTCGTCAATCTCTACCCCTTCGCGCAGACCGTCGCCTCGGGCGCGGACGCCGCCGCGATCGTCGAGAACATCGATATCGGCGGCCCGGCGATGATCCGCGCCGGCGCCAAGAACCACGCCTATGTGACGGTGGCGACGGACCCGGCCGATTACGGGGCCATCCTCGAGGCGGTGAGGGCCTCCTCCGGCACCGATCTCGCGCTGCGCCGGCGCCTCGCCGCCAAGGCCTTCGCGCTGACGGCCGGATACGATACGGCCGTTGCCGGCTGGTTCGCGGGCGAAACCGCCGGCGCTGAGACGACGCTGCGTTACGGCGAGAACCCGCACCAGACGGCGTCCTTCCGCCGCACGGGCGAGGCGCGGCCGGGCGTCTCCACGGCCCGCCAGCTGCAGGGCAAGGAACTCTCCTACAACAACCTCAACGACACGGACGCCGCCTACGAGCTCGTCGCCGAGTTCGACCCGGCGCAAGCGGCTGCCGTCGCCATCATCAAGCACGCCAACCCCTGCGGTGTCGCGGTCGGCGGCAGCATCCTCGAGGCCTATGCGCGGGCGCTCGCCTGCGACCCCGTCTCGGCCTTCGGCGGCATCGTGGCGCTGAACCGCCGGCTGGACGCGGCCTCGGCCGCCGAGATCGTGAAGGTCTTCACCGAGGTGATCATCGCGCCCGAGGCCGACGAGGAGGCGATCGCCATCGTCGCGGCAAAGAAGAACCTGCGGCTTCTCGTCGCCGGCGGCCTGCCGGATCCGGCCGCGCCCGGCGAAATGATCAAGTCCGTTGCGGGCGGGCTTCTCGTCCAGTCGCGCGACAACGGCACGCTGAAGGGACGCGAGCTGAAGGTCGTGACGAAGCGCGCGCCGAGCGCGGCGGAAATGGCCGACCTTCGCTTCGCCTTCACCGTCGCCAAGCACGTGAAGTCCAACGCCATCGTCTATGCGAAGGACGGCGCGACGGTCGGCGTCGGCGCCGGGCAGATGAGCCGCGTCGATTCGGCCCGCATCGCGGCCCGCAAGGCCGAGGACGCGGCGCGCGCGGCCGGGCTTTCCGAGCCGCTGACGCGCGGCTGCGTGGTGGCGTCGGACGCCTTCTTCCCCTTCGCCGACGGGCTGCTCTCGGCGATCGAGGCGGGCGCGACGGCGGTGATCCAGCCGGGCGGCTCGATGCGGGACGACGAGGTGATCGCTGCCGCCGACGAGGCGGGCGTCGCCATGGTCATGACCGGGATGCGTCACTTCCGGCACTGAGCGAGGCGTTGTCCCACTCGCCGCGGCGCGGGTCGCGCGTGGTGAGAAGGACGAGGAAGCCCGCGACCAGGAACACGATCAGCGCCGCCATGCCGATGCGCGAGGCGGTGGTCGGGCCCGTGAGGCTGGCCGCGATACCGGTGACGACCGCGACCGACAGCGGCGCGAGAAATGACGTGACGCGGCCGGTGAGCGCGTAGAGCCCGAACCAGCGGCCGGCCTCTTCCACCGCGACCGACTGGGCGAGCCAGGAACGTGACGAGGCCTGGACCGGGCCGAAGGCGATGCCGATCAGCCCGCCGAAGAGGAGGTACACCTTCTCCGCCGGCCTTGCGAAGAAGCCGCCGGCGCTCTGCATGCCGGTGAAGTCCAGCAGCCCGAAGAGCGAGGACGTCGTGGTGGTCGAGATGATGCCGACCGTCGCGACGATCAGGCTGACGATCGAAACCATCACCACCGCCTTGGAGCCGCAGTAGCGATCGAGCACGCCCGCGAAGCCGCAGCCGACGATGGCGGCGAGGACGAGCATGATGCCGAAGACGCCGCTCTCCGTGATCGACCACCCGAAAAGCCCGGCCGCGAAGGCGCCGCCCAGAAGCAGGACGCCGTTGACGCCGTCCTGGTACAGAAGGCGCGCGATCAGGAAGCGTGCCAGCGCCGGGCGCGCGCGCAGCTCGCGCAGCGTGCCGGCGAACTCGTCGAAGCCGCGCCGCACGGCGCCCCTCGCAGGCAGGCTCGGGGGCGCGCGGTCCGGCACGAGGAGGAACATCGGCAGCACGAAGACGAGATACCACAAGGCCGAAAGCGGCCCGGTGGCCCGTGCGCCTTCACCCGTCGCCGGATCGAGGTCGAAGAGCGGATGCAGACCCGCGACCGTCAGGCCGGTGCTGGGGGAGGCTGCGAGAAAGAAGAGCGTCGCGAACAGCGCGATCAGCCCGCCGACATAGCCGATGCCCCAGGCGACATTCGAGACGACGCCCACGGCCTCCTTCGGCACGAGCTGCGGGATCATCGCGTCGTTGAGGACGATGGACAGCTCGGCCGCGATCGTCGCGAGGATCACTAGGGTCGCGGCTGCGAGGAGACTGGAGCCGGGCGCGGCCGTCCAAAGGAGGCAAAGCGCGGCGATCTTCACCAGCGCGAAGGCAGCGATGAAAGGCTTGCGCGGCCCGGCGCCGTCGGCGATGGCGCCGAGGATCGGTGCAAGCACCGCGACGGTGAGCGCCGAGACGGTGCCCGCGCCCGCCCACCAGGTCTGCCCGGTGGCCGGGTCCGGTGCGAGTTGCGAGACGAAATAGGGTCCGAAGACGAAGGTGATGACGACGGTGAAGAAGGGCTGCGCGGCAAAGTCGAAGCTGATCCAGCCCCAGACGGCCGGTCTGGCAAGCGCCGCACGCGCCCCGGACGACGGCCTGCCGCCCGGAACGCTCGTCATGGTCGTTGTCATCTCTGTTCCGCTCGGTTCCGGCGCGGCGGGCCGCGCCGGGATTTGATCCTCCCGAATCCCGCGTCAGGACACTACGCCATTTTCGCGCGACAGGTCGAGGAGCAGGCCGACGGCGAGGCCGAGCCGCGCGACCGACGTCTCCCCCGAGCCCGCCATGCGCAGCATCTGGTCGCGCAGGCGCGTCAACGGTTCGCCGCCGGCTTCTGCCCAGGCGTCGGCCGGTGCCGTGCCGCCCTGCGCGAGAGCCTGCGCCGTCAGCGCCCGGCGTGCGGTGGAGAGCTGCGCGCCGGCTCGCTCCAGCGCCAGCATCTCGTAATAGTCCGCAGGGCGCAGCGAGCGCAGTGCGCCCTCGACGCGGCCGAGCCGCAGATGCCGCGTGACGCCGAAATAGGCCGAAAGCGCCTGGTCGCGACTGGCCCCCGTTTCACGTGAAACGGCGACGATGTCCGGCACGAGGGCGAGGAGCGGCAGGAGCGCGACTTCCTTTGCCACCGCTTCGGGAACGCCGGCGCCGGCATGCTCGGCGAGGCGCGCCTCGTATTCCTCGCGGGCGCGGTCGCTGGAAAGTTCGAGGACACGCGGCCGGAGCGCTTCGCAGGCCGCGCGAAGCTCGGCGACCGCTTCCGAAAGCGACTGGCCGGCCGGCAGGTTGCGGACGGCCCAGGCGGTGGTCTGCATCAGGAAGCTGCGGGTGGCGCGATAGAGCGCGAACTGCGCCACACTCGTGATCGTTCCGTCCAACGCGTCGATCGCGGCATAGAGCGCGCCCGTGCCGAGGCCGTCCGAGGCGGCGACGAAGGCGCGCACGGAGCGTGAGGGCAGCGCGCCCGCCGCATCGGCGAAGGTGATCGCGAAGGCGGGACCGAGGCGGTTGACGAAATCGTTGGCGAGCGCCGTGGCCACGATCTCCCGGCGCAGGCGGTGGCCGTCGATCTCGCCGGCGAACTCCGCCCGCATCGCATCAGGGAAATAGGCGTGCAGCCGATCGCCCAGATACGGATCGTCCGGTAGGTCGCTTTCCAGGATGCGGTCGAAGAGATCGATCTTGCCGTAGGCGAGGAGGACGGCGAGTTCGGGGCGCGTCAGCCCCCGCCCGGCCGCGCGCAGATCGGCGATGGCCGCGTCGGACGGCAGCGTCTCCACCTCCCGCGAGAGTTCGCCGCGGTCTTCCAGAACCGTCATCAGCCTGGCCTGGGCGGGCAGGCGCATTGCGCCATTGTCTTCGTCCAGCGAGAGGGCAAGCGTCTGCTGGTAGTTGTTGGCGAGGACGAGCGCGGCGACGTCCCCGGTCATCTTCGAGAGCAGTGCGTTGCGATCGTCGCGCGGCAGGCGGCCATCGCTCATGGGGCCCTTCAGCGCGATCTTGATGTTGACCTCGACGTCCGACGTGTTGACGCCGGCCGAATTGTCGATCGCGTCCGTGTTGATGCGCCCGCCCGCCCGCGCGAACTCGATGCGGCCGCGCTGCGTGGCGCCGAGATTGGCACCCTCACCCACCACCTTGGCGCGCAGATCGCGGCCGGTGACGCGCACCGAATCGTTGGCGCGGTCTCCCGCGTCGGCGTTCGATTCGGCGCTGGAACGGATGTAGGTGCCGATGCCGCCGAACCAGAGAAGGTCCACCGGCGCCTTCAGGATGGCATTGATGATCTCGGCAGGCGTGCCCTCTCGGCGATCCCAGCCGATGGCTTCGGCCGCTTCCGCCGGCAGGCGCACGCGCTTCTCGCGCCGGGAGACGATCAGCCCGCCCTTCGAGAGAAGCGCCTTGTCATAGTCGGCCCAGGAGGAGCGCGGCAGGGCGAAGAGCCGCTCGCGCTCGGCGAAGGAGGACGCCGGGTCCGGATCGGGATCGATGAAGATGTCGCGATGATCGAAGGCGGCGACGAGCTTCGTCTGGCGCGACAGCAGCATGCCGTTGCCGAAGACGTCGCCCGACATGTCTCCGCAGCCCGCGACCGTGAAGGGCTCGACCTGAATGTCGCGGTCCATCTCGCGGAAGTGGCGTTTCACCGCCTCCCACGCGCCGCGCGCCGTAATGCCCATGCCCTTGTGGTCGTAACCGGCCGACCCGCCGGAGGCAAAGGCGTCGTCGAGCCAGAACTCCTCGGCCTGCGCGATGGCGTTGGCCGTGTCGGAGAAGGTCGCCGTGCCCTTGTCGGCGGCGACGACGAAATAGGGGTCCGGGCCGTCATGAGCGAGGACGCGGGGCGGCGTGACGGTTTCCTCGCCGACCGCATTGTCGGTGATCGACAGGAGCGAAGCGATGAAGACGACATAGGCCGAGCGGCCGGCCTCGAACCAGGCGTCGCGGCGCGATGCGTCCGGCAGGCGCTTCGGGTAGAAGCCGCCCTTGGCGCCGACCGGCACGATCACCGCGTTCTTGACCTGCTGCGCCTTCACGAGGCCGAGCACTTCGGTGCGATAGTCCTGGCTGCGGTCCGACCAGCGGAGGCCGCCGCGCGCGACGCGCCCGAAGCGCAGATGGACGCCTTCGACACGCGCGTCGAAGACGAAGATCTCGCGGAAGGGCACAGGCTGCGGCAGGCCGTCCAGCGCGTGGGGATCGAACTTGAAGGCAAGCGCGGGCGTCACGGCGCCGGGGCGCGACTCGGCCTCGGCCGACGGATCGCCCAGCGCGTAGAAATTGGTGCGCAGCGTCGCCAGCACGCCTTGCGTGAAACGGCGCAGCACGCGGTCCTCGTCGAGACTGTCCACCTCGTCGAGCGCGGCAAGGATCTCCGCCGTCAGGCGATAAGCCTTCGCGCCGCGCTCGCGGGCGCGGGCGGTGAGCGGGTCCTCCTCGCCCTCCTCGGAGCGGGGCGGCGCCGGCTCGCGCGCCGCGTCCGGGTCGAAGGCGGCGGCGAAGAGATCGAACAGCGCGCGGGCGAGCGCGGGGTGGCGCAGGAGCGTGGCGGCGAGGAAGGCGTCGGTGAAGGCGAGCCCCGTCTGGCGCAGATAGCGCCCGTAGGCGCGCAGGACATTCGCCTCCTGCCATGTGAGCCCGGCCTGGAGGACGAGCGCGTTGAAGCCGTCGTTCTCGATCAGCCCCTCGCCGACCGCCCCGTAAAGCGCTTCCAGAGCCGCCCCGGCGTCCGAAAGAGCGATGTCGCCGCCGCCCTGACGGGCGAGATCCATGTCGTGCAGGTGGACGGCGCTGCCGTCCGGCCGGGCGATCTCGAAGGTGCGCTCGGCGCCGACCGAGAAGCCCATGTTCTCCAGGATCGGAACGCGTGTCGAGAGCGAGAGCGGGGCGCCATAGGCGTAGAGCTTGAGGCGCAGGAGATCGGCTGGATCGCCCTCGCGGCGGTAGAAATCAACCTCCAGCGGCGCGTCCTTCGACAGAGCGTGGATGCGCCCGCCGTCGATCACCGCCTCCGCGGGGTCCACGGCCTCGCGGTAGCCCTGCGGCAGGCCGGGCGCGAGGGACAGAAGCTCGTTCGAGCGCCCGGCCCGCGCGACGGCGCGGGCATAGGCGTCCGCCCAGGAGCGGGACAGGGCGACGATGCGCGCCTCGATTTCGGCCGGCTCGGGCGTCGGCGTCGGCCCGCCCGTGCGCCCGATGATGAAGTGGACCTGTGCGAGCGGACCCTCGGGGAAGGAGGGGTAGTAGGCCGAGACGTGGCCGTCATAGGCCTGCGTCAGGAGGACGCCGATCTCCTCGCGAAGACGCTGGTCGTAGCGCTCGCGCGGGACGAAGACGAGAACCGAGACGAAACGGTCGAACGGATCGACCCGCGGCAGGACGCGCACGCGCGGACGCTCGCCGAGTTCGAGGACGATGCCGACGAAACGCTCGAGAAGATCGACGTCGATCTGGAAGAGCTCGTCGCGCGAATAGGTCTCGAGGGCGTTGGCGAGCGCCTTGGCCGAATGCGATTTCGGCTGCAGACCGAAGCGCATCGTGACGAGCTGCACCTTCTGGCGCAGATAGGGGATCGACAGGACGGGCTGGGTGTAGGCGGCGGCCGTGAACAGGCCAGCGATGCGCAGCTCGCCACAGAGCCGGCCTTCGCGGTCGTATTCCTTGACGCCGATGTAATCCATGTAGACGCGCCGGTGGACGCGCGAACGGGCGTTGGCCTTGGCGACGATCAGCGGCGAGGGCGCTTCCAGAAAGGCCTGGCGCTCGGCGCTGGCGCCCTCGTCCTCCCCCTCGCGGCGCAGGACGCGCACCTCCGGGTCGCGCAGGATCCCGAGCTCGGAGCCCGGCCGGCGGCGCATGATGCGCCCTTCCGGCTCCTCCTCGTAGGCGAATTCGCGCGTGCCGAGGAAGATGAAATTGTCCGAGGTCAGCCATTCGAGAAAGGCGGCCGCCTCCTCGACCTCGGCGCGGTTGCCCTGCGTATCGACGCGCTCCGCACGGCGCCGGAGCTGGAAGGCGGCGCGTGCCGTGCGCTCGCGCATCGCGTAGAAATCATCGTTGGCCGCCGCGATCTGACGCAGGATCGCCTCGATCCGTTCCGCGAGGCGCGCGCCGGCCTGCGGGTCCGCCGGCACGCCGGTGGCGATCTGCATGAGGCTGACGCGATCGTTGGCGCCGGGCACCGTGTCGTGCGCGGCGGCGAAGCTCTTCACCGCGCCGTCCGCCCCGCGCACGACGTCGAGGATCGGGTGCGAGATGTAATGCACCTCGGGCATCGTCTCGCCGATCTCGGCGATCACCGAATCGAACAGGAAGGCGCGGTCGTCGGTGACGACGGTCACGAGCTGCAACGTCTCGTCGCCCTTGGCGAAACCCACGGGCGTTTCGACCGCGACGACCGCCTCGCCCGGCTTCTGGCGCGACAGCGCCTCGGCAGCACGCCCGGCGGCGATGGCGAGCGCAGCGGGCGTGATGGCGGACAGGTCTTCGGCGGGCGGACGGGCGAGCAGCAGCGGCACGAGCGTGGCGCGTGCCTCCCCGGCCGGCACCTCGCGAAGGACCGTCTCGATGATCTGCGCTTTGTCCGGTGTCGTCGCCATCGGTTCTGCCTTCCCCTCTCGGCGCGGCCATCCCCGGCCGCCTGTCTTTTTCCGCATATCGCCTGCCGGCGCGAAACTGGTGCGACAGCCGGCCGTGTCCACAGCCGGGATGCCCTGCGAGCGGTTGCCCTGCACGGACTTTTCGGTCAGATTTCGGCACCATGAGCCATCGCGACGACGACGAAAGACAGCGGGAGGCGGACGCCATCCTGCGGCGCCTGCGCCAGGAGACCGATCCGCAGATCGGCGCCGGCACGGCGCAGATGCTGACGGGCGCGAGGGCGCATTTCTCCGGGGCCGACGCCGACCCGAACGACCGGATCGAGGTTCTGGGAACGCGCATCGGGCGCCTCGCGGGCCTTGCCGCCTGCATCGTCCTCGCGGTCATGTTCGTCGTGAATTACCTCCTCCCCTGAGAATGGCGCTGCGATGATGGCTCAGGGCTCCGACAGCGCGCCGCCCGACCGCGGGGCGGTGATCTCGATCTCCAGCCATGTGGCGCGCGGCACGGTGGGCAACCGCGCAGCCGTCTTCGCGCTGGAAACGCTCGGCCATCCGGTCTGGTCGGTGCCGACCGTCACCCTGCCTTGGCACCCCGGCCACGGCCCGGCGACGCGCATCGTGCCCGACGATGCGGCCTTTTCGGCCTTTCTCGACGATCTTGCCGGCGCGCCGTGGCTCGGCGAGGTTTCGGCCGTCCTGACGGGATATTTCGGCTCGCCGCGCCAGATCGAGCCGGCGGCGCGGCTGATCGAGGCGGTGCGCGCGGCGCGGCCGGACGCGATCTTCATCTGCGATCCGGTGATCGGCGACGGCGCGGAAGCGGGCGGACGGCTCTACCAGCCGGCGGAGACGATGGAGGCGATCCGCGACCGGCTCCTGCCGCTCGCCGACATCGCGACGCCCAACCGCTTCGAACTGGAGCTCATCACCGGGCTGGAGCTGTCGTCGAACGCGCATCTGATCGAGGCGGCGGCCTCTCTGGGCCCGGGCCGGGTGATGATCACCTCGGCCTTCCCGCTCCTGCGCGGGGGCATCGGCAATCTCCTCACCGATGGACAGGAGGCGATTCTCGCCGAGCACCGGCGCATCGACGGCGCGCCGAACGGTCTCGGAGACCTGACGGCGGCGGTCTTCCTGGCACGCACCCTCGCCGGGCTTCCGGCCGAAAAGGCACTGCAATCGACGACGGCGGCAGTCTACGAGATCCTGGCGCGCACCACCAAGCGCGGCGCCGACGAACTGACGCTCGAGACCGACGCGGACAGCCTGAAGACGCCGATGGCGATGGTGCAGATGCGGCGCCTCGCCATGCCGGGCGGCCGGCGCGCTTGACGGCCGAGCGGACGCTGGCGGGCGTCGACGGCTGCCGTGCCGGCTGGCTTGCGGCGATCGAGCATCCCGGCAAGGCGCCCTCCATCGCCGTCTTCACCCGCTTTGCCGATCTTCTGGCAGCCCTGCCGGACGATGCCCTCATCGCCGTCGACATGCCGATCGGCCTGCCGGAGCGCATCGACGGCCCCGGCAGGGCTGCCGAGAAGGCGGCGCGGCCGCATCTGGCCATGCGCCAGTCGAGCGTCTTTTCCATCCCGGCGCGCGCCGCCGTCGAGCTCTGGCCCGGCCTCTTCCACGACGAACTGCACCGGCGCGAAAGCCACGCCGCGGCCAGCGCGCTGGCGCGCACGCTCTCCGACCCGCCGCGCGGTGTCTCGATCCAGGGTTACATGCTGTTCGGCAAGATCCTCGAGATCGACGCGTTGCTGCGCGAAAGCCCGGCGCTCACGGAGCGGGTGATCGAGAGTCACCCCGAGATGGCCTTCCGGGCGATGAACGGCGGCGTGCCGGCAATGCGGCCGAAGAAGGTGAAGAACCGGCCGAACCCGGACGGCCTCGACGAGCGCGAGGCGCTGCTGGCGGTGGCGGGCATATCGCGCGCCGCCTTTGCGCACGTTCCGCCCGGCACAGGCCGCGACGACCTTCTCGACGCGCTGGCGATGCTGGTGACGGCGCGCCGCCATGCTCAAGGTCTCGCCGTATCCTACCCCGACCCGCCCGACCGCGACGCCCACGGCCTGCCGATCGCCATCCGGGCGTGAAGCCTTGACTTGCCGAACCTCCGGCGCTTCTTCCGAAAGGCGACACTTGCAAGACGAGAAGGCGCCCATGCTTCTGCCCGACCATCTCCTCGCCGGCTACAAGAGCTTCATAGAAGGGCGATACCTCGCCGAGACGCAGACGTACCGGGCCCTGGCGCGCGACGGGCAGGCGCCCGAGACGATGATCGTCGCCTGCTGCGATTCGCGCGCGGCGCCCGAGACGATCTTCGGCTCGGCGCCGGGCGAATTGTTCGTCGTGCGCAACGTCGCCAACCTCGTGCCGCCCTACGAGCCGGACGGAGACTTCCACGGCACCTCGGCCGCGCTGGAATTCGCGGTCGTGGCGCTGAAGGTGAAGCACATCGTCGTCATGGGACACGGGCGCTGCGGCGGTATTCAGGCGGCGCTGACGCAGGACTTCGAACCATTGTCGCAGAGCGATTTCATCGGCAAGTGGATGAGCCTCGTGCGCCCGGCCGCCGAGACGGTGGGCGCCAGCGAGTTCATGACCACGAGCGAGCGCCAGACAGCGATGGAGCGCATCTCCATCCGCCACTCGCTCGCCAATCTTCGCGCCTTCCCCGACATCGCCGAGCGCGAGGCGGCCGGAACGCTGACCCTTCACGGGGCCTGGTTCGACATCTCGTCCGGCGAATTGTGGGCGATGAACCCGGCGACGGGCGATTTCGAGCGCCCGCTGATCGAGGGCGCCGACGCGAACTGAGCTCGCACACTTTGCGACGTTCGGGGCTGGACGCTTGCGATCGGCGCGAAAGATACGTTTAACGATAAAAGCGACGGATCACCCGTCACAAACATGACCGACAACGGCACGGCTCGAGGAACGGCCCCCATGATGCATTGGACGAAGACCGGCGCGGCACTCGCCGCGATGATGGCGCTGGCAGGGTGCCAGCAGAGCGTACCGACGCTCGGCGGTGGCAATGTCGGCGGGCCCGCCCCGCTGAGCCCCGCGCCGCGCGGTCAGGTCTATTCCAACCAGCTTCCGCCCCCGCCCCCGCCGCCGGCCTCCTCGCAGACGATCCAGCCGGTCCTGAACCCCGACGGCACCGCCGTAAACGGCACGACCACGCCGGGTGCGGCGCCGACGCAGACCGCCTCGGCCGCACCGGTGACGCGCGAAGGGCTCGTGGGCGCCTGGCGCGTCTCCTCGGGCGGCGGCAACTGCCAGATCTTCATGGCGCTGACCCAGTGGAGCGGCGGCTACCGCGCCGCCTCGCGCGGCTGCCCCGGCCAGGTGGCCGACGTCTCCGCCTGGGACGTCTCGGGAAGCCAGGTGGTGCTGCGCTCCAACTCGGGCGACACGGTCGCGACCCTCAACAATGCCGGCGGCACCCGCTACGAGGGGACGACGACGGGGGGCCAGCCCATCTCCCTCTACCGGTAAATCCAAAGGATCGAGCCACGCCGACGGCCGCCTGATGCGGTTTGCTGCGCTTCCGGTGCTCACGGACCCCAAGTCCGCTGCGCGCCGGTTCTCGCATTCCCGCACCAGGACGTCTCGCCGGACGAGGCTTCTCCTTCGGATTACATCCCTTCCGCCGGCCGGTGGCCGATCGGAATGGCTGTAAGGGCAGGGTGACGGGTCGGAAAGGCTGATCGGCATGGCACATGAGAGCTATGGGGCGGCGCGGCCCGAGCGCGGGGCCGTGCGCGCCGCCATCGAGGCGAAGGTGCACGCCGGTGCCCTCGACCCGGACCCCGTGCAGCAGGCCCTCGCCGACCGGCTCGACGCGCTGGAGCGCGAGCTGCGAAGCGCCTCCCTCTCCACCAAGAAGAGCGCGCTCGGCTGGCTGTTCGGCAGGCGCGAGAGCGCGCCGGTGCCGCGCGGCGTCTACGTCTACGGCAAGGTCGGGCGCGGCAAGTCCATGCTGATGGACCTGTTCTTCGAAAAGAGCGCCGAGCCGCGAAAGCGCCGCGTCCACTTCCACGCCTTCATGGGCGAGGTGCAGGAGCGCATCGCGGCCCATCGCGCCGCCGTGAAGGCGGGCAAGGCGAGCGGCGACGATCCGATCGGCCCCGTCGCCAAAGCCGTGGCCGCCGAGACGCGGCTCCTGTGCTTCGACGAATTCACCGTCACCGACATCGCCGACGCGATGATCCTCTCGCGCCTGTTCGAGGCCCTGTTCGCCGAGGGGATCGTGCTCGTCGCGACCTCCAACGTGGCGCCCGACGACCTTTACAAGGACGGTCTCAACCGGCCGCTCTTCCTGCCCTTCGTCGCCGTCCTGAAGGCGCACACGGACGTCTTCGAGGTCGACGCGCCGACGGACTACCGCCTGCAGACGCTGGGCGGCGACGATCTCTATCTCTCGCCGTTGTCGGAGGCGACGTCGGCTGCCTTCAAGGGGCTTTGGCGTTCCGTGCTCGGCAGCGCGCACGAGGCGCCCGAGACGCTGTCCATGAAGGGGCGCGGCCTCGCCGTGCCGCGCGCAGGCGCGGGGGCCGCGCGCTTCGCCGCGCGCGAACTCCTCGAAGAATCGCTCGGCGCGGCCGACTTCCTCGCCATCGCGGCGCGCTTCGACACGGTGTTCGTGGACGACCTGCCTCGCCTGGAAGGGCGCAACGAGGCCAAGCGATTCATCCTCCTCGTCGACACGCTCTACGATGCCGGCCGGCGGATCGTGATCCGCGCGCAGGCTCCGGCCGACGAGCTGTTCGCCGGACGCAAGGGCACGACAGAGGCCTTCGAGTTCGACCGGACCGTCTCGCGCCTGATCGAGATGCGCTCGGACGATTACGGCGCGCGCTGGGGGGCGAGGCGCGGGGCGCCGAGCGCAGGCGCCGACGAAGGGCGCGTCGGCGCCGAGATCTGAGGCACGGCCTCGATGGCGCGGTCCCGCCCCTCGGCCTTGGCACGGTAGAGCGCGGCATCGGCGCGCGTCAGCGCCGCGGCGATCGCCTCGCCGTCGCGGGTGTGGGCAATGCCGATGCTCACGGTCATGCCGAACTCGGCATCGGGCAGCGCGATGTGGCGGCGGCGCACATTGGTGAGGATGCGCTCCGCGACGCCTCGGCCCTCCTCCAGATGCGTGTCGGGGAGGGCGACCACGAACTCCTCACCCCCGAAGCGCGCCACCACGTCGCCGACGCGGGCGCTCGCGCGCAGCGTTTCGGCAAGGACGCACAGCGCCGTATCACCGACATCGTGGCCGTAGCGGTCGTTGATCGACTTGAAGTGATCGACGTCGACGATCATCAGCGTGAAGCCCTTGCGCCACGACGCCGAGCGCAGGCCCTTCTCGGCCGCGTCGAAGGCGCGCCGGTTCGGCAGGCGCGTCAGAGGATCGGTCAGTGCGTCGTCGGCCAGCGCCTTCTCGCGCGCGATCAGCTTGTTCTCGCGCGTCATCATCGCGCCGAGGACCTGCGTGGCGAAGAGCGCCGAGCCTGCGAGGCTGCTCACGACGGTGAGAACGTAGCCGAGTTCGACTGAGCCGAGGAGGACGAGAACGAAGCCCGCGTTCAGCGACAGGCCGAGGCCGAGATAGAAAAGGCCGAGCGCCGTGACCGAATGGCGCTTGAACCAGAGCTGGCGCCAGACGAGCCCGACGGTCAGCGACATGAGGAGCGTTCCGAGCGCGATCGGAACGCCCGAGCCGCCGAGCGCGATCCGGTAGGCCGCGGCGATGGTGCCGGTGATCACGGCGGCGACCGGGCCGACGAAGGCTGCCGCCATGCCGACCATGATGGTGCGCACATCGATGATGACGCCGGGCAGGAGCATGGTCGGCGTCATCATGGCGGCGATGGCGCCGCCGCCGAAGACGAGCCCGTGCAGGACGGCACGCTGCAGGCGCGTGGCCGGCAGGCGCTGGATGGTGCCGTAGAGAACGGCAACGAGCGCCATGAGGCCGAGGCCGTTGAAGAAGCTCGCGAGAAGATGCGTGTTCGCCATGTCGATACCCGCGAAACGTCTGCGCTGGCGCACCCTTCGGGCGACGAAGTGCCAGACGACCTCGCCCGGGTGCCATGATCGATGTTAATGCTTCGCCTTACGGGCAGGGGCAAGGCCCGACGAAACCGTCATTACGCCCAACCCCCGGTGAGGGCTAGGTATCCCGGTCAAGTGCAGGAACGCACAATGCTATTCATTTGACGTTTACGTAAGCGATTTTTCATTTAACCGGTTGAATTCGTTCAGGCGTTAATTCTCCGGTTGAATCTTTGCTCGCGGGTGCGTAATCGGTCGCGGCGATCGACGCCTCGCGCGCTGGAGTGGTGCGCGACGTCGGCCGTCTTCGCCCGGCCTGCGGCCTAGCGACGGTTCCAGACACGGGGAGGACGCGTTCCTCCCGACGAGAGGAAAGAGCTTTCATGGCCCGTGCAAAGATCGCACTCATCGGTTCCGGCATGATCGGCGGCACGCTCGCGCATCTGGCGAGCCTGAAGGAGCTCGGCGACATCGTCCTGTTCGACATCGCCGAGGGCACGCCGCAGGGCAAGGCGCTCGACATCGCGCAGTCCGGCCCGGTCGAGGGCTTCGACGCCAGGCTCTCGGGCGCCAACGACTATTCGGCCATCGAGGGCGCGGACGTGTGCATCGTCACCGCTGGCGTGCCGCGCAAGCCCGGCATGAGCCGCGACGACCTGCTCGGCATCAACCTCAAGGTGATGGAATCGGTCGGTGCGGGCATCAAGCAGTATGCGCCGAACGCCTTCGTGATCTGCATCACCAACCCTCTCGACGCGATGGTCTGGGCGCTGCAGAAGTTCTCCGGCCTCCCGAAGGAGAAGGTCGTCGGGATGGCCGGCGTGCTCGACTCCTCGCGCTTCCGCACCTTCCTCGCCACGGAATTCGACGTCTCGGTCGAGGACGTCACGGCCTTCGTGCTCGGCGGCCACGGCGACACGATGGTGCCGCTGACGCGTTACTCGACGGTGGCCGGCATCCCGCTGACCGACCTCGTGAAGATGGGCTGGTGCACGGCCGAGCGCCTGGAGGAGATCGTCCAGCGCACCCGTGACGGCGGCGCCGAGATCGTCGGCCTCCTCAAGACCGGCTCGGCCTACTACGCGCCGGCCGCCTCGGCGATCGAGATGGCCGAGAGCTACCTCAAGGATAAGAAGCGCGTGCTGCCCTGCGCCGCGGCCCTGTCCGGCCAGTACGGCCAGAACGACATGTATGTCGGCGTGCCCTGCGTGATCGGCGCCGGCGGCGTCGAGCGGGTTCTCGAGATCGAGCTCGACGGCGACGAGAAGGCCCAATTCGAGAAGTCGGTCGGCTCCGTGAAGGGGCTGATGGAAGCCTGCCAGGGCATTGCCCCGAACCTGAAGTAACACTCTCGGCCGCCCGCGAACCGGGCGGCCTTTTTTCTTTTTCGATCCCAGCTGGGGGACTGAGCTTTCCATGAACATCCACGAATATCAGGCCAAGCAGGTCCTCAAGGGCTTCGGCGCTCCTGTCGCGCAGGGCGTGGCGATCACCTCGGCCGACGAGGCGGAGGCCGCCGCCAAGCAGCTTCCCGGCCCGCTCTATGTCGTGAAGAGCCAGATCCACGCCGGCGGGCGCGGCAAGGGCAAGTTCAAGGAACTGGGCGAGGGCGCCAAGGGCGGCGTGCGCCTCGCCAAGTCGGTCGAGGAAGTGGTCGCGCATTCGCGCGAGATGCTCGGCAACACGCTCGTCACCGCCCAGACCGGCGACGCCGGCAAGCAGGTGAACCGCCTCTACATCGAGGACGGCGCCGATATCGACCGCGAGCTCTACCTCTCGATCCTCGTCGACCGCGCGGTCGGCAAGGTCGCCTTCGTCGTCTCGACCGAAGGCGGCATGGACATCGAGGCGGTGGCCCACGACACGCCGGAGAAGATCGTCAATGTCGCGATCGACGCCGAGAAGGGCGTGACGGACGCCGACGTCGCCAAGATCACCGACGCGCTGAAGCTGGACGGGGCGGCCGCCGAGGACGGCAAGAGCCTGTTCCCGGCGCTGTACAAGGCCTTCGTCGAGAAGGACATGGCGCTTCTCGAGGTCAACCCGCTGATCGTGATGACCGACGGGCACCTGCGCGTGCTCGACGCCAAGGTCTCCTTCGACGGCAACGCGCTGTTCCGTCATGACGACATCCGCGCGCTGCGCGACGAGACCGAAGAGGACGCCAAGGAGATCGAGGCCTCCAAGTGGGACCTCGCCTATGTGGCGCTCGACGGCAATATCGGCTGCATGGTGAACGGCGCGGGCCTCGCCATGGCGACGATGGACATCATCAAGCTCTACGGCAAGGAACCGGCGAACTTCTGCGACGTCGGCGGCGGCGCGAGCAAGGAAAAGGTCGCGGCGGCCTTCAAGATCATCACGGCCGATCCGGCGGTGAAGGGCATCCTCGTCAACATCTTCGGCGGCATCATGCGCTGCGATGTCATCGCCGAGGGCGTGGTCGCGGCCGTCAAGGAAGTCGGCCTTAAGGTGCCGCTGGTCGTGCGCCTCGAGGGCACGAACGTGGAGAAGGGCAAGGCGATCCTCAACGAATCGGGCCTTGCCATCACTGCGGCCGACGACCTCGACGACGCCGCCCAGAAGATCGTCGCGGCGATCGGCTGACGTCACAGGCCGGTCGCGCGTCGACCTGCCCCGTTTCCGCTTTCGAAGCACTTCTGCTGATCGACCCTTTCGGAGTCTCGCAAAAAACCATGTCCATTCTCGTCGACAAGAACACCAAGGTCATCGTGCAGGGCCTGACCGGCAAGACCGGCACCTTCCACACCGAGCAGGCGCTGGCCTATTACGGCACGCAGATGGTGGGCGGCGTCCACCCCAAGAAGGGCGGCGAGAGCTGGTCCTCGGGCCTCGACGGCACGAGCTTGCCGATCTTCGCCTCCGTCGCCGAAGCGCGCGAGCGGACCGGTGCCGACGCCTCGGTCGTCTACGTGCCGCCGGCCGGCGCGGCCGCGGCCATCATCGAGGCGATCGACGCCGAGGTGCCCTTCATCGTCTGCATCACCGAGGGCATCCCGGTGTCCGACATGGTGAAGGTCAAGGCGCGCCTCGAGCGCTCCAACTCGCGTCTTCTCGGCCCGAACTGCCCCGGCATCCTGACGCCGGAGGAGTGCAAGATCGGCATCATGCCCGGCTCGATCTTCAAGAAGGGCAATGTCGGCATTGTCTCGCGCTCCGGCACGCTGACCTACGAGGCCGTGTTCCAGACCTCGAACGAGGGCCTCGGCCAGACCACGGCCGTCGGCATCGGCGGCGACCCGGTGAAGGGCACCGAGTTCATCGACGTCCTCGAGATGTTCCTCGCCGACGAGGCGACGCAGTCGATCATCATGATCGGCGAGATCGGCGGTTCCGCCGAGGAAGACGCCGCGCAGTTCCTCATCGACGAGGCGAAGAAGGGCCGAAGCAAGCCGATGGCGGGCTTCATCGCGGGCCGCACGGCGCCCAAGGGCCGCACGATGGGCCATGCCGGCGCCGTCGTCTCCGGCGGCAAGGGCGACGCGGAATCCAAGATCGCGGCGATGGAAGCGGCCGGCATCAGGGTCTCGCCCTCGCCCGCGCGCCTCGGCAAGACGCTGGTCGAGGTGCTGAAGGGCTGAAAAAGGCCCGAAGCCGGCAGGGAGGCACCATGAAAGGGGCATCTTTACTGGTTTTGGGTAAGCCGCGTTATGCCGGCACCGCCGGTGCCCGCATAACGGATTGAATGAACCGGCAGGTGGGCAGGGGCCCGCCTGCCTTTGAGGCTTCAAGGAGGCGGCGACCGGGATGCCGGCGCCGACGGACGACAGATGGCACGCAACCCCGCGAACGAGACCTTTGCGCTGACCTCCTTCCTCTACGGCGGCAACGCCGACTATATCGAGGGGCTGCACGCGGCCTACGAGAACGACCCGGCCTCGGTGGCGCCCGAGTGGCAGGACTTCTTCAAGGAACTGAAGGAGGACAAGGCGACCGTCCAGAAGAACGCCGCCGGCCCCTCCTGGGAGCGTGCCAACTGGCCGATCGCCGCCAATGACGACCTCGTCTCCGCGCTCGACGGCAACTGGGCCGAGGCGGAAGCCAAGGTCGGCAAGCAGGTCCGTGAGAAGTCCAAGCCGGACGGCGTCGCGCTGAAGGACGGCGAGGTCGGACAGGCGACGCGCGACACGCTGCGCGCCCTGATGCTGATCCGCGCCTACCGCGTGCGCGGACACCTGCACGCCAAGCTCGACCCACTCGGTCTCGCGACGCAGCCCGACGAGGACTACAACGAGCTTTCGCCCGAGAATTACGGCTTCACGGCCGCCGACTACGACCGCAAGATCTTCATCGACAACGTGCTCGGCATGGAGTTCGCCACGATCCGCCAGATCGTGGACATCCTCCAGCGCACCTACTGCTCCACGATCGGCGTGGAGTTCATGCACATGTCGAACCCCTCCGAGAAGCAGTGGATTCAGGAGCGGATCGAGGGCCCGGACAAGGGCGTCGACTTCACGCCCGAGGGCAAGCGCGCGATCCTGAACAAGCTGATCGAGGCGGAGGGCTTCGAGAAGTTCCTCGACGTCAAGTACAAGGGCACAAAGCGCTTCGGCCTCGACGGCGGCGAGGCGCTGATCCCCGCGCTCGAGCAGATCATCAAGCGCGGCGGCCAGCTCGGCCTCAAGGAGATCGTCCTCGGCATGGCCCATCGCGGCCGCCTGAACGTCCTCTCCCAAGTGATGGCCAAGCCCCACCGCGCGATCTTCCACGAGTTCAAGGGCGGCTCGTTCAAGCCCGACGACGTGGAAGGCTCGGGCGATGTGAAGTACCATCTGGGTGCCTCGTCCGACCGCGAGTTCGACCAGAACAAGGTCCACCTGTCGCTGACGGCGAACCCTTCGCATCTCGAGATCGTCAACCCGGTGGTGCTCGGCAAGGCGCGCGCCAAGCAGGACCAGATCTACGGGCGCACGCGCACCGACGTCGTGCCGCAGGAAATCCGCAATCAGGTTCTGCCGCTCCTGATCCATGGCGACGCGGCCTTCGCCGGCCAGGGCGTCGTGGCCGAGTGTTTCGGCCTCTCGGGCCTGCGCGGCCACCGCGTCGGCGGCTCGGTCCACGTCATCATCAACAACCAGATCGGCTTCACGACGAACCCGCGCTTCTCGCGCTCCTCGCCGTACCCCTCCGACGTCGCCAAGATGGTCGAGGCGCCGATCTTCCACGTCAACGGCGATGATCCGGAGGCGGTCGTCTACGCGGCGAAGGTGGCGATCGAGTACCGCCAGACCTTCCACAAGCCGGTGGTCATCGACATTTTCTGCTACCGCCGCTTCGGCCACAACGAGGGCGACGAGCCCGCGTTCACCCAGCCGATCATGTACAAGACCATCCGCAACCACGAGACGACGCTGGAGCTCTACGCCAGGAAGCTGGTGGAGGCAGGCGTCCTCACGCAGGACGACGTCGACGCGCGCCGCGCCGAATGGCGCCAGCATCTCGACGCCGAGTTCGAGGCGGGCCAGGCCTATCTGCCGAACAAGGCCGACTGGCTGGACGGCGCGTGGTCCGGCATGCGCCGCGCCGACGACGAGGACGAGCCGCGCCGCGGCATGACCGGCGTCGACATGAAGCGGCTGAAGGAGATCGGCAGGAAGCTCACCGAGATCCCGGAGGGCTTCAACGTCCACCGCACGATCGGGCGCTTCCTCGAGAACCGCGCCAAGGCCATCGAGGCCGGGGAGCCGATCGACTGGGCGACAGCCGAGGCGCTGGCCTTCGGCTCGATCATGGCGGAGGGCAACCCGGTGCGCCTGTCCGGCCAGGACTCGGAACGCGGCACTTTCTCGCAGCGCCATTCGGTGCTCTACGACCAGGAGAACGAGAACCGCTACATCCCGCTCGCCAATATCCAGAAGGGCCAGGCCTCCTTCGAGGTCATCAACTCGATGCTCTCCGAAGAGGCCGTGCTCGGCTTCGAATACGGCTATTCGCTCGCCGAGCCGAACGCCCTGACGCTGTGGGAAGCGCAGTTCGGAGACTTCGTGAACGGCGCGCAGGTGGTGATCGACCAGTTCATCTCCTCCGGTGAGGCGAAGTGGCTGCGCATGTCGGGCCTCGTCATGCTCCTGCCGCACGGCTACGAGGGGCAGGGTCCCGAGCACTCCTCGGCGCGCCTGGAGCGCTTCCTGCAGGCGTGTGCGCAGGACAACATGCAGGTCGCCAACGTCACGACGCCGGCGAACTACTTCCACATCCTGCGCCGCCAGATGAAGCGCGACTTCCGCAAGCCGCTGATCCTGATGACGCCGAAGTCGCTGCTTCGCCACAAGCGCGCCGTGTCCGAGCTTTCGGACATGGCCGGCGACACCGCCTTCCACCGCGTTCTCCTCGACGACGCGGAGACGAAGAAGGGCAGCGCGGTGAAGCTTGCCAAGGACGGCAGGATCCGCCGCGTGGTCCTGTGCACCGGCAAGGTCTATTACGACCTTCTCGACGAGCGCGAGAAGCGCGGGCTGGACGACGTCTATCTCCTGCGCGTCGAGCAGCTCTATCCGTTCCCGGCCAAGACGCTCATCAACGAGCTCTCGCGCTTCAAGGACGCCGAGATCGTCTGGTGCCAGGAAGAGCCCAAGAACATGGGTGCATGGAGCTTCATCGAGCCCTATCTTGAGTGGGTGCTCGACCGCACCGGCGCGCCAAAGCGCCGCGCGCGCTATGCGGGGCGCCCGCCGGCCGCATCGCCGGCCGTCGGCACCATGTCGAAGCATCTCGCCCAGCTCGAGGCCTTCCTCGAGGAGGCGCTCGGCAACCCCGACGCCGCAAAGTCCTAACGAACACGCCCGCCCGCGCCCTCAACGATCTGGAAAAAGCCCCCGATGAGCATCGAAGTCAAAGTCCCCACCCTCGGCGAAAGCGTCACCGAAGCCACGATCGGCAAGTGGTTCAAGAAGGCGGGCGAGCGCGTCGAGCAGGACGAGACCGTCGCCGAGCTCGAGACCGACAAGGTCACGGTCGAGGTGCCGGCGCCCGCCGCCGGCGTCCTCGCCGAGATCGTCGTGCAGGAGGGCGAGACGGTCGAGGTCGGCGCGCTGATCGCGATGATCGGCGAAGGCGAGGGCGCGGCCGCCGGCGGCGCGAAGGCTCCGACCGAGAAGCCGTCCGAGCCCGCGAAGGCGGAAGCCGCGTCGGGCAAGACCGAGGGCTACGGCAACGCGGCGCCGGCTCCGGCCGATGCGGCCAAAGGCGGCGACATGCCGGCCGCGCCCTCGGCGCAGAAACTGATGAGCGAGAAGAATCTCTCGGCCTCCGACGTCGAGGGCTCGGGCAAGCGCGGGCAGGTGCTGAAGGGCGACGTTCTCGACGCCATCTCGAAGGGCGTGACGGGCGGTGCCGAGGCCAAGGCGCCCGCCGCGCCGCGTGCGCCGTCTTCGGGCGACGATGCCTCGCGCGAGGAGCGGGTGAAGATGACCCGCCTGCGCCAGACGATCGCGCGGCGCCTGAAGGACGCGCAGAACACCGCCGCCATGCTGACGACCTTCAACGAGGTCGACATGACCGCGGTGATGGAGCTGCGCAAGAAGTACAAGGATCTGTTCGAGAAGAAGCACGGCGTGAAGCTCGGCTTCATGGGCTTCTTCACCAAGGCGATCACCCATGCGCTGAAGGAGATCCCGGCGGTGAACGCCGAGATCGACGGCACCGACCTCATCTACAAGAACTATGCCCATATCGGCATGGCCGTGGGCACGGATAAGGGCCTCGTAGTGCCGGTGGTGCGCGACGCGGACCAGATGACGATCGCCGAGATCGAGAAGGAGCTCGGACGCCTTGCCAAGGCGGCCCGCGACGGCACGCTGTCGATGGCCGACATGCAGGGCGGCACGTTCACCATCACGAACGGCGGCGTCTACGGCTCGCTGATGTCGACGCCGATCCTGAACGCGCCGCAGTCGGGCATCCTCGGCATGCACAAGATCCAGGAGCGGCCGATGGCGATCGGCGGCAAGGTCGAGATCCGGCCGATGATGTATCTGGCGCTCTCCTACGACCACCGCATCGTCGACGGCAAGGAGGCCGTCACGTTCCTGGTGCGCGTGAAGGATTCGCTCGAGGATCCGGAGCGTCTCGTCCTCGACCTCTAGCGGTGACGATGCCGCTTCCTCCTCTACCTGTCGGCGGAGGAAGCGGACGATCCAGGGAAGGAGCAGGCGTGCCGACCGGTCGAAACACCTTCGCCCTCGCGACGCTTCTCCTCGCGCTCCACCCGGGCGCGAGCGCTGTGGCGCAGGACGTTCCCGTCTACAAAGATGACCGTTCGGACCCGGGCGCCCTCATCCAATCCCTCTACAACGCCATCGAGCGGCGGGAATATCTGCGCGCCTGGTCCTATTTCGACGAGGGCGTGGTCGCCGACCCCGAACGCTTCTCGGCCGGCTACGAGCAGACAGCGCATGTGCGCCTGAAGCTGGGTGAGGTGACCGGCGAGGGCGCGGCCGGCTCCCTCTACGGCTCGGTGCCGGTCGCTGTCGAGGCGACGGCCGAGGACGGGACGGTCAGCGTCTTCACCGGCTGCTACGAGACGCGCCAGGTGCAGCCCGCCGCGCAGATCGAGCCGCCCTTCAGCCCGATCCGCATCATCGCCGGCAAGCTGGAGGAGACGACCGCCTCCCTCGACAGCGCCGTCGGCGACTGCCCGCAGGAGGGGCTGTGACCGCGATGCCCGCAGAACTCGTCGTCCTCGCACTCTCCATCATCCTTCTCGTGGTACATATCGCGCTGCAGGGCAATCTTGCCACGCGCGAGCGCGGCATCGACTGGAACGCCGGCCCACGCGACGGGGAGGCCAAGCCGCTCGGGACGATGGCGGGCCGGGCCCAGCGCGCGCTCGACAACTTCAAGGAGACCTGGCCTGCCTTCATCGCGCTCGCCCTCGGCCTCTCCGTCATCGACGAGACAGGCGGCATCGGAGCGCTGGGCGCGTGGCTGTGGCTGATCGCCCGTGTCGCCTACCTGCCGCTCTATCTGTTCGGGGTTCGCTACGTGCGCTCGATCGCCTTCCTGACGTCGATGTTCGGGCTGGCCCTTATGTTGATCCGCTTCCTTTTCTGACCGCGATAAACGAAAGATTCTCTCGCTCATGTCCGACACCCAAGACAGCGCCTTCGACCTTGTCGTCATCGGTTCCGGCCCCGGCGGCTACGTCTGCGCCATCAAGGCGGCGCAGCTCGGCCTCAAGGTGGCCGTCGTGGAGAAGCGCAAGACCTATGGGGGCACCTGCCTGAACGTCGGCTGCATTCCGTCGAAGGCCCTGCTGCACGCTTCCGAAATGTTCGAGGAAGCCGGGCACAATTTCGCCGAGCTCGGCATCGAGGTCGCGCCGAAGCTCAACCTCGAGACGATGCTGGGGCACAAGGACAAGACGGTGAAGTCGAATGTCGACGGCATCGCCTTCCTGTTCAAGAAGAACAAGATCGAGGGCATCATCGGCACCGGCCGCATTAAGGCGGCGGGCGAGGTCGAGGTCGCTGGCGAGGACGGTGCCGCGCGCACGCTGAAGACCAAGGCGATCGTCATCGCCACGGGCTCCGAGGTTGCCGGCATCCCGGGAATGGACGTCGAGTTCGACGGCGAGACCGTGGTCTCCTCCGACCATGCGATCGCGCTTTCCCGTGTGCCGGAGACGATGGTGGTCGTCGGCGGCGGCGTGATCGGCCTCGAGCTCGGCTCGGTCTGGGGGCGCCTCGGCGCCAAGGTGACGGTGGTCGAATATCTCGATAAGGTCCTCGGCCCGATGGACGGCGAGGTCTCCACCGCCTTCCAGAAGCTGCTGGCCAAGCAGGGCATGACCTTCAAGCTCGGCGCCAAGGTAACGGGCATCGTCTCCGAAGGCGGCAAGGCCTCCGTCACGTTCGAGCCCGCGAAAGGCGGGGAGGCCGAGACCGTCTCGGCCGACGTCGTGCTGGTCGCGACCGGCCGACGGCCCTTCACAGACGGGCTCGGCCTCGACGAGGTGGGCGTTCAGCGCGACAAGGCCGGGCGCGTCGAGATCGACGCCGGCTACAAGACCAATGTCGACGGCATCTACGCCATCGGCGACGTGGTGAAGGGCCCGATGCTCGCCCACAAGGCCGAGGACGAGGGCGTCGCGCTCGCCGAAATCCTGGCCGGCCAGCACGGCCATGTGAACTACGGCGTGATCCCCTCTGTCGTCTATACCCAGCCCGAAGTCGCCTCCGTGGGGCGCACCGAAGAGGAGCTGAAGGCGGACGGCATTGAGTACAAGGTGGGCAAGTTCCCCTTCATGGCGAACGGGCGCGCGCGCGCCATGCTCTCGACCGACGGCTTCGTGAAGATTCTCGCCGACAAGACGAGCGACCGGGTGCTCGGCGTCCATGTCCTCGGACGCGGCGCGGGCGAGCTGATCGCAGAGGCGGCCGTGCTGATGGAGTTCGGCGGCTCGTCCGAGGATCTCGCGCGCACCTGCCACGCGCATCCGACCATGTCCGAGGCGATGCGCGAGGCTGCCTTCGCGGCCTTTGCCAAGCCGATCCACATCTGAGGGGAGAGGCGGCCGGCGGCCTGGCCGCCAGCCTCGGAACCGACAAGAAAAAGGCCGCTGCGCGGGACGACGCGCAGCGGCCTTTTTCGTTTGCCGGCCCTCCAGTTCGGAGGCGCCGGCAAGCTCGTTACTGCGCGGCGCTCTCGCCTTCCGCGCCGGCTTCGGCATTGTCGTTCGCGGCCGAATCCTGCGTGCGGTAGGCCTCGATCGCTTCATCGACCATCGCGACCGACGTCGCGGCATCCTCATAGCCCGTCAGCTCGACGACCTTGCGGCCCTCGGGGAGCTGCTTGTAGACGCGGAAGAACGCCTCGAGACGATCGATTTCGGCCGCCGGCATGTCCGACAGTTCCTGGATGGCGTCGTACTGCGGGTCGACGTCCGAGACCGGAACCGCGATGATCTTGTCGTCTTCCTCGCCGCCGTCGATCATGTTGAGCGTGCCGATGGCGCGCACACGGATCAGCGCGCCAGGCACGATCGGCTCGCGGGTGTAGACGATGGCGTCCAGCGGATCGCCGTCGCCGCCGAGCGAGGACGGGATCGAGCCGTAGTTGGCCGGGTAGACGACCGGCATGACCTGATAGCGGTCGACGAAGACGTGACCAGTTTCGGCGTTGATCTCGTACTTGGTGAAGGAGCCCGCCGGAATCTCGATGACAGCGTTGAACTCGCCGCCTTCCTCGGGCTGCGGATAGGCGTAGGGCGACACGTATTCCTGCGCAAGCGCGGGCGTTGCGAGGACAGACGCGGCCAGAAGGCCCGCCTTGAAAAGCTTGGTCATGAGATGATCACCTTCGCGTCTGATGGAACGCGACCGCCGATAAAGGCAACCGGCGACGGACGGGTAACGGACAGATGACATTTCGATGACGTGTTTCACGTGAATCAAAGCGGGACCTGGACCCGCATCGCCGGACGACGCCGTCGATGAGCCGCGTTCAGTCTGCGCGCTCGACCTCACGGCCTTTCGCGCGCAGGAGCTCGACGATGCCCTCCTCGCCGGGCAGATGCAGCGCGCCGACTGCGACGAAGGCGCCGCCTTCGTCGAGCATCGGTGCCATGCGCTCGGCCATCACGTGGTTGCGCCGTGTGACGACGCGGTCCTCGAAGCCGGCGGTGACCGCAAGCGATGCGGCATCGCTGGAGCCGGAGGGCGCCAGATGCTCCACCGTCGGCGTGATCGCCCCGATCCGCCCTTCGCCGTAGAGCGCGATCATGGTCGCGAAGATGTCCGGCAGGCGGTCGCGGATGGCGAGGGTCGCGACGAGGTTCTCGGCCTGCAGGTCGAGCGGCATCGAGGCGATGGCCTCGAGTTGTTCGACGGCCGTCTCGAGCCCATGCACGGACTTGCCGTCTTCCTCGGCGCGCCGCAGGAACGCGAGGTCGAGGACGGTTTCGCCCGCCGCCTGTCGCGCGAGCTCGCAGGGCGGCACGACGAGGCCGGCGGTGAGGAACCAGGGCTGCAGCGTGCCGACCGCATCGGCCGGCATGCCGATCCCGGCGAGCGCCTGTTCCAGTTCGGCGCGCTCGGGCTCGGCGACGAGGTCGGTCAGGCGCGTGCCCGCAGGCAGCAGCGTCAGGTCGGGCCGGGCGAGGACGGCGGCCGCGACGCCCGCCTCATCCGCGATCTCGGTGGTCTCGACGACGAGCTGGCCGGCGGTCTCGAAGGCGGCCTGCGCGGGCGCCGGCAGCGCGAGGACGGCCGGGTCGGACAGATGCATCGTGCCGAACAGGAACGAATCAGCCGCGCCGTCGCGGCCGGTGATCCGGAACAGCCGACCCTCGCCGTTCGGCACCGCCGCCGCCTCGTGCTCGATCGCGGCGCGAAGCTCCTGCGGCAGGCCGTCGTAAAGGCTGGTGCCCTCATCGCAGGCCGGGGCTTCCTGCGCGGACGCGAAGACGGGAGCGAGGACAAGCGCGGCGCACAGCAAGGCGGGCACTGCATTGAGGGCGGCGAAGGCCGCGTCGGCTGCGCGCTCCGTGATGGGGCGGGCGCGGTGCATCTGGGTCATCGAAGGCTCCGGAGGTGTTCGTCGCACCCTCACACGGCGCGGTGACCAAAGCCTGAAGCTTCCGTCAGCCCGTGCGCGTCGATCCCTCGCGCCGTCGCGCGCGGGGATGGGCCGTCTCGTAGACGTTCATCAGCCGCGCGGCGTCGACGGCGGTGTAGGTCTGCGTGGTGGACAAAGACGCGTGGCCGAGGAGATCCTGGATGGCGCGCAGATCGCCGCCGGCGGCCAAAAGATGCGTCGCGAAGGAATGGCGCAGCGCATGGGGCGTTGCCGAATCGGGCAGGCCGAGAAGGCCGCGCAGACGCACCATCGCCCGCTGGACGATCTGCGCGCGCAGCGGCCCGCCCCGCGCGCCGCGGAAGAAGGGCTCGTCGGCCGACAGGACGAAGGGGCAGAGGCGGCGGTAGTCCGCGCATGCCTGCAGGACGGCCGGCAGCAGCGGCACCAGCCGCTCCTTGCCGCCCTTGCCGAGGACGCGCATCGAACGCGCCTTCGGATCGGCGAAACTGTCGCCCGGCATGGACAGCGCTTCGGAGATGCGCAGCCCGCAGCCGTAGAGGAGGGTCAGCACCGCGACGTCGCGCGCCGCGATCCACGGCTCGGCCGCCATCGCACCCGCCTCGCTTGCGACGGCCAGGGCGTCGGCGCGCGCCAGCGGCCGCGGCAGGCCGCGCTCTGCCTTCGGCGCGCGCAATGCGTTGGCGCCTGCGCTCGAGGCGAGGCCCTCGCGCTCCAGATGGCGCAGGAAGGAGCGCAGCCCCGCCAGCCCGCGTCCGAGGCTTCGCGAGCCCGCGCCTTCGCGCCGGCGGCCGGCCAGAAAGCCGCGAAGACGCTGCGGCGTGATGTCGGCAAGATCGCCCAGTTCGGCCGGGCGGCCGAGATCGGCGGCCAGAAAGACCAGGAACTGGCGCAGGTCCCGCTCGTAGGCCTCCACGGTGTTCGCGCTCGCCCCACGTTCGCCTGCAAGGCGCGCCAGCCATTCGCGCTTGCGCTCCATCACGGCAGGCGAGGCGGGAATCAGTGCGTGGGTCGCAGACATCGAGATCTCCCGGCAGTTGCGGTTCGGGGCCGAGGGCGAAGATGACGGACAAGCCGTAAACGCTTCACCACAACACCGCGAATCGACGCATTACGCTTTCCATGAATGTGCCACGGTTTTCGGGCGGTCCTCTGGACGCGCGGCGACCCGTCTCCATCTTCGCACCCGGCATGGCCGCCCCCGCGGCCCCACAAGACTGTCCACGCGGCCAGGGAGATATCTCATGAAACGACACGCAACCGCCATCTGGAACGGCGCGCTCGGTGACGGCAAGGGCACGATCACGACCCAGTCGGGCGCGCTCGACAAGCACGGCTACTCCTTCAAGGCTCGCTTCGAGGACGAAAGCGGCAAGTCGGGCACCAATCCCGAGGAGCTCCTGGCGGCCGCCCATTCGGGCTGCTTCGCCATGCAGCTTTCGCACTTCCTCGCCGAGAACGGCACACCAGCTGACGAGCTGAAGGCGCGCGCGGTGGTGACGGTGGAACAGGAAGCCGGCGGCTTCACGGTGAAGTCGAGCGCGATCACGCTGGAGGCCAAGGTCCCCGGCATCGAGGACGGCAAGTTCCAGGAGCTCGCCAAGAAGGCCAAGGAGGGCTGTCCGATCTCCAAGGCCCTCGGTGCGATCGAGGTGACGCTGGACGCGGCGCTCGTCTGAGAGGCCGTCGCGGGCGCGGCGCCCTATCGGCGCCGCGCCCTGCAAAAGATGGAAGATCGGGGGCCGAAGCCTCACATAGAGCAGACGGGCAATGACGCCGTGATGACGATTTTTGCGCCCGGAGCACTTTTTCGCGCTGAGGGGTGTTGACGTTCGGCCCCGAGTGCTTTTATAAGCCGCTCATCGACGACGGCGGTGGCGCCGGGGCGAGGCGGCCGGGACCTGATGGTTCTGGGAGTTGAGCCGGAAAGTTGAGCTGACGGTTGGGTTTCGGGGGTTTTTCTCCGGGGGTTGATCGGTCGGCTCGGTTTTGCGCCTTCCGTGTTTGTCGGCTTTGATTTTACGAAGTGTCTTTGGATGCTTTGAGGCGGGCCTGAGGGTTTTGCCG